>CALXXA010000039.1 GCA_944392585.1 uncultured Alphaproteobacteria bacterium | reverse complement strand
CCTTTACAAACGTCCCCACGGGGACATTAACTTTACTTAAATGCGAGTATCCGGAAAAAACCCCGGCGCCATGTTCAATAAATATCGTTCCTCCCGTATAAAATAAATCATTTTCCGACAGTTGTATCCATCCGTCGGCGATGGCTTTTACCGGAGTTCCTTTCGGAGCGGCTATATCAAGTCCGCTATGATCTCCTGTTACCACTCCGTTATACAAGCGTTGTTTCCCGAAAGGACTGGATATCCGGCCTTGTACAGGCCATATAAAACACAGAGGAACTGTTTGAGAAGTTTCTTTTTCTCTGGCTTCATCTAAAATTTTTTGTTCTTTGGCTATACGTATTTTTTCTTCTTTTGACGGCGTCAATGTATTTTGAGGAACTCCGTTTATTTTTTCCGAGCTCCAAATACGCGCTTTGACAGGAACGATTATCTTTTCCGAAAAAAACCATCCTTTTTCCAAAGTAAAAACTAACGGATCTGTCTGTCTGCGTCCGACACCAAAAACAAAAATACCTTCTTCATTAGGCTTCAATTCAAAACCTTTCAGATAAATTCTTTCTCCAGGATCTAGAAATCCATATACAAGCTCTCCTTGAGAGACCTCTTTTGGCAAGGTCATAGCCATAACCGGGAAAGAAAAGGAAAACAAAAACAAAAAAACACTTATTCTCATTTAAAACAAGCTCCCTTGAGCCGAAGATTCAGAAGTTACTTTCAAAGATTTTTTCCCATTTGGTGAAACAGCGAGACTTCCGTCTTTAAAATGAACCATTAAAAGCTGTTTTGTCATTGCTTTTTGAACAGACGTTATCGGTGTTTTTTGTCTGTCTGTTACAAAAGCAAACCCTTTTTCCAAAACTCTTTCATAAGAATTCGCCTCTAATAAACTTGCCGTAAGGATGAATTTTTCATTGAGTCGTTGAAATAAACTTTCTATTGCTAAAAATAATCTCTCTGCCTTATCATCCAGTCGTTGCCCATACTGATTTATCAACTCGCTTAGATTCGGCAATCCTTTAGAGACGCTCTCTAATCTTAATTTTTTTTCTTGAGCCAATCTATACAATCCATCCGTCAATCTGGCTTGAACTTTCATGACTTGAGATATTAAATCCATTCGAACTGGCACGACTTTTTCTGCAGCTCCGGTTGGAGTAGGAGCACGTAAATCTGCCGCATAATCGATTAAAGTCGTATCCGTTTCATGTCCGACGGCAGATATAATCGGAATATGACTTTCCGCGGTGGCGCGAACGACCGCTTCATCATTAAAACACCACAAATCTTCTAAACTTCCTCCTCCCCTGGCGACGATTAAAACATCCGGACGAGCGATATATCCGTTTTTTGTTATAATTCCTTCTTTTGGAATTGAATTAAATCCCTTAATCGCTTGAGATATTTGTTCGGCGGCACCTTCTCCTTGCACAAGAACCGGCCATAAATAAACCTGGCGTCCAAACCTTTCTTTGATACGATGCATAATATCTCTGATAACCGCCCCTGTCGGAGAAGTAACGACACCTATTGTTTCCGGGAGAAATGGAAGCTGTTTTTTTCGAGAAGCGTCAAAAAGGCCTTCCGCCGCCAGCTTTTTTTTTAATTCCTCCAATTTCTTTAACAGAGCTCCTATCCCTGCGGGTTCAACTTTTTCGACAATCATCTGATAACACGAACGCCCGGGATAAGTAGAAAAATGACCGGAACAAATCACTTCCATGCCTTCCACAAGAGCTTCTTCCGTTTTTTGAGAAAAGCCTCGCCAACAAATCGCATTTAAAACACTGTCTGAATCCTTAATAGAAAAATAAACATGTCCGGACGAAGCTTTTTTTACAGCTGAAACTTCTCCTTTCACTTTTACGCGGGAAAAAGTATTTTCTATGAGTCCCTTTAAAATCTGAGAGACTTCCGTCACTGAAAAAATAGTTTCTTCATTCATTTATTTTTCTCTTAATCCTTTGTAAAAATCCTTCATCAGTTTAGAACATTCTTTTTCACAAATACCTCCGTAAACTTCCGGCTTATGATGACAAGTCGCACACTCATAAATTTGAGGTCCGTGTTCAACGGCTCCTGATTTAGGATCATACGCTCCGAAAAAAACTTTATCCAGCTGCCCCCACGATATGGCTGTCGCACACATCGCGCAAGGTTCTAAAGTTGAAAAAATAGAATAACCACTCAAATTGTAACTGTTTAACAAATGTCCCGCCTGACGAACGGCTAATACTTCCGCATGCGCCGTCGGATCATTGCCGGTTATAACCTCATTATGAGCACAGCATAAGATTTCATCGGTTTTCGTATTGAAAATAACAGCCCCGACGGGAGTTTCTCCGGCTTCAAACGCTTCTCGAGCCATTTTTAAAGCAAGTCTTGTAATATCCTCATTCATTTTTTCCTACCTTTTTTATAAAAAACAACATATAATATCATAATGATGGAAATAAAAAAAGAAAGAATTTCAAAAGTTATCGCTCGCGCAGGCCTCTGTTCTCGCAGAGATGCTGAAAAATGGATTATTGACGGTCGTATCTTACTAAATGACACACGCGTAACGACTCCAGCAACACTTGTCGATGAAACAGATGTTATTTCTGTTGACAATAATATTATTCCCACAAAACAACCATCCCGACTGTGGTGCTACCATAAACCCGTCGGATTGGTTACAACTCATAAAGATCCGGCCGGACGACCCACTGTTTTCGATAACCTACCCAAGTATCTACCAAGAGTTATTTCCGTCGGACGTTTAGACTTAAATTCCGAAGGACTTCTTTTACTGACAACAAACGGAGAATTAGCTCGTTCTTTAGAGCACCCTTCCAAAGCGTGGAAAAGAAAATACCGCGTCCGTATCCATGGGAAAATAACACCTGACATTATCTTGAAATTAAAAACAGGGATCGTTATCAATGGAATAAAATATGCTCCTGTTCTTGTGGAAATTGAACCTCATCAAGCTCAAGGGACAAACCAATGGATTCAAGTCACTTTAACTGAAGGAAAAAACAGAGAAATTAGAAAAATCATGAATCATTTCGGCTTTCATGTCAGTCGCCTCATCCGTATTTCATATGGCCCTTTTCAATTAGGCAATCTTCCTGTCGGAGAGGTTCGTGAAATTTCAAAAAAAGTTATTAAGGAACAATGCTCATGCGAATTATAGGCGGAAATTTTCGAGGGAAAAAACTTCTCTCTCCTTTAGACAATAAAACAAGACCTACTTCTGATAAAACAAGAGAAGCTTTATTTAATATCTTGGACAATTATCTATTAAAAAAAGGGAAAAAGTGGGAAAGTATTTCTTTTTTAGACGTTTTCGCTGGAACGGGCGCTGTCGGTATTGAGGCTCTGTCAAGAGGAGCACGGAAAGCTTTTTTTATAGAAAATCATCCACCGGCTCTTTTATGTTTAAAATCAAATACAAAACCCTTTAATAATGCTTTCATTTTAGCTGTTAACGCTGAAGTTCCGCCTTTTCATACGCATCCTATGGATATAATTTTTATGGACGCTCCGTATGCGCGTCAATTATGGGAAAAATCTTTAACAGCTTTATTAAACGCTGGGTGGGTGGATGCAAAGACTTTTATTATCATAGAAGTCGAACGCCATGAAGATATTTTATTACCTCCCTGTTTTACTTTAACAGACGATCGTCAATATGGTCGAAACAGATTACTTTTTTGTGAGTTGTTACCGAATAAAACTAGCGAATGATTTGGGACGATCTAATAATTGCCATTTTGGATCATCCGGATAATGCGTTTTTATCATCTCTTGAGGTTTTGTCATAAACCAATCATCATCCAATTGACGGTTTGATCGTTTTTTCTTAACATTTTTTAAACCACTTTCTCTTTTCTCAATTTCTCGAGCGTGTTGTCTTTTAGAGCTTATATTTTGACCTTCTCTATAATCTCCTTTCATCGCCCACGTCGGATCTACAAGCGCCCATTTTCCATCTATTTTAACGCCATTCCATGCATGTCTGTAATCACCTTTATTACGATTTGTTATCCCATGCCCTGCGTATCCCGTTATAACAACACTATCCAACCCTGCCATTAAAGCCATCCTCTGATATAACTCCGCTATGTCGTCGCATATACCTATCCGGGTTTGCCAAATATCTCCCGTAGATATCTCATTTTGTCTGCGCGCACGAAGAGACGATGAATAATCCATCATTTTCTTAAGCTTATATTGATCATAATCGACATGATAAACAATCCATGCTAAAATAACTCTCGCTTTATCCTCATCCCTCGTATACGGCTCCACCAAATAATCCACCAGCGTCTTCATATCCGTATCATATCGCGTCGGAGCATTTTTTCCTCGGTTATCAACGGCACTCGCATGAGCTATTCCGACAAAACTCAGTAATATCAAAAAAAATAAACCAACCCTCCTAATCATTTTCTTCTTCCCGCTTTGGCACGTTTGTAACTTTCATTTTCTTTATGCAACACGTATCGCTGTTTAAAATTAAAAACTTTATTCCCGTTGTTTTTTGTATGACAACTTCTCCTTTTTGAGGAACATGTCCGGCTAAGTTAACAACCCATCCTCCGATTGTATCTATATCCGTATTTTTTCTTTCCGCTTCCGTCGCTATCGGATAAATTTCTTTTTCAAACTCACCTAAATGCAACTTCGCATCCACTTCAAAAGAAGAACCGCTCAAGCGTTTAAACTGAGTTTCATCTGGTTCGTCATGTTCATCGTCTATTTCACCGACAACGACTTCCAATAAATCCTCTAAAGAAACAAGCCCGTCCACGCCCCCATGTTCATCCACGACTATAGCCATCTGCATTTGTTTGTTTTGCATTTCTTTCAATAAATCCAAAGCTCTCATTGTCGGCGAGACAAATAAAAAATTAGGCGTCATTACATGTTTCGGGAGGCATTTGCGTTTTGTTATTAAATTATACAACACGTCTTTTACATGAACTATTCCGACGATGTTATCCAAAATCCCATCATATACGGGATATCTGGTAAATTTATCTTCTGCTATATGCTTACAAAATTTAGACTGCGTCATATCTAAAGGGATCGCGTCAATATCAACTCGCGGCGTCATAACATCATGAACTCTGACGTCTCTTAAACGAAACAAATTCTTTAGCATCGGAATTTCACGAGAATCGACAACGCTTTTATCGCCTCTTTCTTCCCGAGCCTCCATAATGTCTTCAATTAAATTAATAACAGATTCCTCTTGTTGTTTCACCAATCTATTTGTTTTTAACTTTTCTAGTATTTTCATTTTTTTCTCTTTGTTGATAAGGGTTGTCATATCCTAAATTTTGCAGAATCTCAATTTCCACCGCTTCCATTTTTTCAGCTTCTTCATCGACGACATGATCATATCCTTTTAAATGTAAAGACGCATGTATCAATAAGTGTGTAAAATGAGCTTCTAAAGACTTTTTTTGTTCTTCGGCTTCGCGTTTCAGAGTTTCTAATCCAACAACGATATCTCCTGCAAGCCATATTTTCATTTGCTTATATTCTTCGGGACTGGGAAAAGATAAAACATTTGTTGGTTTATCTTTTCCTCTGTATTGATTGTTTAAAACTCTCACAAAAGCATCATTTGACAAAACCAAGCTGACTTCTGTATTTTCCAAATTTAAAACAGATCCCACAGCTTTGTTTGCTATTTTCATAAAGTTCGGAAGTGCTGTTTTCCACTTTTTTTCTTGAACTTTGATAATAAGTCCTCCATCAGACATTTTGTTCTTTCATCCTTTTATCGTATGCTCTTACGATTTTAGAAACCAATCCGTGTCGAACAACATCTTTTTCCGTAAACTCTATAATTTTTATTTCACTAATACCTTTACAAACAGAAATAGCATCCGCCAGTCCGGATTGCACGCCTCGAGGCAAATCCGTTTGCGATAAATCTCCGTTGACAACCATTCGAGAGCCTTCGCCCAACCGAGTTAGAAACATTTTCATTTGCATCGGAGTCGTATTTTGAGCCTCATCTAAAATAACAACCGCATGTGATAAAGTACGTCCTCTCATATACGCCAGCGGAGCGATTTCTATTTCTCCCATTTCCAGTTTTTTATCGACCTGATCTGCCGGCAGCATATCATATAATGCATCATATAACGGACGTAAATAAGGATCTATTTTTTCTTTTAAATCTCCCGGTAAGAAACCTAAATTCTCCCCTGCTTCCACCGCTGGTCTCGTTAAAATGATTTTTTCGACTTTTCCTTCCAACATCATAGAAACCGCTTTTGCAACAGCTAAAAAAGTTTTCCCCGTTCCGGCAGGTCCCAACCCAAAAACCATTTCATATGTATTCATAGCTTCAATAAAATCCGCCTGCGTCTGTGTTCTGGGATTAATATGACGTTTTTTTGTTTTAAGAGTTAAATTACCTCCTTGTTCCATATCTGAAGGCATTTGCCCATGAGCTTGTGCAATCACTCTGTCAATATCTCCCGCCATTATGTCTCCATTTTGCTTAGACTTCACATAAAGCGCATCTAAAATATCCGACACCAACGGAACATCTCTTGAATTTCCCTCTATGGTCAATTGATTCCCTCTCATATGAATTTGAACATTCATTTCTTGTTCTATTTGCTTTAAGTGGACATTTTGAGGCCCTGTCAATCCCATTAAAGCGCCGTTATCTTGATATTCTTTTGTTATTTGCATTGACTTTCCTTTTTTTTTGTTGTTTTATTTTATCTTAAATGATTTCTCCTGACAAGCTGCTTGCGGAAGCTCTTGTTATTTTTACATTTTTTATTTGTCCTAAAACAGCTTTATCTTCGACAGCATGAACGTTTTGCATATATGGACTATATCCGCAAACCTGTCCTTTTGACGCTTCAATAAACAAAACGGGAAGATTTTTCCCTAAAAATTGTTCATTAAAAGCTTTCTGCATGAATAATAATTTCTCCTGAAGTTGATATAATCTTTCTTCCTTTACAGATTGAGGAATTTGATTTTTCATTAAACTCGCCGGAGTCCCTGGACGTGCGCTGTATTTAAAAGAATAACTCTGCGCATATTTAACATCTTCCACTATTTTCATTGTCTGCAAAAAATCCTCTTCCGTTTCTCCCGGAAACCCTACTATAAAATCAGAAGAAACAGCTATATCCGGGCGAGCCTTACGAAGTTTATCAATCACTTTTAAATACTCTGATACAGTATACCGCCTGTTCATCGCCTTTAAAACGCTATCCGAACCGGATTGTATTGGCAAATGAATATACGGCATCAATTTATCAATATCTTTATGAGCCGCAATAACATCATCCGTTATATCAACAGGATAAGATGTCGTATATCTAATACGCTCTAACCCTTCAATTTTAGCCACTTCCTCAAACAATTTCGCTAAATTCCATTCATGAACGCCATCTAATCCCATCCCATGCCAGCAATCAACATTTTGTCCCAACAACATAATTTCTTTAGCGCCCGTTTCCACCAAATTACGCGCTTCTTTCAATATATCCGCCGCATCTCTAGAATACTCACATCCTCTTGTATAAGGAACGACACAATACGAGCAAAAATTATCACATCCTTCCTGTATTGCTAAAAAAGCCGTATACCCTCTCGCATTCATTTTCGGCAAATTTTTAAATTTCTCCTCACTTGAAAACGTTGCTTTTATTTGCCGCTCCCGCGTGCGCTCATACTTCACAACTAACTCCGGCAATAAGTGGTAAGATTGAGGCCCTACCGCAATATCTAATCCTTTCACTTTTGCAAAAACTTCTTCTCCCAACGCCTGAACGACACATCCCGTTAAACCTATTATGGTTTTTTTGCCTTGTTTTAATCTTATGTTTCTTACTTCTTTCATCCGCCCTAATTCCGAGAAAACTTTATCGGCAGCTTTTTCTCTTATGTGGCATGTGTTAATAAGCATTAAATCCGCCTGATTCATGTCTTGCGTTTCTTCGTATCCTAAAGCAGCCATTGCGTCTAAAATCCGGTTCGAGTCATAAACATTCATTTGGCAGCCCATTGTTTTTATGTAAATTTTTTTCATTTTTCTCCTATTCTTTATTCTACAAAATCTAACCGCCCTGTTTTTTCCGTGGAAAAAACATTCGACTCCGTTTCATACAAATTTTCTTTTTTATTTTCCTGTTGAGGTTTCGGATTTAAAAACTTTTCCACTTTTCCTTTTAGCTTTGTTATTTCAAAAGCAAGTTTTTTTTGATTTATTTCTCCTTTTTTGGGGAATAAAGCCGCTTTAAATTGTTCAAATTCTGACTGGTTCAAAACACTTTGAGCTGTTAAAATCAATTTTTCTTCTTTAAAAGCGGCCGCTTGTCTTAAAACTTTATTTTCTTCTTCTTTTGTCAAGCGCTTTTTCATTGAATTATATAAATAAACCGCCTGCGCATCTTGCTGAGCCGGAGCAGAATAATACCATTTGTTTTCTGCATTTTCCGCTGCCAACAATAACCAAGTATAAGCATAAATATCCTCGTCTGACTGTCCATATTTTGATTTTATTTGCCTCATTTTTTCTTCATATTTTTTTAAGATTTCCAAACCCTCTTCTCCCTGTCTTTTTAATAAAAACATGGTTTTAGCCAGCTCTCTTTGAGCTTTTGCCAATCCATTTTCCGCTGCGAATCTAAAATAAAACAAAGACTTATATAAATCCTTTTCTCCAGCTTTCCCGTCACGAAAAATTTCACCAAGAGCATAATTCGCATCCACATCTGCTTTTTGGGAGCAAACTAAATAAGCCTCTTTTGCTTGTCCTATCCGCCCTTTTTCAACATAAGCATCTCCCAACAAACACGTGGCTTCCGCGGAAAAAGGCAGCAAACAAAAAAAACAAAATAAAATTTGCCTTTTCATTGATTAATACCTTTTTTAAAGGTAATATCTACTCGGCGAACACTCGGTTGAACAGGCTTTATTTTCGTCTCAAAAGGCAACGTTTCTCCAGGTTCTATTTTTTCTTTAATCGGAACAATTGTTTGCTCCTGAATATGATTGCCCTGCCCGTCAAATAAAACAAAATAAATAAAAGGAACTTCTTTGGCATCCATCCCCGTGTTGATAATGTTCCCTCTTACAAGCATCGTCGGCAGATTTTGTTCAAAAATCACATCAAAAACAGTATCTTTAAAATCTAACCCTTCCCCGGAAATAGACGCGTCTATTCCTATCTGCCGATAAATCTGCTTCATAAAAGGAAATTGTCGAGATAAATAAAACCGCCCCATCCAAAACGTACTGATTATCAAACTTATTAATAAAACAACAACAGCGGCAAAAAAATAATCTTTGAAAACAAACGTCTTTTTTTCTTCGGAAACAGGAGTAAAAACATCTGTTTCCGCCAAAGGCGTTTCTAAGACATTTTCTGTTGTTTCTTGTTTTTCTTGAGAAAAATCAGGTTTTTCTTCTTTTTCTTGAATCTCGTCTAAGAAATCCTCTTTCGTATTCTCCGGAACAGCCTCAAGAGAAATCTTGTCCAAACCGTCGGATTTTTCCTTCACAACCGTCTCTTCAAAACTTTCCTTTTGATTATCCACGTTTTGATGATTATTTTTTGCCTCTTCTTGAAGCCTTTTTGCCCAAACGAACCCGCATGCATGACATCTAAAAGTTTGACGGGAATCTTTTAACAAGCTGTCAGGAACATCATAAATTCTATGACAATTTTGACACACGATAAACATCTGTATTGCCCTTTTTAAAAAAACAGTATAAAAATAGATTATCTGATTTAATGTAAAGTTACAAGATAAGAAATAGATAAAATGAGAAACCTTTTAAGTTCCGTCCCCGTTGTGGATTTCCATCGTGTTCATTTAAAATACGAAAATGGTCCAAATGTATTAAAGAACATTCAATTTTCGTTGGAACGCGGCTCTTTTCACTTTGTTACCGGAGACAGCGGCGCCGGAAAAACCAGTCTTTTAAGCCTTATGTATTTGGACCAGCGGCCAACAGCCGGACGCATTCATCTGTTTGGCCGGAACTTAAGCGAAATTAAAAGAAAGCAACTGCCTAATCTAAGACGCCGAATCGGAGTCGTTTTCCAGGATTTTAGACTAATCAGCAGTTTAAACACTTTTGATAATGTCGCTCTTCCCCTACGCATTGAAGGAATGAAAGAAAATGAGATAAAAAAACGCGTCACCGAGTTGTTGGCATGGGTCGGATTAGAAAAGTGCATTCACACTTTTCCTGATTCTCTTTCTGGAGGAGAAAAACAAAGAATAGCTATTGCTCGAGCCGTTATTAATGCTCCTGACTTACTGCTTGCCGATGAACCTACCGGAAATGTAGACGATGCTATGGCAAATCGTATTTTACATTTATTTTTAGAACTCAATAAAATGGGAACAACGTTGGTTATCGCGACTCATAATCACGCTTTAATCCGGCAATTTAAGAAACCTCAGCTCCATTTGTCAAACGGCGTTTTAGAGTGTTTGCCGTCTCCGTTTAAAGCTCCTTTAGAAAAGAGTTCAACAGCTCCCGAATTTGTAGGAGAATATCATGATTTTGAAATCTAAAAGTTTATTACCCGTCCGTGAACACGCGTCTTTATTTTTATCATGGATGACAATGTTGATGGTTTTCATAGCCGTTTTATCTCTTGTCGGTTCAATGGCCCTCACTAATCTTATATCTTCTTGGAATCGCTCGATATCCGGTTCTTTAACCATTCAAATTCCGACATACACACAACAAGGAGAACCTCGAGGAGACGCTGTTCAACAAGATATTCAAAAAACCATCACATTACTACAACAAATACCCGGAGTAAAAAACGTTTCTCTTCTCAATGACAAGCAAATGTCTGAATTAATGGCTCCTTGGTTGGGCGTTCATGAAAAAATATCCGACTTGCCTCTCCCAGCTTTATTAGACGTTTCTTTGGATTCCACTCAATCTTTTCTTTTCTCCGATTTAAAAAGCCTTCTACAAGAACAAGTTCCTGCAGTTCAAGTCGACTCCCACCGCGTGTGGTTGTCTCATCTGATTGAAACTGCAAAAGCCATTCAAAATATGACATCTTTTATTTTGTTCTTATTAATTTTAACAACTTCTTTCACAGTCATTTATACATCCTCTTCCAGTTTGGCTTTACAAGCTCCTGTCATTAAACTTTTACACATGATGGGCGCCAGAGATTCTTTTATTGCTTTTCAATACGCCTTTTTTAATTTCTTAAGAGCCCTGAGTGGATCTCTCGTCGGATTTATACTGGCTTTACCTATTATTTGGATAGCTTCCACTTTATTTAATCCCGTTCAAGAACCTTTGTTTGCAACCGCTCATTTGACACATCAACAAATGTACGTCGTCCTTTGCATTCCGTTTATAGCAGCTTTATTTGCTTTTATAACGGCCTTTTTAACTGTTTTAAAAACACTTGGACGCATGGTATGAAAATAAAACATCTCTCTTTTTATATTTTTTTATTATTTTTAACCTGTTGGATCATCGGTTTTGTTTTTTTTGCTCTTTACACTTTCTGCCTAAAATATACAGCGCCTCAAACAGCTCAAGCGATTGTCGTTTTAACGGGCAGCTCTGACAGAATTAATGTCGCTTTTGAATTATTAAAACAAAATAAAGCCGAAAATCTTTTTATTTCGGGTGTGAATTCAAAAGTTTCCGTTGGCGCCTTATTCCAAAAAATTGATGAAAATATCGTAAATCGCATCCATTTAGGCTATAAAGCCGACAATACTTATGAAAACGCTTTAGAAACAAATATGTGGTTACAACAAAATAACATTTCATCTATTTTATTGGTCACTTCTTTCTACCACATGCCCAGAAGTATTTTTGAGATTAAAGAAAAAAATCCTCATGTTCACATTTTTCCATATCCTGTTTTTCCTCGTCATTTAAACGCTTCTTGGATACACACCAGAAGCGCGTGGCTTCTTTTCGTTGAATATAATAAATTTATTGTTGTTTGCACTCGTTCTTTTTTAAGGAGATTTTTTATATGAAACAATTTTTAATTTTTCTTCGTTCCTTTCTTTTTCAGCTTCTTTTTTACATCAGTTCGCTTATACAAGCCGTTCTTTATTTACCTATTCTTCTTTTACCTCGCCGCTATACCCTATGGGCTCCTACTCTTTGGTGTCGGTCGACAAGATTTTTACTCCGATGGATTGCGGGGATTCACATTCATGTTGCAGGACTTGAAAATTTACCTAAAAAAAACGGCTATATTATTGCTTCGAAACACCAATCTGCCATGGAAACTGTTCTTTTCCACGCTCTTCTTCCGAATGTTGTTTATATTTTAAAAAAATCTTTAATTTTTATTCCTCTTGTCGGATGGTATTTTCTAAAAACAGGCTGCATCGCTATTAATAGAAAGGCCGGAATGAAATCCATGCACCAGCTCATGAGCGACGCCTGTCAACGCCTCCAAGAAGGATATAACGTCGTCATCTTCCCAGAAGGAACACGAACAAAACCAGGATCAAAAAACAAATATAACCCCGGCGTCTTTATCCTTTATGAAAAATGCAACGTCCCCGTTATTCCCGTGGCTCTTAATACCGGGTACCTTTGGCCAAAAAACTCTTTTAAACGATATCCGGGGAAAGCAACTATTCAATTTCTCCCTCCGATACAAAAAGGATTGGATAAACACCAATTTCTAACCCAACTTGAAAAAAATATTGAAACCGCTTGTCATCAGTTGTCTATTAAATAAACTTATGCTTATAAAAAACGCCTCTTTCCGAAATAAAACTCCCTCTTGACTCGGTTTTAAAAATTTTCTAAACTAAAAAATAACACTTTATAAGGAGAAAATAAATGCTGCTTCAAAAAAAACCCTCAAAAAAAACAGTTGCTCAAAAATCTTCCTCGTCTAAAAAGGCTGCTTCATCTGCTCCTGTTATGTCGGGAAAACCTGTCAAAACCTATAAAGGACTTTGCCTTTTCCTTATTTCCTTTTTATTCTTGGAAGCTTTTGCTTTAATGCTTGTTCACTTAAAGTATGATGTTTGTTTGGAAGAAAAAATCTCCTATCAAGAAAAACTTCAACGCCAAAAGTTAAAAGCATATCATAACTACTTAGAAAACAAAAATCCTGCGGAAGTTCTGAAACAACACGCCAAAAGAAGCCATCTTTATCATGCGCAAAAAAAAGCTTCACGGCAAAAAGCTTCTCAATCGGCTCCCCAAAATAAAGCTCCTTGCCCAAAGCCCGTCCCTCGGAAAGCAAAATATATTGAATCTCAATATGCTCCCTACGCCGCCGGAGGACAAGCTAAAATTCAAGGGAAAGCTTGCTTTACTTTAAATGACGGCTCTCAAAAATGTATCGCTGGATTAGATATCTATATTAATCCTGTTACAGATTATTCCAACGAGTGGTATCAAAGAGGGTGGCTCGGAACAGAATATCTGGAAATCGCCGATAGCCGAGTCGTTCCTTTTAATAAGTCCGTAAAAACAGATAAAAATGGAAACTTTTCATTCGAAGGATTAGCTCCGGGATCTTACTATGTCGTCACTCAACTTTGTTTACCATACGGAAAAAATTCCAAAAAATGTGAATATCGCCGCTATGGAACACAAGTGACAATGAAAAATTTGGTTCATCCGACATTAAAACAATTATTTCCCAAAGTAAATTAGTCCTTTTAACTTTTATCTGAAAAGAGGCTTTTTTAAAGCCTCTTTATTTTTTTTAAAATATTTATTTACTTTTCCTTTCCCTTATGCTAAGATATGCCATCTTTAACAACAAAAAAAGAAAGCGTATGTACATATTTACAGATGCATCCACAAATCAGGCGAAAGGAATCACCGGAGTTGGTTTCGTTGTTAAAGATGATGAAAAAAGATGGCTTTTTTCCGGAAGACAAGGTTTAATCTGTCATAATAATAATTCGGCGGAATTATGGGCTATCGCCTTTTGTTGTCAGCTTCTTAAAAAAAACGGTTATTTTGAATATAGAAAAAAACTTAATTTCTATGTTGATTCTAAGACAGCGTTATATACCTTGTTTCACAAAAGCTCTCCGGAAGAAATAGATGAGTTGAGTATGGATGCTTTAAAAAGCATACAAAATACTTTGCTTGAAAAAACACCTAAAAATCAGATAAAAGAAATCACTTTTTATCAAATTCGCGGTCATCATCGTTGTTCTGTCCCTTTTATAGCAAAATCAAATCATGAAGCCGATTTATTAGCAACCAAAGCACGTTTAGATTTAGAGCGACTTCTGAGCTCCAAGCATATCAAACAGAAGAAAAAGAAAGCCTTTTCTTCTTTACAAGAACCTTTTGAAAAATTACATCAGCCCATAAAGATAGGTTCTTTTCAACCATCTAAAAAAACATTCAATGTTATTATGCTTTTACAAAAACAATCCTTAGAAAATTGTTCTTAATTGTTGTATTCTTCTTTTGGCCATCGATGATGAATCCACAACCATTGTTCCGGATGTTCTCTAATCCATTTTTCAAGGAGTTCATTAATAGATTTCATAATTTCATAAACATTCTCTTTTTGATTCGGAGAGTTTGGGAAAAGCATTTTAGGCAAAACTTCCAGTTTGTAATGAGCGCCTTTTAGTCGGATAACTCTTGCCGGGAAAATCGGAACGTTCATTTTAAGAGCGACCGCTGCCACAGCCGGAGCCGTTTTTACGAGATATCCAAAAAAAGGAACCTCTATTCCCTCTTTTAACTTTTGATCACATAAAACACCGATATGTTCTCCTTGAAGAATTAATTCTATAATTTTTTTAGCGCCTCTTGTTCCTTTTGGAATTAATTGTGCTCCGGGTAATTGACGTTTTTGATATAAAAATTTTTCTGCCCATGGATTGTTTGCTTTTCTATATACTAAATGCAAAGGAACACCTGCCTTATGCATAACTAACCCGCATAGTTCCCAATTTCCTAAATGAGCCGAACAAAAAAACCCTCCTTTTCCATCTTTTTTCGCCTCTTGAATATATTCCGCTCCGACAATTTGTATTCGTTCATAAATTCTCTGCATATGAGGCAATTCTCCCATCATCCGTCCAAAATGACGCCACATAGCTCTTAAAATCGCACGATGCTCTTTCTCTGTCTTCTCCGGGAAGCACTTTTTTAAATTATGCAAGGCTGTTTTATTTTTCTTTTTCATGACCACGGACACAGCAGTTCCTAAACCAGCCCCGAAGGCAGAAGCCGTATCAAGAGGCATTTTCTTTAAAAAGAACCATAAGCATAAAATACTTCCGACTGTCAGCGGATCTGTTAAAAAACGTTGTAAAAAAGTTCTTTTTTTTTCTTTTTGTTTTATCATTGAATTCCTTTTTTCAAAAAAGCGTCCCAGAGAAATTCGTCTTTAAAGACGAAAGAAACCTCTATAATCGTTACTTTTTTCAATATGTTTTGAGGCAATTTTACCGCATCTTTAGAAGTTGTCAAAATAAAACCTTTATAATTTAAAATTTCTTTTAATTCTCTCTCTTTATAAACATGATGATCAGAAAAAAGATATGTTTTTTCTAATAAAATTCCTTCTCTTTTTAACATGTCAAAAAATTTTTCCGGTCTTCCAATCCCCGCAAAAGCAATCGCTTTCTCGATTTTTTTTATTTTTAAACGCTCCGGAATAAGAGTACCGGATAAAATCGGAATAAAAGGATCTTGTTTTCTTATTTTTCCCTCTAAATTTGTCTTATCTTCACCGACAATAATAACAGCGTCGGCCCGTTTTAATCCTTGTTTCAAGCTTTCTCTCAAAGGTCCCGCGGGCAAACAAGCTCCATTTCCCAACCCTTTTTCACCGTCAAAAACAATCAAAGACATTGTCTTAATCACAGTCGGATTCTGGAAACCATCATCCATAATAATAATATCCGCTTTTAATTTTTCAGCAGTAGCGACACCTCTTCCACGATTTTGATCAATTACCGTCGGAGCATATTTTGCCAATAACAAGGCCTCATCACCGACATCTTTAATCGTGTGTCTTTCTAAATCCACAATAACATTTTGAAGCCGACTTTTATATCCGTGATTTAAAAAAACGACTTTATACCCATTTTTTTGAAACCATTCGGCTAATTTCAAACAAACCGGCGTTTTCCCTGTCCCGCCGACAGAAATGTTCCCGACACAGATAACAGGAACTTTCGGTTGATAAGGAACATTCTTTTTAAATCGCATTCGAACGCAATACGCATATAAACAACCTAAAGGTGTTAAAAGTTTTTGCAAAAAGCTGTTTTGTTTGTCCCAAAAAGCAGGTTTTTTCATATTAAATCCACGGTTTTAATCGATTATAAACTCTATTTAAAACGGCCGTCTCACTATTAGCCAAACATTGTCCCATAACAGAAATTTCTTGTCTCAGAGCAGGATGCTTTATTAAATTTATTAAATTTTTCTTCAAGTCCTCAACATCAGTCACTTCTATCAAAGCTTTTTGTTTTTTTGCTTTAGCGACGATTTCTTTAAAGTTAAAAGCGTATGGTCCAACAATTGTACAAGCCCCTACTCTCATAGGCTCCAACATGTTTTGACCTCCAAAAGGAATTAAAGAACCACCAACAAAAACAATCGGCGCTAATCTGTAAAACAACCCCATCTCTCCAATCGTATCTCCCAAATAAATATCCGCATTGACATCTTCTTGTCGAGACCGTCTGTGGACCGTCAAGCCTTTTTGTAAAAGTATTTTTTCTATTTCCTCTGCTCTATTTGGATGCCGTGGAACAATAATCGTCAATAAATCAGGATATTCCATTTGCAATAATCTATGAACGTCGGCTATTTGATTTTCCTCATTCTCATGAGTGCTTCCGGCAATCCAAACTAATCTCTTTCCTATGGATTTTTTCATGCTCTTTAATTCTTTTTCATCAATCGGCATCGGCGTTGCAGAAAATTTCAAATTACCGACACATCCTGTATTTGAAGCGCCTAAAATACCTAATCGTCTGGCGTCTTCTTGCGTTTGACCTAAACATAAAGCGAACAACCTTAATAAGGGTTTAATGAACCATTTTGCTTTTTGCCATCTCCGAAAAGATCTGTCTGAAACACGACCGTTGAGCAAAACCAATGGTATCTTCCGTTCATAAACTTCTAAAAGCATATTCGGCCAAAAGTCAGATTCCACAAATAAAGCAACATCCGGGTGAAAATGATGAATAAACCTTTTAACATATATTGGATAATCTATCGGAACGTATTGATGAAAAGCTCCTTTAGGAAGCCTTTTTTGCATTAATTGAGCACTGGTAACCGTTCCCGTTGTGACCATAACCGTTATATTTTTATCTTTAACTAACTGATTTATAAGAGGAATAACAGATAAGCTTTCTCCGACGCTTGCTCCGTGTATCCAAACTAACTTCCCTTTCGGACGAACAACTGTTGTTTTTCCCAATCGCTCTTCAAGTCTTTCTAAATCTTCTTTCCCTTTCTTTTTTCGTCTTTTCAATAATCCCCAAACAAATGGATATGCTAAATAAGATATCCCCCTGTAAATTTTTAAAATCATATAAATTATTCCTTTCTTTTTATGTTGTCATCATACATAATTTAAATAAGAAACGCAATATCAATCGAAAGGACATGAAATGCTCTTTATTTACGCTTCGGACAAACTTCTTGCTTCCACTTATGCGGATTTGCTCAAAAATTTTGACCCTTTTTTTTCATCTCAAAAAGAAGACGTTCTTTCCAAACTCCATGGAATCAATATTCTGTTAATCGATGAAGACAGCTCTTTTACACATCTTATCCAAAAAAAAGCGCCTCAACTTTCAATTCTTTTGTTGACATCGACGCCGGAACAATTCAAACAAGCCCCTTATACCATTTTAAAAAAACCTCTTTCCATCCATGCCTTACGTTCCAAAATAACTTTTTTAAAAACCCTCTCTGAAAAAGGATTAACATCTTGTTTTCAAACATCTTTTTATAATTTTGACGCATCTTCCCGATCTTTATTCCTTTTTGATCAAAAAACAGAACTCCATCTGACAGAAAAAGAAACAGAAATCATTCAATACCTTTACCAAAATAAAAACCGCATTGTTCCTAAAGAAGAATTATTAGAAAAAATATTCGGATATAAAACCGGCGTTGAAACACATACTCTTGAAACGCATATTTACAAGCTACGTCAAAAAATCGGCCTAGCAGATGATCAAAGCTTTATTTCCACTTCCGAAGGAGGTTATCAACTTAAAATTTCTTAATCTTCTTTTTTAAAAACAAATAAATTATCGTCGATTGGAATATTTTCTTCGATTTCATATAAACCGACCGTTGATTTAATTCCTTTCATATCAACAAGTTCCCACTGTTTCAATTCCAAAGGTTCTTGCGTCACTATCAACGTTAATTGCCCCAGCTCTGGTTCATTCGCTTTAATCGCCGTTACATGATACTCATCTAATTCCTCGTGGACATCTGTCACTAAAAACTCAGGATCTTCAAAAGAAAACTGAGGCTTCAATAAAATCGCTGCCGGCGTTTGATTTATCTCTAAAAAAGAAACTTGATCAAAAGACTTATCATGGTAAATTAAATACCGTCCGTCTGCGATAAATTCCAAAGAATCCGGATTTTCATACACCAGTCGCATACGATTTGGCCGCGACAAATAAAAAACGCCGTGTTTCATAAAATCGCCGTCTTTAGATGAAAATTCCGAGAATCGGCTTTTCATTGTCGTAATATTATTTAATAATTGCTCTACTTTTTTTAGAATCAGTTTATTTTCCGGAGTATTGATTTCATTTGAAACAGTAGCTTGTACATTTCCGGCGAATAATAAGAATATAAAAAAAGACCCTAATAGCTTTATCATTATTTATCTTCTCCTATCAAGATTTCTCGCCGGCCTGTCGGAGACGCTTTAGAAACGACTCCTTCTCTTTCCATTCTGTCTATCAAATCCGCCGCTCTGTTGTATCCTATTCGAAGCTGGCGTTGAACATAACTGATTGAGGGTTTTTTATCTCGTAAAACGACTTGCACGGCTTGTTCGTATAAATCACCTTCTCCCGCCATGGCAGAACGATCAAAAACAGCGCCTTCATCGATAGCTTCTTCTTCCTCTTGAGTAACCGCCTCCACATACTGAGCTTCTCCCTGTTCTTTCAAAAAGCCGACCAACCGCTCGATTTCATCGTCGCTGACAAAAGGACCGTGGATTCGAACAGGTCTTTGTCCCGCCGCCATATAAAGCATATCGCCTCGTCCTAATAAGTTTTCTTCTCCTTGTTCTCCCAAAATCGTACGACTGTCTATTTTAGAGGTTACTTGGAAAGAAATTCTTGTTGGGAAATTTGCTTTAATTGTTCCTGTAATAACATCTACGGAAGGTCTTTGCGTTGCCATAATCAGATGGATTCCCGCCGCTCGAGCCATTTGAGCTAATCTTTGTATCGCCGCTTCCACATCTTTACCGGCGACGAGCATCAAATCCGCCATTTCATCTACAATAACAACAATATACGGCAAAGGAGTTAAATCCATTTCTTGTGTTTCTATAATTGGTTTTCCCGTTTCCGGATCAAACCCTGTTTGCACTTTCCGCGTCAGTGTTTTTCCAGAGGCGGCGGCTTCTTTAAGCTTTTGATTAAAATTATCAATATTTCTCACACCCAAAGAAGACATGGCCCTATACCTATCTTCCATTTCTCTGACAGCCCACTTCAAAGCCACAACCGCTTTACCAGGTTCCGTCACAACCGGCGTAAGTAAATGAGGGATCCCGTTATAAACAGATAATTCCAACATTTTAGGATCAACCATAATCAAGCGGCATTCCGCCGGACTAAAGCGATACAGCAAAGATAAAATCATCGTGTTAATTCCGACAGATTTTCCAGAACCCGTCGTTCCAGCCACCAACAAATGAGGCATTTTTGCTAAATCCGCATAAAAAGGTTTTCCTCCTATGTTTTTCCCTAAAATCAAAGGTAACGCTCCCGCATGGTTTTGGAAGCTTTCTTGTTCTACCAACTCTCGAATAAAAACAGTCGCTCTATTTTTGTTTGGCATTTCCACGCCTATCACTGACGAACCCGGAATAACAGCCATTCTCACAGAAAGAACGCTCATTGCTCTCGCAATATCTTCCGCCAAACCGATCACACGAGATGTTTTAACTCCCGCTGCCGGTTCAAACTCATATAACGTCACGACAGGTCCCGGGCTCACTCTTACAACTTCGCCTTTAACACCGAATTGCCCCAAAACCGCTTCCAAATGACGCGATGTGTTTTCCATCGCCTCTTTGGATAATGTTTCTTTGTTTTGCTCTTTCGGCATGTCTAATAAATCAACAGAAGGCAAAACAAACCCTCCTGTTTCTTTCTTTGCATTCGGAGAAATAATAACCGGTTTTTTACTTTTTTCTTCTTTCTTACGAACAGAAACCTCTTTCAGCTCTTTAGATTGTCTCAACGGCTCTTCTTTTAAAACAAACTTCCCCAGTTCTTGACGCACTTTGCCGCTTATTTTACTCAACCTCATAAAAAACGACAACCCAACCATCATTACCACGCCCGCCGCAAAAATTATCCACCCGATAACAAAAAACCATTTCGGGAAAGCCGGCATTATCCTATATAAGTAAATACCTAATACGCCGGATTTTTCCATAGGCGCTAATAAAAAACTCAATAAAAAAAATAAACTTATTCCTAATAAAAATCGTAAAACAAAAAAAGACCTCTTTTGAAAAAATTCTCTTACTCCTTTTAATAAAAGAAAAAACACTATTAAATAGGATGCGTCTCCCATTATTTGCATAAAAACATCCGCCGTATAAGCTCCTGTTCGCCCCATCCAGTTGAATACATGCGAAAAAGAAGATACTGTGTTCAACGATGCGTCATACTTATGATATGATATCAATGACAAGAGTAAAAAAAAGCCGACGATGACATAGGAAAAAGATTTTATTTTGAATAAAAATGCGCTTTTTTTAATTAACATTGTCCTTTTTCCTTATCTTGTATCGTTTCCATTTTTAAAAGCGTTAATAAAGCATCTCTGCATTGTTCCCATTTTGTCTTTTCCAATAACGCTTGCTTTTCCAAAGATGAAAAAGGCAAAATAGATACCAGCGCCGCAATTACTTTTTGTGCATTCATTTTTGTAAACAGTGATGATTTTATGTCTAATTTTCGGACCGTTGCATAGACATCCAAGGTAAATAAAAGCTCGCTGATATCTAAACTCATATCATTTTTAAAATCATCTTGAAAC
>CALXXA010000038.1 GCA_944392585.1 uncultured Alphaproteobacteria bacterium | reverse complement strand
TATTATGTCCAAGTCGGAGCGTTTTCAAACTTTGACAATGCTCAAAGACTTCAAGCGGATTTATCTTCATTCGGACAAGTCAAAATCATGGAAAAGCCTAATTCTGAAACAGTCTTATTTCGTGTCCGATTAGGACCATATGACAATCCTCAACAGGCTGTTGAAATGATTGATCTATTAGAAAGAAAAGGATTCGGAGAGGCTCGATTGGTTCAAGAAATTGAAAAATAGGAATAAATTATGAAAAAAATATTATTTTCTTTACTCTTATCTGCGTTTATTTTAAATGTGTCTGCTCAAACTGCCTTTACGACATCGGCTTCTTTTGCTTATATGATAGACTACGATACAGGAACAGTTTTATTAAATAAAAGAGGCGATGATTTAATGGCTCCGGCCTCCATGAGCAAGCTTATGACGGCTTATATGGTCTTTGACAAATTAAAACAAGGGCAACTATCTTTAGATGATGAATTTACGGTCAGTGAAAATGCTTGGCGTAAAGGAGGAACTAAAAGCGGTAGTTCTACAATGTTTCTAAACCCGAATTCTTCCGTTAAAGTCGGAGAGTTATTAAAAGGAGTTATTATTCAATCGGGAAATGATGCTTGTATTACTTTAGCTGAAAACTTGGCAGGTTCGGAAGATAATTTTGCAGCAGAAATGACTATAAAAGCTCGCGAAATCGGTCTTGAGAAAAGTACATTCAAAAATTCAACAGGGTGGCCTCACAAAGAGCACCTGATGACTGCAAAGGAATTGGCTTTATTAGCTCAGAAAATTATTCATGAATTTCCTGAATATTATCCTTTATATTCCGAAAAAAAGTTTAAATATAATGGAATTAATCAAGAAAACCGTAACCCTCTTTTGTATAGCATGCCTGATCAAGCAGACGGTTTGAAAACGGGACATACGGAAAAATCAGGATATGGGTTGGTCGCGTCGGCAAAAAGCCCCGATGGAACAAGACGGTTGATTCTGGTCGTTAATGGCTTAAAAACAATGAAAGAACGCGGACAGGAATCTAAAAAGATATTAGAGTGGGGGTTTAGAGAATTTGATAATTATACTTTTTCTACGAAAGGAAGCGTTATAGATCAAATTCCTGTGTGGATGGGAGATAAAGAAAATGTCCCTGTTGTTGCTGCGGAAAATATAATTATAACAATGAAACGATTAGATTATTTAAAGAAGAAAGTAACGCTTATTTACGATTCTCCTGTTAAAGCTCCTATAAAAAAAGGACAACGATTAGGAACTTTACGTATTTCTTTAACGGATGGGACAACATATGATTTTCCTGCTGTCGCTGGAGAAGATATCGGTAAAATCGGTTATTTCGGCAAGTTGAAGGTGATACTTATGTATATGCTTTTTGGGAAGGATGAATAAAATGCAATTTCACCCGGGATTCATTACGTTTGAGGGGGGAGATGGATCAGGGAAAACAACCCAAATTCAAATGTTGCATGATTATTTAGAAACCCAAAGTATATTTCATCTTACAACCAGGGAACCAGGTGGATCCTCGGCAGCCGAAGAAGTTCGTAAAATTTTAATTAATGGAGATCAAAAAAAGTGGGATTCCATTTCTGAAACTTTGCTGTTTTATGCAGCGAGAAGATCTCATTTGACGGACACTATTTGGCCAGCAATTAAAAACGGGAAACTCGTTATATCAGACAGATATGCAGATTCTACAGTCGCATATCAACTTTACGGATATCAAAATACAAATATAACAAAGGAGCAATTAGATATTTTATATCAGATGATTGCAGGGCATTTTAAGCCAGATTTAACGATTATTTTAGATATAGACCCTCGAGTAGCTCTTAGTCGTGTGCAAAAAAGAGGGGAAAAAGATCGTTTTGAATCTAAAGGAATCACTTTTCATGAACGCTTAAGAGAAGGATTTAGAAAAATAGCTTCAATAGATTCTAATCGATGTGTTCTTATTAATGCAAATCAATCTAAAGAGCAGATTCATCAGGAAGTTATTCGTTTAATAAAGGATAGGTTTTTATGAATCTTCAAGAAGCGTATTATCAATTAAAAGACTTTCATCGACAAAGTAAATTAGAAGGTTCTTGGCTTCTTCAAGGTCCGTATGGTGTGGGAAAAGCAACTTTAATTCGAAAATTTTCTAATTTTTTATTGACAGGGAAAGAAGATACTAATGTTTCAACGCACCCGGATTTAATGTGGATTGAAAGAGATTACATAGAAGAAGAAAAAAAAGATATCATTAAAACAATTCAAGCAGGAAAAGAGTTAGAAAAAGATATTAAAAGAAGTCGTAAAGAAGAAATTACAGTTGATGATATTAGGAAAGGTATTCAATTCTTATCTTTAAAGGCTTCTCGAAACAAATGGCGTGTTTTAGTTATAGATACTGCTGATGATATGAATGAAAACGCAGCGAACGCATTACTTAAGTTATTGGAAGAACCTCCTGTATGTTCCGTTATTTTCTTGTTGAGCCATAATTCAGGGAAACTTTTACCGACGCTTCGTTCTCGTTGCCGAAAAATTAACATAACCCCTTTATCAAAAGAAGAAATGAAAGCTCTTATTTTAAAATCTCATAAAGAGATTCAACATATTGATGAGTTGATTGATTTGAGCGAGGGAAGTATCGGGAAATGTTATAAACTAATAGATTTAAATGGGTTTGAGTATTATCAAAAAATAATTGAATTAATTCAGAGAGAGCCTCCGGATATAAATGCGCTGTTTTCTTTTTGTGAAGGTGTTTCTCGGGATAAAGATATATATGATATCATAAAAGATTTTTTGTTATTTTATGTTATGGCGCAATTAAAAAAAGACTTACATGATCAGAAAAAACTTGAACGTTATTTTGAAATATGGGATGAAATGCTTCAAGTACTTAAAGATGCTCAAAATTTATATTTAGATAAAAAAAGTATCCTTGTATCAATTATATTAAAAATAGGACAGGTCAAATGATTATTGATAGTCATTGTCATTTAGATTTTGAAAATTTTGATGATGATATGGACGAAGTTATTTCTCGAGCAAAGGAATCGGGAATAGGGCTTATCTTGAATGTTGCGACGGATTTAAGAAGTTATACGGACTTAATAGCATTAATTGAGAAGTATCCTTTTATTTTCGGAGCTTTTGGAATTCATCCCGGTTCTATAAATCCGGAAGATATGATAAGCGTTCAAGATTTGACTCAAATGCTACATCATTTAAAAATCATCGGGATTGGAGAAACGGGGCTTGATTATCACTATGAAAATGTTGATAGAAAATACCAACAAGAATCGTTAAGGACTCATATTGAAGCCTCTCGCATAGCTCGGTTGCCTATTATTATTCATACACGAGATGCTGATAAAGATATGATAAATATTTTAAGAGAAGAAATGTTGTACAAGCCGTTTACGGGAATGATTCATTGCTTTTCTTCTTCTGAACAAATGGCGAAAACAGCTATTGATTTAGGAATGTATATTTCTTTATCAGGGATTATCACTTTTAAAAAATCTCAGGAATTACAGGATATCGTCAAGAAATTACCGTTATCTCAATTATTAATAGAAACAGATGCCCCTTATTTAGCTCCTGTCCCGTATAGAGGGAAACGGAACGAACCTTCAATGATTATGGAAACTTTTAAACAGTTGGCTCGGATTAAAGATGTATCAGAAGAAAAATTAGAACTAATCTTAGAAGAAAATTTTCATAAGCTTTTTAAAAATCGTTTAAAGAAGGATGCTTTGAAATGAAAGGAATTATTTTAGGATGCGGATCTTCGGCGGGAGTTCCTAATTTGTACAAGCAGTATGGGAATTGTGATGAGCATAATCCTAAAAATAACAGATGCAGAACTTCTTTTTTATTAGAAAAGGATGGATTTCGGTTATTATTTGATGCACCGCCTGAAATTAGACTGGAGTTGAAAAATGTCGGCTTCCCAAAGATTGATAGTCTTGTTTTTACTCATCTGCACGCAGATCATACCGCAGGAATTAATGATTTAAAAGCTTTTGCCCATCAAAAGGCGCTACCTGTTTATCTAAGTGCAGCTGAAGTCGAAAATTTCTCACGCAGGTTTTATTATTTAATTTCTGATGATAAGGAAGTAGATAAATATTCTTTTGGTTTTGAATTAAATACAATTCTTCCTATGAAAGAATTTCAAGTAGGTCCTTTGAAGTTGCTCCCATTGCTTCAAAAACATGGAGAAGGGCAAAGTTTGGGCTTTAGAGTTGATGATTTTGCATATTCAACGGACTTGAATGCTTTGCCAGAGGCTTCTTTCAAAGCTTTAAAAGGAATTAAGACCTGGGTTCTCGGATGTGTTTCTGTGAAAGAGAATGAAAAACATCTTTATTTAGCAAAAGCTATGGATTGGATAAAAGAAATAAAGCCTGAGCGAGTTTATTTTACACATATGGGAACGACGATGGATTATGCTACATTATGTCGAGATTTACCAAGTTTTATTCGTCCAGGATATGATGGGATGATTTTTAATATTTAAAGCTATTTTCTGAAAAGTATTTTATGAAAATTGTTACACGAGAGTCGTAACAATTTTTTTTATCTCAAAAAAAGAAATAAAGCGATAAAAAGCCGGTTCCTAAAAAATCTTTCAAACAAAGACATTTTTATTAATTTTTATAGAATATTCATATAGTTATTCTATTTTTATACAAAACTATACATAATATAAATTATGCGACAATTATATAAGTATAAATAAACACTCTTTCCTTTAAATTCAATTAGTTATTTAAAATGTGGATAACTTTGTGGAGAAAATATTTATTCCCATAGATAATAAAAATAAATCTTCTCCTATTTTGTGAAAAAATTATGAAATAAGCATATTTATGTTGACTTTTTTAAAGCGCTGTGTCACTTTTATGAGAACTAATTGTTGTGTAAGTCCTCTTTTATTAAGGAGATAAATAATGACCCGTTCAGAATTAATTGAAAAAATAGCTAAAGCTAATTCTCATTTGTATCATACAGATGCGGAACGTATTGTTTCTACGGTTTTTGATGAAATCACAAAAGCCTTAAAAAATGGTAATCGAGTTGAACTAAGGGGTTTTGGAGTTTTCTCTGTTCGAACACGTAAACCACGGAGGGCTCGTAATCCTAAGACAGGAGAAACTGTTATGGTTGATCAAAAAGCAGTTCCCTTTTTCAAAGCTGGGAAGTTATTAAAGAAAAGAATTAATTTGGATAATTAACAAAAGGATACAAATGAATTGGCTTACGAACTATGTGCGGCCCAAGATTAGTAAATTAGTGCCTCAAAAAGATATTCCCGAGAACTTATGGACAGGGTGTCCTCATTGCGAAAAAATGATTTTTCATAAAGAGTTGGATGAAAACAATCAGATTTGTCCAAACTGTGGTTATCACTTTAAACTACCCACTTTCCGTCGGTTGGAAATGTTGTTTGATGGAGAACATTATTCTCTTATCCAACTACCAGAAGTTAAAGTAGATCCATTAAATTTTGTAGATTTAAAAAAATATACGGATCGTTTAAAAGAAGCTCGAAAAAAAACAAAACAAGAAGATGCTATTGTTGTTGCTCATGGAACTATAGGAACATATCCCTCTGTTGTGGCTGTGTTTGATTTCGCCTTTATGGGAGGTTCCATGGGAACGGCTGTTGGAGAAGCTATTATCGCTGCCGTTAATTTAGCTGTTTTACAAGACGCTGCTTTAATTATAATCCCCTCTTCCGGCGGCGCACGAATGCAAGAAGGTATTTTATCTTTAATGCAAATGCCTCGAACGACTCTAGCCGTTAAACAGTTAAAAGAAAAAGGATTGCCATATGTTACAATTCTAACTAATCCTACTACTGGCGGCGTTACGGCCTCTTTTGCTATGCTGGGAGACGTTACTTTAGCAGAGCCAAACGCAACGATAGCTTTTGCCGGAAGACGTGTTATAGAACAAACTGTTCGTGAGAAATTGCCGGATAACTTTCAGACATCTGAATACTTATTAGAACATGGAATGATTGATGCCGTTGTGGATAGACCTCATATAAGAACAGAACTTATTAAGATTTTGGATTTGTTAAAAAATAAGAAAAAGTACTAATTCATATTTAAATACTTTTGACAGTTCTAGTAAAATGCAATTTTTGATACAATTAAAGCAATAATAATACCTGCTAGATCAGCGATAATTCCGGCCGATACCGCATGCCGAAATTTTGTAATTCCAACGGATCCGAAGTAAACCGATAGGACATAAAAAGTTGTTTCTGAACTTCCTAACATAACAGCTGCTGTTTTTGTGATAGGATTATCAGCTCCATGCGTTGCCGCTATTTCTGCAAAAATTCCCCTCGCCCCGCTTCCTGACAACGACCGAACGATTGCTAAAGGTAATAAATCTGCCGGGATTCCAAGCCAGGTTAAAAAAGGATTTGCCCATTTTGCTAATAAATCTATTGCTCCACTTGCTCTAAACATCCCAACAGCAACCATCATTGCAACAAGGTATGGAATAATACGCACGGAAATTTCGAATCCTTCTTTTGCTCCTTGTGTAAAGGTTTCATAAACAGGGACACGTTTACATGTTCCGTAGATTAGAAAAAAGCATATTAACAAAGGGATAAATGCGACGGAGATAAAAGAAATCATTGAATTTTCTCCTCTCTAGAGACTTTCTTAGGGAAAATTTTTATTAAACCTTTGACGAATATAATACCTATTATTAATGCCGATAAAGTAGTAATTATTGTTGGAATAATAATATCTGTTGGATTATCAGCATTTAAAGAAGCTAGAATAGCAATAGCTGTTACAGGAATTAATTGAACTCCGGCAGTATTAATGGTTAGAAAAGTACACATTGCGTCGCTGGCCGTTTTTTTATCATGAGTATTGAGTTTTTGGAGACCTTCCATAGCCTTAATTCCAAAGGGAGTTGCGGCGTTTCCTAATCCCAAAGCATTAGCAGATATGTTCATGGTGATATCGGCCTGGACAGGATTATTTTTAGGAATCTCTGGGAAAAGCAGATGTATTAAAGGAGATAAGATACGAGCGATTAAATTCATTAATCCAGAGGCATGAGCGATTTTCATTAATCCGAGCCAAAAAGCCATAATTCCAATAAGACCTATTGATATGGAAACCGCTTGTTCGCAAGAAGAAAGTATTGCATGAAAAACATCTTGTATCGTATTGTTGAAAAAAGCGATAACAACAGAAGAGAGAATAAAAAAAAGCCAAATATAATTAATCATTGTCAGATATTTCCTTTTTTGATAAAATTTATATTAGTCTTAAAATATAAATATTTTATTAAGAGTGATTATGAAACAAATTTTAACAGAAGAAAGCAATCCGGCATCAATAAATATTGATACAATGAATACATTTGACATTGTTAAATTAATGAACGAAGAAGACAAAAAAGTAGCTATTGCCGTAGAAAAAGTTCTACCGCAAATAACAGAAGCGGTTGACTTGATAGTTGATGCTTTTTTAAAAGAAGGTCGCCTAGCTTACTTTGGAGCTGGGACAAGCGGAAGATTAGGTGTGTTAGATGCTTCGGAAACGTATCCGACATTCGGAGTAGGACAAGATAAAATTTGTAGCTTTATTGCCGGAGGGAAAACGGCATTATATAAATCCGTTGAAAAAGTAGAAGATTCTTATAAGAGTGGGATCGAGGATTTAAAAAAGTTTCAACCGACGCCAAAAGATGTTATTGTTGGAATATCCGCCGGAGGGAATACACCATATGTTATAACGGTTTTAAAAGAAGCGACTCGTTTGGGATGTAAGACAATCGGTATTTCCTCAAACGAAAATGCAAAATTAGCTTTTTTCTGTGATGTTTTTATTAATCCTCTTGTTGGAGAAGAAATAATCAGCGGTTCTTCACGAATGAAATCTGGAACTGCGCAGAAAATGATTTTAAACATGTTATCAACGGCATCTATGATTCGCATTGGGAAAACATATAAAAATTATATGGTTGATCTACAACCTATCAATAATAAGTTAAAAAACAGAGCGATAAAAATTATTTCGGAAATAGCAAAAGTGCCTCATAAAGGAGCGGCTTATTTTTTGAAAAAAGCGAATAACCATGTAAAAGTAGCGTGTATAATGGCTATTAAGAAAATTTCTAAAAAAGAAGCAAATAAGCTATTGAATGAAAATAAAGGCGTTTTAAGAAAGATTATTTCATGACAAGGTATAGAATTATAGGAAGTATGACCGGAAATTCTATGGATGCTATAGATTTGGTTCTAACCGAATTCAATGCAGATAAAATAACGGATATTTGTTCTTATTCGGAAGCATATACAGGAGATATGAGGAAGAAAGTTAATCAATTAAGAAATATAATTGTTAATTATAAGGTATCTATGAAAGATTTGGAAGAAAGGAAAGAATTCCAATCTTTTCATAATGAATATATTTGGGGAATAGCAAATGCAATAAAAAAAATGTGCCGTCAAAACGATATTGATTTATCATCTGTAGATGCAATTGGTTTTCATGGAAAGACTTTAGATTATTCACCTCCTTCGATTAATCAAAAATATCCATATACTTTACAAATTGGCTCTGGTCAAATGCTTGCGAACTTAACGGGGATTCCCGTTGTTTATGATTTTCGTTCTAATTTGATTATGAATAATTATGAAGCGGCGCCTTTAATTGGGCCTCACAATGCTCATATTGCGGCTTATGAAGGGGATGGTATTTATTACAATGCGGGAAATACTTCTAATTTAGCTGTGATTATCAATCAAAAGACGAAGGCAGCATGGGATGCAGGACCTTTTAATGCTTTTAGCGACGCTTTAATTCGGAGACATACAAAGAATAAAAAAGCTTATGATATTAATGGCGAAGACGGGTTAAAAGGCAAATTAATCCCTCTTCTTTTGAAAAAATTATTTGATAAAAGTGCTTTTACAGAGACAGGCCATAATTTTTATAATCTTCCTTTCCCAAAATCCGGAGATCCTGCCTTTTATCATCTTTTCCAAATTAAGGATTTTCAAGAACCTATAGTACATTTTTATGATGTCCTTCATACGTGTGAATATTTTAGTGCTTATATCGCTGTTCATTCATTAAAATATATTCCTGTTGAATGGGAAATTACTCCAAGATTTATCTTATTCGGAGGCGGATGGCATAATCAAGTAGCTATGCAGACTTTTAAAAATTTATTAAAAGGAAAAGGCTTTATTCTATCGGAGCATAAAAAAGAGTTTGAACTTATCCAAAAACGATTTGGAAACGCTGAGATTTTTTATTCTGCTTTTGGGGAATTTATGGAAGCACGGCTTTGTGCTGATTTGGCACGGTAAAAAAAAAAAAAGAAAACTTGGGAACTTCCTGAGTTAATAAAGAAGGGGGAGAAATTAATTCTAGGGGTTATGCGAAAGCCTTTTCAAGGACCTATAAATGATAAAATTAGTTTAGCTTCAAAAGGATGGCAGAATAATAAAAATTAGATCTTTTTTCTTTCAAAAAACTTATATTTTAACATAATGCTGGAAGTGATGAGACTCATTGAAAAATTTATTATTAAAGGACCTTCTTTGGTCGGATAAATATATATTAAGCTTAAAAAAGAACCTATCCACATCAAAATCAAAAAATATAAACTAATGGTTTTTGCATGACCACTTTTTATGACGGAAAGAGTTTGAGGAATCGCAAAAATAGCATAACACCCTCCTCCTATCCAGCCGATTATATCAATCCACATGATGCTTTATATCCCATACTTCTTTTGCTTTTATATAAAAAATAAGGCAAATACCTAGCCCACCGGAAATATAATTGGGAAGAAGAATATATTTCCGAATGGCTATTGCATAAATAGAACTGAACAAAGCAGCAATGAACCAAATAATAATAAAAGACCACTTAATTCCTGCGGCAGAATTATGTTTATAACAATCATAGGCTAGTGGCCATGAACAAACCGCAAATGAAAAAGAACCTATTAATCCGATAATCTCATGCATGTGAGTACTATATCATATTTAAGTTTGTTCTCAATATAAAACTATATAAATCTTGATTTTTCCATTTTTTTAGATTATTTCTGTACTTATTTGGATATAGGAGAAAAAATGTTTAAGTATATAAAAGCTTTTTTAGTTTGTTTTTTAATTTTAGTGGCGGTTATTTTAGAATTATCCCCTGCCCTTAAAACTCAATTAATGAATGTTCATATAGGTCAATTTAATTTACCTTTAGCCCCACTGTTTTTTGCTTTTCTGGTTTTTATTATAACTATGGAAGTCACAAAATTAGTTCAAAAGCTTTTACAATTACACCTCTTGCCGAAGACCGACTTAACAAAGAGCACTCAACTGACTATTGTTTCCGTCATGGGTTATTTGGGCTTGATTTTGGCATTTCTTTTTGTTTTATCGGCTTTAGGAATCAACCTTAAAAATTTCACGATTATAGCCGGAGCTCTTTCGGTCGGGATAGGATTCGGATTACAAAATGTCGTAAATAACTTTTTTTCTGGGATTATTATTTTATTTGGGCAGACAATAAAAGTCGGAGATAAAGTTATTATCAATGGGAAGCAGGGAATTGTAAGACGAGTTAATATTCGTTCTACGGAACTTGAAACCAATGATAATATACGTATTTTAATCCCGAATGCCTCTGTTTTATCGACAGATATAACAGTTTTAACTTATCAGCAAACCTCTGCAGAGAGTCTTTTAAAAATAACCTTGCCTATTACGTGTGATATTTTTAAAGTGGAAAAATTGCTTCAAAAATCTTTATCAACTCATGCCGAGATTTTAAAAAATCCTAAACCACGTATTCTTATTACCAGTATGAAGAATGAAAAAATCCAATTAGAAGTATACTTCTCCGTTAGAAACATATTGGCGAAAAATCAAATTATGAGTGACTTAAGATTAAAGATTTTGAAAAGAATAAGTCAGTTGAAAATCACTTCGTCTTAAATTGAGCCATATAAAGAGCTTTATAGGCACCATTTTCAATGTTTAACAGTTCTTCATGAGTTCCTTCTTCAACTATTAATCCTTCATTCACGACAACAATTCTATCTGCATTTTGAACTGTGGATAACCTATGAGCAATAACGAAAACAGTCCTGTCTTCCATTAGATTATCAATTGCTTTTTGAACAATAGCCTCTGATTTATTATCCAGAGCAGATGTCGCTTCATCCAAAATAACAATAGGAGCGTTTTTCAAAAAAGCACGCGCTATGGCGACACGTTGTTTTTGCCCTCAGGATAAAAGAGTTCCTCTTTCTCCAATGTTTGTATTTAAGCCATCTTTCAGTTCATGAACGAATTCATCTAAGCAAGCACTTTTTAACGCTTGCTCTATCTCTTGAGGAGAAGCGTTTGGTTTCCCCAGTAAGATATTATCTAAAATTGTTCCAGAGAACAAAAAGTTATCTTGAAAGACGACAGCGATATTACTTCTTAAAGATTCTATAGAAAATTCTCGAATATCTATGCCATCTATTTGGATGGAACCGCGAGTTACATCATAAAAACGAGGGATTAAGTTAACCAGTGTTGTTTTTCCGCCTCCTGAATTTCCGACAAAAGCAATAGTTTGTCCTTTTCTTAGGTGTAAATTAATTCCTTTTAGGACAGGCACTCCTGGTTTATACTCAAAAGCAACATCTTGGAAAGTAATTTCTTTTTTTAATTCTGTAAGTATTTTAGGATTTTTATTATCTCGGATAGTAACCGGTTGTTCTAAGATCTCGAAAACTCTATCTATGGCCATAAAAGATAATTGGACAGAGCTGAAGTTTTTACCGATATTTTTTATAGGGGTATAAAGCATTAACATAGCGGTCATAAAAGCAACAAAATCTCCGCCGGTGATTTGATGGTTCATAATTAAAGAACTTCCGGCCCAAATAACAAGAGCTATACCTATAGAGATGATAATATGCATCATCGGAGATAACCAAGCTGTTTTTTGTGTTTGTTTGATAGCGAGCTTAAATAATTTTGTGAGAACAGTTTGGAATTGTTTTTCTTGATATTCTTTTAAATTATAAGAAGCAATTGTTTTGTTTCCAGCATATGTCTCATTATATAAAGTAACGGCTTCTCCTCCGGCCAAGACTGTTCTGTTTGTAATTTCCTTAATTTTTTGGCGAATTTTTGTTAATGGATATAAAGAAAAGAATAAAATAGTGATTGCAATAATAGCTAGTTCCCAAGAAGTGTAGATAAGAACACAAATTAAGGAAACTGAAGAAAACAAACGAGTTGTGAAAACTTTTAAATTATTTAATAACCCGGTACAAGCCAAGTTTGGATCATTATCATAACGAAAGACAACACTTCCAGAAGAAGTATTATCAAAATAAGCAGACTGAAAAGAAATGAGCTTTTTATAAAGCTTTTTTTTGAGTTCCATTGTAATTTTTGAACCTACCCAAGTGTTTAAGTAGCTGGAAGAATAATCTAAACCACTTTGAATAATCGTAAACAGAATGATTAAAAGAGGAATATAAAAAGGAGTATCTATACTTTTATCTATTAACACGTTATCCATGTAGGGCTTTAAAGACAAGGCGATTACAGCGTCTAAAGAACCAATAGGGATTGTAATTAAAGTAGCTAATAACGCTCTAAACCAATACGGCTTGACGAAAGGCCACATTCTTTTATAGTTTTTAACGAATTGAGTTTCTTGAATCTTTGAAAACATTTTTTTATATTTTTAATCTTTTTAACACACGCTCTTTCCCCATGACTTGCATGATTGCATACAAATCCGGAGATTGATCTTTCCCAGTTACAAAAACACGTAATACTTTAGCGACATCAGAGATATTTCCTTTAAAAAGAGAAGGATTGGCTTTATAGGCTTTCATATCAGCAGAGAAACCATAGTCAGAAGCGATTTTTTTAATTTTAGAGAACCAATTTTCTTTTGTGTCACTTTCATCATATGTTTCAACAAAAGAATTAATTATATTAGATATGTCGCTGACAGATAAGGGAGAAAGTAGATTGCAAGCATCTTTATAAGTTAAAGAAAACAAGTCGTCAAAAAAATAAGCAACTTCTTTTTTTACATCCTCCCAAACAATAATGTCTTTCCGTACTTTTTTTGCTCCTTCTCGCTCTATATTAAAGATTTTCAGCATATAATCTTTGTTATTTTCCATGACTTGAGCAAATAAAGGATCATAGTTTTTCATCCAATCAAGAGCATTATCATAGACTTCCTGAGCAGTCATTTTAGAAATAACATCTTTGCTAATACTATTGAGCTTAAGAAAATCAAATAAAGCTCCGCTGGCATTTAACTTTTTTAGAGACAACTCAAAATCTGTATAAGGCTTGTCAGGATTAGCTCTCCGCCAATCTTCGAAATTAGAATTTGCTAAATTAAGCAAGTATTCGATAAGAGCCACCTTGGGATATCCTTTGTCAGTGTAGTAAGTTAGTTTGGCTTCCGGATCAAGGCGTTTAGATATTTTACGACGATTTCCGGTTTCATCCATTTTTTGAATATGCGAAATATGTGCATATTGAGGAGGATTCCAGCCCATTGCTTGGAACAGTTGAATATGAAGAGGCAAAGAAGAAAGCCATTCTTCTCCTCGAAACACATGTGTTGTTCGCATAAGATGATCATCAATGAGATGAGCAAAATGATACGTAGGAAGTCCATCTCCTTTTAAGATGACAATATCTAAATCATTTTCTGGAAATTTCAAATTTCCACGTAAGGCATCACGAATAATAATTTTATTATTATAATGTCCAGGAGATTTAAATCGAACAACGAATTTTTTCCCTTCATTAAGATATTGCAAAATGGTGTCTTGAGATAAATTTCGACATTTAGCCCATCTTCCATAGTAACCCGGGCGCATGTTCTGAGCTACTTGAAGGGCATCATTTTTTTCTTTTTCTTCTTCCGAACAAAAGCAAAGATACGCAAGATCTTTTTTCAACCAATCCTTGACATAAGCCTGATAAATTTCTTTACGAGCACTTTGAAAATAAGGGCCGTAAAGACCTATTTCTTTTTTATTCAAGACTGGACCTTCATCATTTTGGATATCATAATCATCAAAAGTTTTTAAAATTAAATCAACAGCACCCTCCACTTTTCTTTTTTGATCAGTATCTTCGATTCTTAAAAAGAAAACGCCGTCAGATTGATGGGCAAACCGTTCGGAAATAAGAGCAGCGCTAAGATTCCCTATATGCATTAGACCCGTTGGACTTGGAGCAATACGTGTGACTTTTGCTCCTTCTGGAAGAGCCCTGTCAGGATATTTTGATTCAATTTCAGCGATAGATGGTAAAGGATACGGGAAAATTTTATTAACTATTTCATCTTTCATTTTTTTCTCCAGTCGGAATTTCGCGTTATTATAAGAGAACTATATTTAAAAAGCAAGATATTTATAAAGACTAAAAGTTAATAATAAAACCTTCATTTTTCAAAATAGTTATAATTTCAGCTAAAAAGACTCGTTCTTTTGTATCAATTTTCCCATCGCTTGTAATTAAGTGTATCATATGTTCCAAAAAAAGCTTAATAATCCAAGCATCTTTTCTCAAAATAGATTCCATAGATTGATAAAAGCTTTCTCGATCTGGATAAAGTATATTTAGATATCTATATAAATCCTCATCTTTAAAAACCAAGTCCGGACATCGACGGTGAACGTATTGAGCAATTTGTTCAAATTCAGCATGTTCCCTGCTTCCATCAATTCCAGATATAAACATCAAGGCTGTAATCTCGCTGCGAGATCTATTAATAGCGGTTTTTAATTCTCCTTGAGGTGCCGTTTGCAAAGAAGAGTGAATGTTATTCAAAGTTTGATCCTTATTGAATTCTATACCTAAAACCTCCTCAAAAAAAGCTTTCGGAGACATATATTCTTGGTTTGTTTTTTTGTTTTTAATTCTTTTGATAGAATCTATTTTAATGAGCCGCGGAGCTTGAATAGCCAAACAAAACGCATCTATAAAAAAATCTTTTCCGCTTTTGATAACACGTCGAATAATAATATCACGAAGTTGAGATTTCCCTGACAGAGAAGTATAATCTACTTCAACCAAAATAGAAATTCCGGAGGCTAAAATGTTTTTACTTTGAAGATGTTTTCTTACTTCAGGGTTTTTAATGGGCTGGGAACGATTTTTTTCTAATAAAGTTAAATTTTCTCCTGTTAAATGAGCAATCGCTTCTAGTAAAGAAGTGGCATTTTCCATAATTCGCCTCCTATAAATTAAATTTAATCCATTTTTTTGAATTTTCTAATATGAGTTTTTTATCTTCAGGAGTTAAAACTTCTTGAGAAGCATACATACTTTTTTCCAAAAGATTTTCGTATTCTTTCGAGAAACAAACATTTTTTGTTTGGTTAAGGAAAGAAATCCAGTTATCTCCATATAAAGAAGCTCCGGTGGTTGATCCAAATTTATAAATAACAAGACGTTTTAAAAGTGAATTTATTTCTTTTAAAAAAATCTTTCCATCTAAGTTACTTATTCGTTTTAATTCATGTAAAGCATAAGTTCTTGGACGGTTAAGATACCAATAAACAAGGTATATTAATGAAACGATTAAAATAAAAAAAATCCAAATTAAAAGCCACCATCCCCAAGACAGAGGCCATAAATCTGGTTTAACAGGAAGGTGAATATCTTTTAATTCGGATAGATCCAAATTCATTTTGATTTCCTCCGTAAAGCATTTGCGACGACATCAATATAGTTCATAGCCGTTGAAACGGGAATATAGTGAATTCCATACCGAGTTGAAAAATCCTTTAAAGTATCATACCGTTTTTTAAAGTAATTAACATAAGCTTTTTGAAGTTGTTGACTACGCATATTTAAAGCAAGAGTTTCATCTCCGTTTGTAACCGAATAGATATTCGGAGGCGGGCAAGTTCCTTCTAATTCATCATAAACATTAATAAGAATAACTTCATTTGACTTTGCGAAAGAAGCAAAACACTTTAATGTGTCTTCTGTTAAATCAGAAAAGTCGCTAATAAAAAAGACAATATTTCCGCTTTTACAAAAATGGCGCAATTTCCAACAAGCAGCTTGCAGAGAAATTTCTTGTTCTATAGGTTTTAATACATTTTTTTCTGATGTTTTTAAACTGATTTCATTAAAGAAGCGCATTAAAGAACGTTGTAATCCTGAAGGTCTAAAAGACTGCATTTCTTTATCGGATAAAAGTAATCCGCCTATTTTATCTCCTTTGTCTTCAAAAGACCATGCTAACAAAGCCGTGATATGAGCCGCTATAACAGACTTAAAAGCTTGTTTTGTTGCAAAGCGCATGGAAGAACGTAAATCTAACATAAAATAAACATGTCGTTCTTTTTCTTCCCTATATACTTTCGTGAAAGTTGATCCTTGGCGCGCTGTTACTCGCCAGTCTACCAAACGAACATCGTCTCCTTCTTTATACTCGCGAACTTCATCAAAATCCATTCCTCTGCCTTTAAAAACCGAGCGATAATTTCCGTTTGTTGTCCGAGATGTTTTCTTATGATTAGAAACAAATAACTTATAAACCTGATATTTGTCTCTAATCAAGCTTTCCAAACTTGCCGAAATAGCCTCTTCATTTTTCAGGAGCATTGAATTCTCTCTATGGCAAAGGAACTTCTTGCAACAACATGTCTATAAACATATCCGGAGTAATTCCCTGAGCTTCCGCTTCATATGTTAAGATAACGCGGTGTCTTAAGACGTCATGAATAATGGTATGAATGTGTTCGGGAGTAACATAATCTTTCCCTCGTAACCATGCACATGCTCTGGAACATATATCTAATGACAATGTTCCACGAGGGCTTGCTCCATATTCAACAAATTTTTTTAATTTTTCGCTATACGCTCCTGGATTTCTGGTCGCCATAACAAACTGGACGATGTATTCTTCTAGTTCAGGAGATAAGTGAACTGATTGAACTTCTTCTTTTGCTTGTCGAACTTGATTTTGAGTCATTTTTTCTGAAATTTGACGATTCCCCTTCCGTGCTTCATCTCGAATCAAACGTAAGATTTTTCGTTCGGATTCAATATCAGGATGGTTAATCGTAACAAACATTAAGAAACGATCTAATTGAGCCTCAGGCAGAGCATAAGTTCCTTCATGTTCTATTGGGTTCTGTGTCGCCATAACCATAAACAATTCAGGTAACATATATGTTGTTGCGCCGACGGTTACTTGACGTTCTGCCATTCCTTCCAATAGAGCTGATTGGACCTTTGCCGGGGCTCGATTGATTTCATCAGCTAGAATCAGATTATGAAAAATAGGTCCTTTTTGGAAAACAAACATCCCGGATTCGGGTCTATATATATCTGATCCGGTAATATCTGCTGGTAATAAATCCGGGGTAAATTGGATACGATGCGAATCACACTCTATTGCCGAGGCAAGTTTTTTAATGGCTTTTGTTTTTGCTAATCCTGGAGCCCCTTGAACAATAAGATGTCCATTTGCTAACAAGGTAATTAACATTCTATCTATTAACCCTTCTTGCCCGATAATCTCATCATTTAAATAATTTCTTAAATTTGTAAAACTTTCTTGCGCTTCTGACATTTGATTTCCCCTTCATAAAAAGACTATACATTTTTTTTTATTAATATAGAATAAAAAAAATAAGAATGCAAATGAGTAACATTATTTTAACACCATATCTTCTTTTTTTTATTGATCAGATGGATGTATTATTCACTTTGATGAAAGATGGTCGTCTTTTACGTGTAAAAAAAGTAGATTCATTTGCAAATTTATCGGTAGATTTTCGACACCCTCTGGCAGGAGTTCAATTCGATGGAGAAAAGACGCATATACGCTCTTCTTCGGTAGATTTTGAAACAGAGTTTTATGAGACGGCAACTATTTTTGGGTATGGGTATTATCCTTCTTTTAACAAAAATAATTCTTTGTTTGTCCTTGTCCGTGCAGATTTATTAACACCGAATTCTTTTGGATTGTTAACTGTTTATCAAAAACATAGGAAAAATTGGAAACCTATATTGGAATTAAAATCTTTAATGAGACGTCCGAATTGGGAACGTTCTTCCGATTCGATTTTCTTTATTAATACTTCTAAACAGCTTGTAAAATCTGATTTATCAGGGAAACTAGAAATTATCGCTGAAAATATAACAGACTTTACATTATCTTCATCTCAGACAGAAGTTGCTTGTTGGAACCCAGAAACCTTAAGGATTGTTTCTGTTCAAAATAAAAAAGAAATAGCTTCGTTTCCTGTTCCGAATTTAAATTCTTTAGCATATTCAAAAGAAAAAGACGTTTTTTATTTTAGTACATACCAGGAAGGGAGAAATAGTATTTGTTGTATAGATAGAAACAGTCAAAAAACGCTTGTTTTATTACAAACAACTGAAATTGTTCCGTTTATTTTTACGATATAATTTTGTATACTCATAAAAAAGAGAGTTCTTAAAAGGAACTCTCTCTTTTTTTTTTATTTTTTTGATTCGATTTCGTAAATTTCTTCTTTAATTTTTAATTTTTGTTTTTTTAATTCTTGGATGATTGCATCATTCGGAGCCGGTCGAGCATTTTCTTCTTCTATTCTCGTTTCAAGAGCTTTGTGTTTTTCTTTTAAAGCAATCAAGTGTTTTTCCATTTTTTCTGTATTCATAATTAGGACTCCTTTTTTGTTATTACTTTATTAGTATAAGTAATAAAAAAAGAAATTGCAATATGTGAAATTATTCACCGACATACATCCCGAGCCCTCTTGCGACATGGACCATTGTTCCATTTGGATTGACGGGAGTATGGGCAATTCTAAGCATTTCTTTTAAATCTATATCGGTGATATCTCCTTTTTGATAAACGACCATTCTATTAGTCATTCCTTTTGCAAGTAAATCAATAGCATGAACAGCGAAGGCAGAAGCAAGAAGACGATCTTGAGCAGTTGGACTTCCGCCTCTTTGAACATGTCCTAGAATATTTGCGCGTACATTGAATTTATCGGGTTCTTGACTAAGGCGATCAGCGAAATAATGTGCGATTCCTGTAAAAGTTCTTCCGTTTGTTGCGTAAGAATGCTTTCCCTCAGGAGTTTTTATTCCTTCTGCTACAACCATTAAAGAATGAGATCGACCACTAGCACGCACTTCTCTTAATTTTTTAAGGACATTTTCATAAGTATATGGAATTTCTGGTATTAAACAAATATCGGCCATTCCTGCGATAGCTCCTTCTAAAGCTAAATGCCCTGCTCCACGTCCCATGACTTCAATAATCATAACACGTTGATGAGAAGTAGCCGTTGTATCTAATCGGTCCAATGCTTCCATTACAATATCACGAGCAGTTGCGAAGCCAATTGCTTTTTCCGTCGCCGGAGCATCATTATCTATTGTCTTAGGAATTCCAATCATACCAATACCGGCTTGATGACAAAACTTACTGACAATAGCCATAGACCCATCTCCTCCAATGACAATCAAGGCATCTAAATTAAGCTCTTTGATACCATCATGGAATCTTTTTATTAATTGTTCGTCAGTCAATTCTTCAATTGATCCGTCGGAAGCTATTTGTTGATTAGGGTTTCCAGAATTATTGGTTCCTAACATTGTTCCGCCTAATCGAGCATATGGGAAATCAAAATCTGTATAAGTAAACTGTTTATAATGCATTGGACGAGAAAATAATCCGTCTGCTGCGTTATAAATACCGAAAACATCCCACCCACGATTTAAGGCGGAACAAACGACTGCTTGAATGGCAGTATTTAATCCTGAACAATCTCCGCCGCTTGTTAAGACTCCTATTCTTTTTTTGTTTGACATTTTTCCCTCTTTAACTAATTAAGTAAATGACAGGGTTATACCTGTTTTTTTTCTTTTTGGCTAGAAAAAAATGAAAATTATTTTATTTTTTTAATGTTTCTTGAACAATTTTTATAGCTTCATCCAATGTTGGTTTCTCCTTGTTTTCTTTAAAAGCTTTTGGTAGTGCTATGTTTTTTTTACCCCATTTTAAATAAGGACCGAAACGACCAGTTAAATAGCTGATTTTTTCATTCTTAAATTCCCCTAAGACCAGAGAATCGGATAATTTCCCTTTGGATAACAATTCCATAGCTTGTTTCAGATTGATTGTTAATACATCTTCCAAAGAAGGGAGAGATTGGAAAATGTTTCCTTTTTTCAAATAAGGTCCGAAACGACCCATAGAAGCCTCTATAGGTTCTCCTGTCTGGGGATCTGTTCCCAAGACTCTTGGTAAAGCCAGCAAACTGATTGCTTGTTCTTGAGTAATTGTTTGAGGATCTATTGTTTTAGGAATAGAGACTCGTTTAGCATTTTTACCATCTCCCGATTGAACATACCATCCATAAGGACCTTTTTTGACTGCTATTACATTTCCGGAAATATCTTGTTCAAAAGCTCGAATTTCCGAGGGTTCTTTTTCCAAAGGAGATTCATCTTCCTCTTCTGAAATTTTAGAAAATTGTCGAGTGTATTTACAGTCGGGATAATGAGAACATCCTATAAAGGCTCCGAAACGACCCACTTTTAAAGAAAGTGTCCCTGTATGGCACTCTGGACAAACGCGGCTTTCCGGAGTCGGAAATAAATGTTGTTCCATAGCCGCATCAACTTTTTCTAAGACGTCAGTTGTTCGACAAGGAGAAACTTTTTGAACGGTATCGTTAAACCCTTTCCAAAATTCTGCCAGTACTGTTTTCCATTGTTCTGTCCCAGAAGTAATATCATCCAATTGATTTTCTAAATGAGCTGTAAAATCATATTGTATGTATGTATTAAAAAAGTTTTCCAGAAACGCTGTCACAACACGACCTCTGTCTTCCGGGACGAAACGTTTTTTTACCAATTTTACATAATTACGTTCCTGCAAAACGGATAAAATTGAAGCGTATGTGGAAGGTCTTCCGATTCCAAGTTCTTCCATTTTTTTCACTAAACTAGCTTCCGAGTATCTAGGAGGCGGTTCTGTAAAATGTTGATCAGCTAAAACATTCTTCAAAGAAAGATTCTCTTGGGGGGTCATATTCGGCAGTATAGAGGTATCTTCCTCTTTATCATCATCTAAGCCTTCTTTATAAACTTTAATAAATCCGGGGAAAGCAATAGTTTGCCCGGAAGCATGCAACAGCAGAGAAGCATCTTGAGAAGGGATATTTACCGAAACTTTATCTAGCAAAGCACTTTCCATCTGACACGCCAGAGTTCTTTTCCAAATTAACTCATAAAGTTTCAAATGATCCGCACTTAAGAAAGGAGCCATTTTTTCTGGCGTCCGAATTATATTTGTTGGTCGAATTGCTTCATGAGCTTCCTGAGCATTTTTTACTTTATTTTTATAGTAGCGAGCCTGTGCAGGTAAGTAAGGTTTTCCGTATTCTTTTTCAATGAAAGAACGAATAGCTGTAATAGCTTCTTCAGCTAAAGCGACTCCATCCGTACGCATATATGTGATTAATCCCGTTGTTTCTCCCCCGATATCAACGCCTTCATAGAGTTCTTGAGCTGTTTTCATGGTTTTTTTCGCGGAAAATCCTAATTTACGGGAAGCTTCTTGTTGCAAAGTAGATGTTGTAAAAGCCGGAGCAGGATGACGTTTAACTTGCTTTTTTTCAATATTGCCAACGGAATACAAAGCATTCTGCACACGTGATTTTACAGCTATTGCATTCGTTTCATTTGAAATATCAAACTTATTTAATTTTTTCCCATCTATTTGTGTCAAAGTTGCTTTAAATTCGGACTCATCCTGAGTTTTTAATATTGCTGAAATTGTCCAATATTCTTGAGCTTTAAAAGATTCAATTTCTTTTTCCCTATCACAAACCAATCGTAATGCAACAGATTGGACACGTCCTGCTGATTTACTTCCGGGAAGTTTACGCCATAAAACAGGTGATAAAGTAAATCCGACTAAATAATCAAGGGCTCTGCGTGCTAAGTACGCATTCACGAGATTCATGTCAATTTCGCGAGGTTTTTTAATTGCTTCTGTTACTGCGGATTTTGTTATTTCATTGAAAACAACTCGTTTGACAGGGACTTTAAGTTTCTTACGACGAGTTAATTCTTGTACAATATGCCATGCGATAGCCTCTCCTTCTCTGTCTGGATCTGAAGCTAAATAGACTTCATCGGCTTTTGACAAGGCAGTTATAATATCTTTTAAATGTTTTTCTCCTTTCGCATCTACGTTCCAAGACATTTCAAAATCTTTATCCGGTTGTACAGATCCATCTTTGGCCGATAAATCACGGATATGGCCAAAACTAGCTATAACCATGTACTCTGAACCTAAATACTTGTTAATAGTTTTTGCTTTTGCGGGAGATTCTACGATAACTAATTTCATTTTTTATCCTAATTGTGAATGAGCTATTAATGCGACTTTGTTTCCTGGGAACCGTTCTATTCGTCCGGCTAACTCCAATTCTACTAATACAACATTGACCACTGATGCTGATAAATGACACTCTCTGATTAATTCGTCAACTAAAATCGTTTCCGGACTTAAATTTTCTATAATCATACGTCTGGCTTCCGATACCTCAGAAACATCCGGATTTATCATGGAGACATCTAATTGTTGCTGATATAAATCAGCCATATCAGATATATTAATCAGATCTAAAACATTCAAGACGTCTAGAGCGTTTTCAACTAATGTTGCCCCTTTTTTTAATAACGCGTTTGGACCATGACTTCTTATATCCATAGGGCTTCCCGGTACCGCGAAAACATGTCTTTTCTGCTTCCATGCTAAGTCGGCCGTAATTAAAGAGCCGGATTTTTCATGAGCTTCAATAACAATCAGACCTCTGGATAAACCGGAAATAATACGATTACGTCTTGGGAAACACCCCGGATATGGTTGAGATGCCAGAGGAAATTCAGAAATAATAGTGCCTCTTTCGATGATTTTCTGATAAAGCTCTTTGTTTTCTATTGGATAGATAACATCGATTCCCGTTCCGAGAACGGCGATAGTTCCTCCTTTTTCGGTATTAGCCAAAGCTCCTTCATGAGAGGCTGAATCAATACCTCGAGCCATCCCCGATACAATAACATAGTCGGATTGAGTTAAATCAAATGCTAACTTTCGAGCCATATTTTTTCCGTTTAGCGAAGCATGACGTGTTCCGACTATTCCGACACAGTTTTTTTGCATTAACGAGGCATTTCCCAAGACAGAAATAACCGGCGGAGAATCTTCTATCAGACGTAATAAAGGTGGATAATCCACCTCACAAGCAGAGATTATTTTCCCTCCTAAAGCCTCTGTTTTTTCTATTTATTCATAAGCGGATTTTTTTGAGCATATTGTTATTTCTTTTTTACGGCCGCCTCTTTTGGCAAATTCCGATATATGTTTTAAGGCCTCAGAAGGAGTTTCATAATAATTGACTAAGTTTTTGAATGTAATCGGTCCTACATTTTCGCAACGATACAATCTGAGCCATTCTACTTTTTCTTCTTGAGACAATTCCTGCTGCATTATTATTCCTTTTTAATTTTAATTTGAGGTTCTGTTTTATTTAACAAACGCGAAATATTTGTTTTATGTCGCCAAACAGAAAGAACAGCTAAAAAAGCATAAAACAAAGCATACATATATGCGTTATTTCCCCCGAGAATAAGAGCAAAAAAAGGAGCTAAAACTAATGCACTTAATGCTGCCAGAGAAGAATATTTAAATAATAACGCGGTCAATAACCATGTTAAACAAGTCAAAACACCGACAACAGGATTTGTCGCAAGCATCAATCCGAGAGTGGAAGCGACTCCTTTGCCTCCTTTGAACTTCAGCCATACAGGGAAGTTATGACCTATAACCGCTGCTGTTCCGGCACATAAACCTGCAAAAGGGTTCGAAAAAAAGGCTTCCGTTATCAAGGCAACAAGACCTGCTTTGCTGACATCAAAAATCAATGTAAGCAAGGCTAAGTCTTTCCTCCCTGTTCTTAAGACATTTGTAGCTCCGATATTTCCTGATCCAATCTGCCGAATGTCACCCATTCCAGCAAATTGAGTAAAAAGAAGACCAAAAGGAATTGTTCCAAAAAAATACCCGATAAGAACAGAAACAAGATAAATCATATTATACTCCTTATATAGAAATATATGTGTCATACTTTTACATGAAAGAAAATAAATTAGCAAGTCTTGTTTCGTTTTTTTGTTAAAAAACAAACACACGCTTTACAAACTGTCTTCTTTATGACAAAATGTTTTTAGCAAGGAGATGCGTATGTCTACAGAAAAAGTTAAAAAATCCAGAAGTATTAAAACATATTTTATAACAGGTATTTTAGTTTCAGCCCCATTAGCCATTACAATTTATATAGCTGTTGAATTAATTAACTTCATTGATAAAAAAGTGACGAGTTTTATTCCAGCCAAATATACTCCCGAAAATTATCTACCATACGGCATACCTGGTTTAGGACTAATTATTTTACTGGTTTTTTTAGTTTTGATAGGAATGGTATCTTCAGGGTTTCTTGGAAATGCGCTTATTAAAATAATGAATAAAATTATTTCTAAAATGCCCGTTGTCTCCGGAATATACAGCGCTCTTCATAAGATATTAGAAACAGTTATAGGCGGTGGTCAGGCAACTGCTTTCCGACAGGCGGTTCTTGTACAATATCCTCGAAAAGACTTATGGACAATCGCTTTTATTACTGGACAAGTTTATTCAGGCATTCAAAAGAATGTAAAAGAAGAATTAGTCAGCATTTATGTTCCAACAACCCCTAACCCTACTTCCGGATTTTTGATTTTTGTCCCTAAAAAAGATTTAATCCCATTAAATTTAAGAGTAGATGATGCATGGAAAATTATTATTTCGACGGGAATTGTGACTCCGGATTCGCCTCAAAAGCAACAAGCCATAATGGATGAAGCTATTCAATCCGCTAAACAAGATTTAACACGATCATCAATAGAAGAACCTAAAAATTAGGATTTTTTGACTTCTAAAAGGGATTTTATCTTTTGTGCAATATCCTCTGCGGCATTTAAGCGTCCTCCAAAGGCTATTTGTCCGGAACCAAGAGCAGTAGCATACCCTAAACGATATAATTGTTTATGGAACCGTTGATGTTTCTTCGCAGTCATTTTCTCAGGAGCGTAAATATAAACAGGAACGCCGCTTGCACAGCATTCAGAACACATAGAAATGGAATCTCCCGTAACAACAATTTGATCAGCCCAAGAAAGCAATCCGAAGTAAGGGTTATCTTTTTTATCTCCATATTGATAAAAATAAGTTGTTTTTCTGGAGAAAGACTTTTTCAAAATCTCAATAACGTTAGGAGGCGTCCTTCTGGAAGTTGTTATAAAAACGGAACCGGGGTTTAATTGAAATATGTTTTGAACAAGATTTTGAGCCATTTTTGATGTGAAGGGTTCTTTCTTTGTTGATCCTCCTATAATAACGGAAACTCGAGGCGATGGATAGTTTTCAAAAATTCCTTTCCACTTTTCTCGCTCCTGCTTAAGTTTTTCTTTTGTTACGCGATGTGGAGCTCCTAAAGTACGTATAACATTATTTGAGTATCCATTATAATCGTCATGTGTTGGAATAGCGATTAAATCAGCTTCTTGAAAACCACTCAGTCCTGGGTTCATCAGTTGAACTATTTTTGTTTTCCCTTTAGAAGCTTTTTTTATAAACCTTGCGACGGGGAATACTCTTCGTCCGGCTCCGATTACAAGGTCTGGGTACGGAGGCGTTAAGTTATTTTTTGATGTTTGTTTTATTCCAATAAGACTCGATCCTTTCAGAAAATTAGGTAATATAACTAATTTTGAATATTCTATTTTTTTCTCCTCAAAAGGAAGCTTCAGATGTTCGGCGATTCCCAACAACTGATTTATATTTCCAGCTCTATTATCTATAAGTAACCAAACTTGACTTGCCATAAATATCAATCCTTTTTATCATACGTATATACTTCATCATGAATATAATCAATTTGAATTCCTGCGGCGCGCATCATTTCTTCTCCTTCTGAAGCCATTTGATACTTATATTCAGAGACAACGCGTTTTATCCCGCAAGAAATCAATAACATAGCACATGCTCGACATGGAGATATTTTACAATAAATGGTTCCTCCATCTATCGATATACCACATTTAGCCGCTTGACAAATTGCATTTTGTTCCGCATGTAATGTTCTCATACAATGAGTTGTTTGAGTCCCATCATTATGGGTCACTGTTTTAATCATATGTCCAACATCATCGCAATGAGGGAAGCCAGGAGGAGAACCGACATATCCGGATACAATAATTTGATTGTTTTTAACAATAACACAGGCTGTTCGCCCTCGATCACATGTCGCTCTTTTCGCTAAAGCATGCATAACTTCTAAGAAATAATTATCCCAGGAAGGACGTTTGTAATCAGACATGAATACCTCCTTGTTTATTTTAGTTTATCATACAGGTTTAAACCGTCAATAAAAAGCTAAAAAAATCTTTGATTTTTTAGAGGACTCTTATTAAAATAAAGTTATTTTTCTTTTCTTAAAGGTCAATATGAAGATATTAAAAGGACTTTTTATTTTAGGATTATTGCAAACGCCTGTTTCAGCTGCTGTGACGGCATATTTTTCTCCATCTTTAGATTGTGAGAATCAAATTATAAAATTACTCAACGAATCTCAGAAAACAGTGGATATAGCTGTTTATACAATCACAAACAGGCCTATCATGAGAGCTATTGAAAAAGCTCACAACAGAGGTATAAAAATCCGTATTATTACAGATAAAAAACAAGCAGATCACTATTCTTCCGTAACGACACGCTTATATCAGAAGAACATCCCTATTAAAATTAATACGGAGTATGAACTAGAACATAATAAGTTTGCTGTTTTTGACGGCGAAAAAATGATTACCGGCTCATTCAATTGGACTTATTCGGCATCTAATAAAAACTCTGAAAATTGTTTAGTTATTTCGAACGAACCGGAAGTGATTAATCAATATGAAAAACAGTTTAATGTTTTATGGGAAATGTATAGCGGACAAATATCCAGATATTTTTTTGAAAGAAAATTAATTTCCGGAGAATGATTTATTATAAAAAGTTTCTTCCTTGGAACGTGGATTATTTTTTTATATCCGCTATAAATCGCCATGGTAATTCCACACCGACTTTAATTCCGATGCGAGGCGTTGTTTTTATCTTAAAAAAATGAGAATTGTCAGTAACAAACAACAAAGAACTTGAAGTCATGTTGATTTTATTCTGAGCGGTTGTAAGATTTAAGTAACGACATAATTTACCGGGACCATTTAAATATGTTCCGTCATGTAATAAACCTCCTCGGATTAAAACAGCAGCGGGGTATCCTTCTTTTTCTGTTACGATATTCAAGCAATGATACATTCCATAGATAAAATAAATGTAAGAAAATCCTGCTTTTCCGTACATTATTGCATTTCGAGGAGTTCGTCCTTTATAAGCGTGACTTGCTGGATCATCAAACCCCATATAAGCTTCTGTTTCAGTAATCCAAAGATGTTTATTTTCATAAACGAGTTCTTTTCCGATCAACTCTTTGGCGACGAGAAGAGTATTTCTATCAAAGAAATTAATTCCGAGTTTATTGTTCATTGTAAATATATTGAATAACTTTATCATACCCGCGATCATGTTTTGCACCATAAACGGGAACGATTAAAGTCTCATCGGAAAGTATTTTTTGAGTTAATTCCATAGGGACGACTTCATCTTTTGTCCCGACATAATGAATTTGATTTATTTTTTTAATATCAGATAGATATTTCGATAAATCAATGGAATACATGAGCGGATTATCGCCATGCCAGGCAGTCCATCTTTGATAGTCAATAACACCTGCAACAGTTATCCATTTTTTGACTTGTTCCGGGTGATGAATGGCGATAAGTCCACTTATTTGAGCGCCTCCGGAATAGCCTATTAAAATAATTTGATTTGTTTTAGCTTTTTTCATAAGCTTTAAAACAGCAGTATCCATTGCATCAATGACAGGTTTAGAAAATCTCCCGGTTGTCCAATCTTGCTGAGAACAAGTAGAGCTCATGATATATTGGCAAGGTCTTGCCAGATAGGCGACATTTGGACTTGGATCATGGGCTGCGACTTCTCGCCAGAAAGTGCTCTTTGGAGTAGGATCCTGAGTAGGGAAACCATTATTGTTGAAGGCATATCCATCTCCTTCAATATAAACTTTTAAAGGTTTCCCGGGCATAGTGATTTTGTACCAACTTGCAATAGTGTAATCCATTGTTGAAATAGGTTGGAAACGCATTTCTTTTAAAGGATTTACTGTAGAACAAGCACATAAGAGCACAAAAAGGGTTAAGAAGATTCTATTCATATATTTTCTCCGTTTAAGGATATAAGCTCATAATCCATAGATCCTAATCCGATTTCGCTTCCATATGATATTTGCCGCATCATATCTACATCATGGTGTAAGTTTTTCAAAATATCCTTACCAGCTTTTTGAACGACCATATCATAACAAGCTTTATCAAGGGCAATAGGATCATCAGATGCCAATAATCCTATATCTGGAACAATTGTTTCATTTGAAAAATGGAAGCAATCGCACAAAGGAGTAACATTCATCAGAAAATTTATATAAAAAACACGATTTTTTTTATTTTTGACAGCTCCTTTAGCATATTCGACCAAACGTTCCATAAAAGCAGTGGACTGTTTTTTTAGATCCATTGATATAGCTTGTTTGGGACAAACCGTTGTACATTTTCCGCATCCGACACATATTTGAGCGTTCAGATGTGCTTTTTTATTAACTAAATATAATGCCTGAGGAGCACATTCTCTTACGCATGTTCCACATCCGACACATAAATTCTCATCTATACATGGACGTTCTTGATGTTGAGCCTTTTTCCCTATGGCGGGAGCGCATCCCATTGCCAGATTTTTAATAGCTCCTCCGAATCCTGCGATAGGGTGACCTTTAAAATGAGATAAAACGACCATACTGTCGGCATCTACAATATCTCCTGCGACAGTTACCGTCTCAAAATGCTTCGCATGTATAGGGATTTCGCGACTGTTGTTTCCTTTTAAACCATCGGCGATAATAAGAGGAGCTCCGACAACCGCATAATCAAAACCGTGTTCAACAGCCAGCTTTAAATGTTCCGGTGCATTCTGACGTTCTCCAACATAAAAGACATTTGTATCCGTTAGAAAAGCAATAGCCCCCTGCTCTTTAATTTTTTCAACAACACGTCGTACATAAACAGGAGAAATAAATCCGTCATTTCCTCTTTCTCCAAAATGGATTTTAATAGCTGTTAAATCTCCTTTTTTTAAGAAATTTTTTAATCCGGCAGCATCACACAGACGTTCAATTTTTTGAACTTTACTGTCCTTTTCCATATCGCGGACTTTAAAGTCCATAAAATAAACTTTAGACATTTTAATCCTCCTTTTTCCCAGATATATTTTACTAGGTATAAAATAAATTTTATAAAAAATAAAGAAGATTTTATCGGATACTTGCAATATGCTGTTTTTTTCGCTATGCTGGTGGGAAATATAATTTAGGTTAATAATATGCATGATATATCTAAAATTCGTAACTTTTCTATTATAGCCCATATTGATCATGGAAAATCCACTCTTGCGGATAGATTAATTGAACAAACAGGATTATTATCTAAACGTGAAATGAAAGAACAACTTTTAGATAATATGGATATTGAAAGAGAACGTGGTATAACTATCAAAGCTCAAACCGTTCGGTTAGAATATAAAGCAGATGATGGCAATACATACTATTTGAACTTAATAGATACTCCCGGACATGTTGATTTCGCATATGAGGTCAGTCGGTCTTTATCTGCGGTAGAAGGGTCTTTGCTTGTTGTCGACGCGTCACAAGGAGTAGAAGCTCAAACCCTTGCAAATGTTTATAAAGCTATTGAAGTTAATCATGAAATTATTCCAATCATCAATAAAATTGACTTACCGGCCGCCGATCCTGAACGTGTCAGGAGACAAATTGAAGATGTTATCGGAATCGATACATCTGATTCGGTTCTTATTTCGGCAAAGACAGGAATTGGAATTCATGATGTATTAGAAGCTCTTGTTAAAAGGCTTCCTCCACCTAAAGGAGACGAAAAAGCTCCTCTAAAAGCATTATTAGTGGACTCTTGGTATGATCCTTATTTAGGGATTGTTATTTTAGTTCGCGTCAACGATGGAATCTTGAAAAAAGGCCAACAAATTAGAATGATGTCTGCCGAAACAACACATTATGTTGAAAAAGTGGGTATATTTGCTCCGAAAATGAAAGATGTTTCGGCTCTTTATCCCGGAGAAATAGGTTTTATTACGGCAAGTATTAAGAATATCGGAGAAACAAAAGTCGGAGATACAATTACGGAAGAAAAAAATCCGACAAAAGACCCTTTACCAGGATTTAAGCCCAGTGTCCCGGTTGTTTTTTGTTCTTTTTTTCCTCTCGATACAAGCGATTATGAGACATTAAAAGAATCTTTGGGAAAATTACAATTAAATGACGCCAGTTTCCATTTTATTCCGGAAAAATCTATGGCATTAGGACAAGGATTCCGATGTGGTTTCCTTGGTCTGTTACATATGGAAATCATACAAGAACGCTTGGAACGTGAGTTTAACCTAAGCCTTATTACAACTGCTCCGAGCGTCGTATATAAAGTTCATCTAACGACCGGGGAAGTCATAGATTTACATAATCCGGCAGACATGCCTGATACAATGCTTATTGAAAAAATAGAAGAACCTTGGGTTAGAGCCACTATTATGTCTCCAGATGAGTATTTAGGATCTATTTTACAATTATGTGCCGAACGTCGAGGTGTTCAAGAAAATCTAACATATGTTGGCAACAGAGCCATGACTGTATATAAGCTTCCACTCAATGAAATAGTGTTTGATTTTTATGATCGATTAAAGTCTATCAGCAGAGGTTATGCCAGTTTTGATTATGAAGTCATTGACTATGAGCCCAGCGACTTAGTTAAGGTAACAATTTTAGTCAACGGAGAAACAGTAGACGCTTTATCATTTCTAGTTCACAAAACGCAAGCGGAGCGACGGGGTCGTCAAATATGCGAACGATTAAAGGATTTAATTCCAAGGCATCAGTTTAAGATTCCCATTCAAGCCGCGATTGGAGGTAAGATTATTGCGCGGGAAGATATTTCTGCGTATCGTAAAGATGTGACAGCAAAATGCTACGGCGGAGATATTACACGTAAACGAAAGCTTCTTGAAAAACAAAAAGAGGGGAAAAAGAAAATGCGCCAATTCGGAAAAGTAGAGATTCCTCAATCGGCATTTATAGAAGCACTCCGTATAGGAGATGACTAATCTTCATAACTGACGCTTTGAAAATAAAGCCCTTGCGCAGGAGCAGTCGGTCCTCCTCTTGTTCTATCGTTGGCAAGAAACGCTTGTTGAAAATCTTTGACTGACCATTTTCCCATTCCGACTAGACTTAAAGAACCGACCATATTTCGTACTTGATGATGTAAGAAAGATTTGGCTTTAACGAAACAAAATATATAATCTCCTCGTCTGGAAATTGTAAATTCATCCAAAGTTTTAATAGGACTTTTCGCTTGACATTCAGAATCTCTAAAGGTTGAGAAATCATGCTTTCCTAATAATAAAAGAGCCGCTTTTTGCATAATTTTCTCATCCAAATGTCTTCCTTCCTGCCATACGCGGTTAAAATCTAAAACGGCGGGAGTCCGACGGTTTAAAATGATATATACGTAGGAACGTTTTTTTGCACTGAATCGTGCGTGAAAATCATCCGAAACAGGTTCTATTTTTAAAACTCCTATAGGATACGGACGGACAAGAGCATTAAACGCGGCTTGCATTTTAAAAGCATCCATTATATATGGTATATCAAAATGAGCCACCTGAGCATATGCATGTACACCGGCGTCTGTTCGCCCTGCTCCATAAATGAGCGTTTGAGTATGAGAGAATTTTTCAAGAGCTTCTTCAAGAACCTGTTGAATAGAAAGGCCACTTTTCTGACGCTGCCATCCCACAAAGTTTGTTCCGTCATATTCAATCGTCATTTTATAACGAGGCATTTAAATACAAGTCCCTGCTTCAATAGGGAAACCACGCAAAAAGTCTTCTGCTTTCATGGAAGTTTTCCCCGCTCGCTGTAATTCTGTTAATTGTAAGGCCGTTCCCAAACCGCAGGCTATTGTCAAATTATCATTTAAAACGGTTCCGGGTTGAAGATTTATTTTTTTTTTTTTTTTAATAACTTTTGAATTTAATACATTGATTTTCTGACCTTTTAGCATGAAATATGCTTTTTGAGACGGAGATAAAGCTCTAATAAGACAATCCAAAACTTCAGCCGGTTTTTCCCATTCGATTAAACATTCTTCTTTACTAATCTTATGAGCATATGTTACTCCATGTAAAGGTTGTGGAACAGCAGTTGGTATATGTTCTAATACATTTAGAATCAATTTCGCACCAACGTTTGCCAATGTGTCATGCAGTTCTCCTGCCGTTGTAGTTGTTTTAATAGGGACGCTTTCTGATAACAACATGTCTCCTGTATCAAGTCCGTCATCCATTTGCATAATGGTGACACCGGTTTCTTTGTCTCCCGCCATAATCGCACGTTGTATAGGAGCAGCTCCGCGCCATCTTGGAAGTAAGGAGGCATGAACGTTAATACAACCGTTTTTAAAAGCCTTTAATATAGGAGTTGGTAAAATAAGACCATATGCACAAACAATAGCGACATCTGCATCTAAAGAAGCAAAAATATGTTGCTCTGTTTCATTTTTCAGACTCACAGGATATCGAACGGGAATGTTATGTTTTTCGGCCTCTATTTGGACAGGAGAAGACGTTAATCGATATCCTCTTCCTGCCGGACGTGGAGGCTGTGTATAAACACAAACGACATCATGCTTCTGAATTAAGGCTCGTAAAACTGTAACAGAAAATTCCGGAGTACCCATAAATACTATTTTCATTCAACATCCTCCATTTTTTTGCGCTTACGATTCTTTTCCAATTTTTTTAAAATCATTTTTTGTTTTAATTTTGATAAATAATCAATAAAAATAATTCCATCCAAATGATCTATCTCATGTTGTAAGGCGATTGCCAGAAGACCTTCTGCCTTTATTTGTTTAACAATTCTGTCAGCATCTTCGTATTCAACAGTAACTTCAGTGTATCTTTGAACAGAAGCATATTGATTCGGGACAGACAAACATCCTTCTGAACATTCAGATGTTTCTTCAGAATGTTCTATAATTTTTGGATTGACTAAAAATAACGGATTCGGTTTTTCTTCTTTTGAAGCAGTATCTATCACAACAATTCGTTTCAACACACCTACTTGAGGAGCGGCCAATCCGACACCATGAGCGGCATACATGGTTTCCAACATATTTTCTAAAAGCTTTTTAACCTCTTTATCTTCTTTATTAACAAAAACACTTTTCTGACGCAATAAAGGATGAGGGATTTCTAAAATTTCCAATTTCATTTTATTTTCCTTTTATTTCTTTTTATTCTAATATAAAATAATAAAAAAGAAAAGAAAGGAAAGAAAAAAATGCGCTTATTTTTAATTATTTTAAGTATATTTCTATCATTTCCATGGCAAAGTTTTGCTCAAGGAGCTTCTTTTAATTTAATGGTTTTTGGAGACAGTTTGTCTGCGGGATATAAATTACCTCCGGAAGATTCTTTTTACGGACAGCTTCAAAATACGCTTTATAACAATGGATATGATAATGTTAAAGTCATCAATGCAAGTGTTTCCGGAGATACAACTCAGCGGGGATTAAATAGAATTAATAACGCTCTGGCTCAAAAACCGCACGCCGTTATTATAGAATTAGGAATCAATGATGTTTTAAGAAGTGTTCCTCTTAAAACGACAGAAGACAATTTAAGAAAAATTATTCAAACTTTCCTTGATAACGATACTTCCGTCATGCTTGTTGGTATGAAAGCTCCTCCTTTTGTATCTTATGAAAAACAAAAGGCTTTTTCAGACATGTATTCAAAATTAGCCAAAGAATACGACCTTATATTCTATCCTTTCTTTATGAAAGGAATTATGGAATCTTTTAATCCTTACAATAATAAATATTTATTAGAAGACAGAGCTCATCCAAATACACAAGGGGTACAAGTTATTGTTGAAAATATCTTTCCCACAGTTGAAAAGTTTTTGCAGAACCAATAGAAGGTGCTCATGATACGCTTATTTACAGGAATTGAATTACCCGATGATATAAAAGATCATGTATATTCTTTGCGAGGCGGTGTTCCTTTGGCAAAATGGGTAGAAAAAGATAAACTTCATCTAACTCTTCGTTTTTTGGGAAATATCCAGGAAGATATAGCTGATAATATTCATGATGAATTATGTCAACTACGATTTCCTTCTTTTAATCTAGCATTGGCTCAAATAGGATATTTTGCAACCGGAAACACGCCGCATCACTTATGGACGGGAGTAAATTATTATCAGGCTCTTGATGATTTAAGTTCTAAAATAGACACCATTTCTCGTAATAACGGCGTCCAAAACGATAGATTTAAATTTCATGCGCATGTATCTATCGCTAGTTTGAAAGGAACTTCTATGGATGATGTTTTTAGGTTTATTTCTGCAAATAATCTATTTCATACCCATGAGTTTAAAGTTTACTATTTTACTCTTTTCTCCAGTCATGCTAGAGAAAACGGCGAAGGAAAATACTATAGAATAGAAGCTCGATATCCTCTTACTTTATATTAGAATGATCCTTTAAAAATTTACTGATTGCATTGATACATGAATTGTCAATACTATGTCCCATGCCTGGAACAACATGCGTTGTAACATGAATATGAATGTTTTTTAAAGTATTTTGTGTCATTTCCATTCCTAAGAAGGGAACACTTTCATCATCTTCTCCATGCGTCAGTAAAGTATCCGGAAAACTTAAAACCTCTGAAATACTTAACGCTTTATTTATGCTAAGAGGAACAGAAGAACACCCGATTAAACAATTTAATGTTGAAGATTTTAACAGCCCTGTCATTAAAGCGAGCAATCCTCCTTGAGAAAATCCCATCAGTGCGATATGATTATCCGCCAGTTTATGTTTTTCTTTAATTAAGGAAATAAACGTGTTGATAAGTTCGATTTGTTCTTTAGCACGATACATAAGCCTTTCGATATAATCTGCCTGTTCCAAAACTGTTTCGTCGGCCATGTCATCAAGACTATACCACTTATAGCCGCCGGCGTCCATTTTAAAAGGAGCATTTGGAGCATAGAAAATCATATTGGGATTATCCTTTTGGAAAAAAGGCGCTAATGAAATCAAGTCATGCCCATTGGCACCATACCCATGCAGCATTATAAGGGCTCTTTGAACAGGAGCGTTATTTTGAGGTAAAACACAAATATTATCAAGCAACATTTTTATTTCCCTTCTCTTTTGTTAAAAAACTTGTCAAACTTATTAAAAAATTATATTCTATTACATTATATAAACTAATTTTTTAAAAAAGCGAGATATTTATGAAAAAAATTATGTTTCTTTTATCTGTCCTTTTATCCTTACCTCATCTATGTTACGCTCAACTCGGAATAAACAGCATGACAGACGCACAGCAATTAGGGGCTATGGCCGGTGTAGCTCTTGCATGCAATGCCGGCAGTCGACTAGATGACTTTGAACTAATCTCAAGTTACATTATGGGGAATTCTGCCGTAACAGATGAAGAAAGAACACACGCTTTTAAAGAATACGCCACGGAAAAATTACGCACTTATAATCTACAGCGAGACTATAAACCCACTCCCTGTCCGGAAGTTTTAAAACATTTCTATAATCTTCCTATTTTTGCGTCCATCATTTATTCTGATGGAACCGTAAAATTACCAGATGGGAAAATAATAAAATCTAAAAAAAACTCTCAAAAAAAACAAACCGGAAATGAACCCCGCCGTAATTATATGATCCCCGCTAAAGGACAAAACTATTAATGCATCCCCCTCTTCCATCAAGACTTTTTTCCAATCTTGACACTCTTCCCGGTATTGGTCCTAAGAATTTGAAGTTATTTCAAAAACTATGTGGTAAGACTATTCTCTCTGTGCTTTTCCATTTACCTGTTGCGGTTGTCAATCGGAAAAAAGAGCCTTTTGTCACAATAAAAGCAATGGTCTTAAAACATGAACGTCCTATTTCTCGCAAACATCCGTATAAAATTCACTGCCACACAGATATAGGCTTATTAGACATTATCTTTTTTAATTATAAGAAAGATTATATTATTAAACAACTTCCGGAAAATACAACCCGTATTATCAGTGGTCAGATTTCAAGATTTTCTAATCACCTACAAATGACGCATCCGGACTACATCGTCGAAGAAGAAAATAAAAGTTTAATTCCCTTATACGAGCCGATATATCCTTTGACGCGAGGGCTTTCTAATAAAATGATACAAAATGTTTTGAAAACAGCGCTGAAATGTATTCCTGATTTTCCTGAGTGGCAAAATGAGGCTTTTTTAAAACAGCAGAAATGGGAAAGTTTTAAAAATTGTTTGATAAAAGTACATTCTCCCGTATCCAATCAAGAAATTTCGCCTTTTCATCCGACACGAATGCGCTTGGCTTATGATGAATTATTGGCAAACCAATTAGCTCTTGCATTAGTCCGCCAAAAAATGCGCAAAATAAAAGGTATCTCCTTAAAAGGGAGTGGAGAGCTTATTCAAAAATTATTTGCGTTGCTCCCTTTTCACTTAACTGAAGCACAAAAAAGATCTTTTCAAGAAATTCAAGAAGATATGGCCTCTTCTTATCGCATGTCCCGCCTTTTGCAAGGCGATGTCGGAAGTGGGAAAACAATCGTTGCTTTAATGGCTATGATAAAAGCAGTTGAAAGTGGTTATCAAGCTTGTTTAATGGCTCCTACGGATATCTTAATTCGTCAACATGAAACAACTTTGTATAAATGGTGTCAACCCTTAGGAATTTCTATTATCTTACTGACAGGACGGGAAAAAGGGGAAAAACGGGAAAAAATCTTAAATAAAATTTCTGATGGATCCGCTCAAATTGTTATTGGAACACACGCGTTATTTCAAGAGAACGTTGTTTTCCACAAACTGGGACTCGTTGTGATAGACGAACAACATCGATTTGGAGTAGAACAACGACTAGCTTTAACTCAAAAAGGAATTTTTGTAGATATTCTTGCCATGACGGCAACACCGATTCCCAGAACATTAGCTCTAACTTACTATGGAGATATGGATATTTCTAAGATTGATGAAAAACCTCCGACAAGGAAACCTATCGATACACGAGTTCTTTCTGTCAATAAAATGGATGAAACCATTCAAAAGCTAAAAAACGCTGTCCAAAAAGGGGCTCAAGTTTATTGGGTATGTCCTCTGATAGAGGAAACAGAAAAATCTGATCTTGCTAATGTAAAGCATCGATTTGAATATCTTGAAGGAAAATTCCCGGGGAGAATTGGTCTTATTCACGGGAAAATGAAAGGATATGAAAAAGATTCTTTAATGCAAGATTTTATTGATAAAAAAATAGACATATTAGTCGCAACAACTGTTATTGAAGTCGGAGTAGATGTCCCAAATGCTACGATTATGATCATTGAACAGGCAGAACGTTTCGGATTGTCTCAATTACATCAACTCCGAGGACGTATTGGTCGCGGCTCTTCTCAATCTGTATGTTTATTGTTATATCAAACTCCTCTTTCATCGACTGCTAAAAAAAGATTAAATATCATGAGACAAACAGAAGATGGGTTCATCATTGCGGAAGAAGATTTAAAATTACGTGGTGCCGGTCAGGTTTTAGGAACACAGCAAAGTGGATTTCAAGCTTTTAAATTAGCTGATTTGGAATTTCATACGTCTCTGCTATTCACTGCCAGAGACGATGTTAAGATGATTTTGAAACAAGACCCTTCTTTAACGTCTCCTCGAGGAGAAGCTCTAAAGAACCTATTATACTTATTTAATAAGGATGCAAAAATTAAAACCATTCATTCAGGATAGGAGGAAATAATGCCTGTTACTTTTACACGCCAGCCTCATGAACGTACAGCTCTATTGCGTAAGGAATTTAAGCACAATAAAATAGCTCAAAAATTTTTAATAATGCTCTATCAGAAGGGATATCTTGATCGTATAAAAAAAATCTGTCCTTTAGAAAAAATCATAAAAGGGAAAGTTCCTAAAAATTTTGATATTCATCATATTATTCCTTTATCTGGAGGAGGAACTAATGATTTACATAATCTATGTCTGATAGAAAGATCTTTACATAAATTTATTAACAGAAGATGTTTTGATCCCGCTTTAAAAAATATAAAACCAGGTCAAACAGTCGAAATAAATATCCCTGATTTTCCTCCGATAGCCTTGTATAAAGATTACGGAACTTTTATTCAAGAAACGCTTGCTAAAACAAATAAAGAAAGTGGATTTAAACATATTATTAAAAAACCCTTACAAAAACTTCCGCTTTTTCGCGGTTGGTTAAAATAATTAAACTTTATTTTTAAATAAATAAGATTGAATTAATATTCGTATTTCTTCTTTTTTAATATGATGTTCCGGAATAGTTGGAGTGATAAAGTCTCTAAAAGTATTATTTTTAATATGTGTTAGAATAAAAGACATTTCTTTTTGTAATTTTTTCAATTGTTCCAAAGAATTAAAGCATTTTATTTTATTTAAAAGATCTTTTTGGAAATCCTCTAATATATTTTTTTGTAGGACCTCTTTACGGGACGAAGGGAATCTAAAATGCGTCACCCACGCCAAGTACATACACCATTTATCGGGCCATGTTTTAACATGTTCCGTTTTAACAAAATCTCCTGAGTATACCGACTTATAGACAAGAGGAGATATTATAGCTCTCGGATCGTTGTTTAAAAGACAAAATAAACGTTTATAATCCTTAAGATTTGACAAAGTATCGGCATCTCTAAGCAAAGCGATACCTAATTGGATCCATTTTTTTTCTCGTTCTGAAGTTTTTTGATAAAGTTTTCTGATTTTATAAATAATCTCTTTTTTGTTTTGAGGGAGTTCAGCAAAAGATTTTATTTTTTCCAATTCCACATCAGACAAGTCTATAAAATGATTATCTATTTGATCATGTAATAAAATAGGGATTAAAAT
>CALXXA010000037.1 GCA_944392585.1 uncultured Alphaproteobacteria bacterium | reverse complement strand
AAAGCCGAGCGGTTAAACTCGGCTTGTATGCTACCTGAATTATAAATTAAAAGTGATAAATTTCTCCATCAGCAGGTATTAAAATTTTATCGGCAATATTGCGCTGATGTAACTTTTCGCTTAAGGTTTGGCGATTTAATGTTGCATGCGCCACATTATCCATATGGCTGGCGATAATTTTTGCATTTGGGCACACTTTATGAACGTTTGCCACATCACCGTCGTCCATAATCAAACGTCCGAAAGTGTTAAAAGTCGCCGCACAAGCGTTCAGAATAATAACTTCCGGCTGATATTGTTGCAAAATCTTTTGAACTTCATCATAAAAAATCGTATCTCCGGCCACATAAACCGACTTTTCGTTTTTATGTTGCAAAATAAATCCGCTGGCCTTTCCGCAAGGAACTTTTGTGCCATGTAATGCCGGTGTTTTAATAAGCGTAATTTCACCGATTTGCGTATTTTCCGTCATAACTTGCACATCTGTAAATCCGGACTTTTTCAGTACTTCGGCATCGTCCTTATTTTGCACAAAAACCGGTGTATTGTGATTTAAATCTTTACCGACTGTTCCATCAGGATACATATCAATATGGTCCGGATGAATATGGGTGATGATATAGTAATCAACCCCGTTTGATATCTCCGCAACCGATTTCGGCAACGCACATATCGGCATAGCAAGTTCATTGTGTTCAGGGCAAATTGCCTCTTTTTCCATACCAAGTTCTTTGAATGTACCGTTGCTACCTTGTGGCGCAAGCCATGGATCAACCAAAAACTTTTTATCGGCATATTCCAAAACAATTGTCGCATTGCGTATTTGTTCAAATTTCATTTTGCTATCCCTTCTTTAAAAATTTTTATAAATCGCAACATTCACCGCATGATTTATTTTCTACCTGAAAATTGCAGTGAGTAATTCCGAATTTATCTTTTAAAAGCTGTGTTGCTTCCACAATAATATCATTGTTATCACTTTCAATATGGCATTCAATCGCCACATTATGTTCACTGATACACCATAAATGCAAATGGTGCACATTTTTGATATTTTTTATGGCAAGCAAAGAATTTTTGACTTGTTCTATATCAATGTTGTCGGGAGCGGCATTCATCAAGATATTTACAATCTGCGGAAAAGACACAACCGATTGAAAAATCATATAAAAAGCAATAAGCAAGGCCACAATCCCATCAACCTGATATAAATCAAACCACATAATACAAAGGCCGGAAATAATAACGCCGATTGAACCGAATACATCTGCCAAGTTATGAATAAACACCATTTTCATATTGCTGTTGTGATGGGCGTCATGATGCGAAATTTTTGCCGTTAAGGCATCAATAATAAGCGCCAAAACCGAAATCCAAATAATCAGCAGTCCATCAATTTGTTGCGGATTTATCAGCCGTTCAATTCCTTCTACCAACAGATAGCAACCGGATATAAAAAGCAATATCAGATTAACAAATCCACCTATAATTTCAGCTCTTTTGAAACCGTATGTGTATTTTGCCGAAGCTTTCTTGTTTCCTATCTTAAACGCAATGACGGCAATCAAAATTGAAAAAGCATCAGAAGTGTTATGCAGTGCATCTCCTATCAAAGAAACACTGCCGGAAATTATACCTCCTATTATTTCAGCAACAGACAAAAGCATATTGATTACAAACGATAAAATCAGCAATTTAACGGCCTTTTGTGTTACCTCATTATGATGATGGTGATGATGAATATGCTCAGACATTATTTATTCCTTTTATTTAATCATCTGATTTATCTAAAAGCCCGATAAGCTCATCAATTTTTTTCTGTTGCTCGGCTTTTGAGGTAGAAAAAGAAGCGGCAACGCAATGTTGAATGTGTTTTTGCAAAATGTTTTTTTCAACACTTTTCAATGCAGAACGCACCGCTTTAATTTGATTGACAATATCCAAACAATAACGTTCTTCTTCTATCATCTTTTTTATTCCATCTATCTGACCGGAAATGCGGTTCAGGCGAGGCAAGTTTTCCGAATGATTCGGTTTTGATTGTGTAGTCATTGGCTTTACCTATTTATTATCGCCGCAGTGGCAAGAATCGCAGCATTTATTTTCTTTGGTGCATTGACAGTTATCACCGCAGGTACAATTTTCACCGCAATGGCATTCTTTGCCATCTTTTCCGCACTGACAATTTTCGCCACATTGGCAGTTTTCACATTTACAATTCGGATTGTTACATTTTTCCATTTTTAATTCTCCTGTTAAAAAAATTACGTTAAAATATACATATACCCCCTATATGTATAAATGTCAAGATGTTTTTTTTTAATTTTGATGTACTCGGCTATCCTCAATCACCGCTGTTATTTTTACCTTGGTGGAGCGTGGATGTATGCCCGTCACACGAGCAAGGACACTCCATTTGTCGGCGGTTCCAAAGGCAAAATGCGTTCTTTCTGCATCTGTGCCGGTTATTTGTTTCGGGCAGGTTACATGGACGTAATCGTGTAACCGGTTCACGGCCAAGACCAGTTTTTCATAATCGCAGTCGAGTAAAATATTTAATGCACCTTCGGATAAGGTCGGTCTGTCACGAATTTCAAGCTCCGAGGTAATCTCCCATAAATACCCATTTAAGAGTTTTGCTTCGAACTGTTGGGTAAAGCGAGCTTCTTGCTCCAATAAGCCCAAACCACCAAGCAATGTGATGTAAAACCATTCGGCTCCTTCCTTTGCGTGGTATTTATACCAAGCTTCGAAAAGAGAAAATTGTTCTCGGTTCCGGCAAGTCCTGCCGCTTGTTTTAGCACTCCGTTAAAGGTCTTGGCGGTTTCATTAATGACTTTCAGGTTATCATTGGCAGGTGTGATGACATTTGTAATCTGCCGAAAGGCCTTTGTGCCGTCCGTCCCAATGGACTTAAACTCCTGACGGACTTTATCACCGCCAACTGCCTCAAGTCTGATGGATAGTTTCTTTGCTGCTCCCATGTATTCCTTCTTTCATGCCATGTATGGCTGTGGGTAAGAGTTCTGTCATTATTGCCATATCAAATCCAAGGTTTTGAGCAATTTCAAAGGCTGTTTTCAAATCCGGCTCAGGAAGTTTAAGCAAAACTTCCCAAGCCTGATAACCTTCCGCTGTTTTTAAGCTTGTTTCGATGTATCGGCACTTGTGGATTGGGCAGTTTGTTTTTTCGCCACATCCTTTGCAGTAGGTTCGTCCGTCTCCGAAGTGCCATTTTGAGCGGACGTAAAGGCGTTTTTTTCGGCCTCTAAAATCTCCTGAATGCCACAGTATTGTTGGCGGAAGTTTTCTGCCACCACCCAAAAGTTGGAAAACAATTCTTCTATTTTTTCAGGTGTAAGCGGTGCTTTTTCATCACTTTCTGCTTCCAAAACACCGTCCCATTCAATAATTCCGGCCAATGCTAAACCAATGATAAGGTTCTGATCGGCGAAAGCTTCACGTTTTAAAACATCTTCCAAATTAGGAATAGACTGGTCATGGATACCATTTTCTTTATTGCTTTTATAAAGCTTGGCTGTTTCTGCCACTCGGTTATTCATAAAGGCTTTGGCCTCATAAAACACAGAAGAATTGCAAGGTTTTACCTTAACTTTTACGCCGGAACCGAGTTCTAACCAGTAAGGTTCTTTTTGAATTTTGAGTTTTAACATCAGTATGCCTCCACATCATTGACAAGTTTAACTGTAATCATTTTGCCAAGGTTCGGTTCTTTGGCTCCTTGGAAATCATAGGAACATTCAACACCGCCCGGACCGTTGACCGAACGTTTTGGCTTAGGCAGATAGACTTCATGACAGGTAATAACCAGTTTTTGAGTGTCGGATATTTGATATCCCAGTTCTAAATCAACCGGAGTGCCGGCACGAGCCTTATCCATTAAAGCGTTGTCGCCATATCTGACCGAAATCGAACCGGACAAAGAGGCAACGCCCAAGTCAATGGCTTCCACTTTGCCGTCGTTTCTGATAGTTTCAATCTTTTCAAGGTTGTTTGAATAAGTCACACTTGCCGATGTAATATTGGCCAAAGCCTGTCCTTCGGATTTAATAAAGCCTTGGAATTGAGAAAAACGGGTATAAGTCAGTACATCCGGAGATGCGGCAATAGTTGAAGTTGCCGCTGTTTCGCCTTGTGCCAGTAAGGATAAATGCATAACCTTTACTTTTTTGATTTGGGCAACAAAAAAGCCCCACCAAAGTGAGGCTATGTGTTGTTTGATATATACTTAAATAAATGCAATAGGTATTGCAACAATTTCTCTGGAAATAAAAGACACTTCCTGTTTTAAGCATAAAACAACACCTTTTGCTATTGGCTTTTGCAATTTCTCAAGTACATTAAAGTTTTTATAAGCGTTTGAATCAGGCATCATTGTTTTCTTTACTTCTATCGGATAAATTGTATTATTAGCTTCTATGATAAAATCAATTTCTTTAGCATCTTTATCTCTGTAAAAATAAATATTCGGTTCTTTAGCATTATGCCAATATGATTTGAGTATTTCAGAGAACACGTATGTTTCCAATATTGCTCCATTCATAGCTCCAGCTTCAAGAGATTTTGGACTATCCCAACCTGTTAGATATGCGCATAATCCTGTATCCGAAAAATAAATCTTCGGCGTTTTTATAATACGATTAGTGATATTATTATAGTAAGGATGTAATAAATACACCAACCCGGAAGCTTCCAAAATATTTAACCAAGATTGGGCCGTTTTATTATCAATAGACACATCTCTGGCAATATCTGCAATGTTTAATAATTGACCAGTTCGTGCAGCCACTGCTTTTATAAAATTATTAAATCTGATAGCGTCAGATATATTGTAAGAACCTTTTACATCTCGGTCTATATATGTTTTTACATAAGAACTGTAATAAATATCTCTGTCCTCACCATTTCTGCTGACTAATTCAGGGAAAGAACCATTAAAAATATTTATATAAATCGTTTGCAATGTACTTTGAGATTTTTTTTGTTTTTTCAGTTCATCAATAAAATCATCAGTTGGAAGGAAAGGAACGGTATCGGGATGATTGTTTATTTCTTGATTAGACAATCCCAATAAATCAAGTATTGCTACTCGACCAGCCAAAGTTTCTTGAATTCCTTTCATAAGATGAAATTTTTGTGAACCGGTCAATAAAAACAATCCTTTTTTATCTCTGTTTTGATCAACATATATTTTTATATAACTAAAAAGTTCCGGCGCATATTGCACTTCATCGATTAAAACAGGAGGTTGGTGTTCCTGCAAAAATAAAGCAGGATCATTGATTGCCTTTGCTCGTTCATTTAAATCGTCCAATGTAACACGATTATATTTATCAGAAATATAAGTTTCTAATAAGGTTGATTTACCAACCTGACGAGGACCTGTAATTAATAATACCGGAAAATTTTTAGTTAATCGGTCAAGATGATGAGATAAAGTTCTTTGATACATAAGATATCCTTTCGGCTAAAATGGAGTATAAATCCAATATAGCCGCAAACAAACACAAAAGCAAGTCCTATTTTATTTTTTTGCATTTTTTCTATTTTGCAAAATAGAAAATTTCCCAGATATTCCCAAATAATTCAATAAAAATTACCAAATATATAAAAATTTTATTCTATAGTCTGTATTTCATCATCATTTTGTATCGTTTTTTCCTCCCTTCGGGTTAAATCTCCTAATGTTAAGCCTAATTCGGCAAGTTTGGCAGTTTGCCTGTCGCACGTTTTGTTATCAGCATTTTACCGGTAATCCGGCGAAAGGAACCAGAAAAACTAATTTTCCTCGCTATCAACGCTCGTCAAAAAGTTCTTTCATACGTTCCTTTTCTCTTGCTCTTTGTTCCAAAACTTCTTCCCAGTCTAAGCCTTGACCGGCACATTCAGCCTCTAAGGTTGAAAGTCCTATCTCCATTCGGATTTGGCAGGCTTGAGCTTCCTTAACCGGATCCACCCAACCACGCCCCGGACCGATCCACTTACATCTTGTGTAAGCGTATCGGTTCTCGTAAAAGTCCGGAGCATCAACCAGTCCTTTATTAACGGCTTCTTCAAGCCACAGCTCATAAACTGCGGCTTTCAAATTCACGTAACTGTTTGAAAGAAAGAGACACCATTGAATCTGCAGGGATTTCTTTGATAATTTCATATACAGTATCCTTTCGCTTTTTTTGTGTTTAAATTACCCCGCAGGCCCCAAAGACAGCCACTTTTCAAGACTACGTTTTTTATCCGGATAACTCGTGACCGCGCAATTATTCCTGTTTAGCATATACTTTCCTTTTAAAAAATATACATATCAGATATGTGCCAAGTGAACTTCAGTCACATATACCTGTCAAACCTCGCTACACTTTAAAAACGCATTTTTAGGCCTTCTTTTTTTCCCTATCCTATCAAGCAGTTCACGGCGGTAGTTGGGAACTCTGTTTTTAATCGCACGAAATCAATTAGTTATAAAATAATTTCATTTTTTTGAATTTTTGAGGGAGCAAAAATCGATCTCCGGGCTTTTTACCTTTCGTAATGACTGGAAACGAAAGGATTAAATGTCATGAAAAAGCAAAAAACAACGATTTATGAATGTATCAAAACCATTCCCATTGGAAAAATGTTGGAGTTTGATCAACGCCAACTGTCCTACTGGGAAAAAGAAGTAAAACTTGAAATTGAACAATTGAAGGCGTTTGGCCTAAACAATAGCAAGGCGTACCGTCGGGCCATCCTATCTCTTAAATGGGTACAGGGCATTATGCGCATCAAAAAGCTGAGTAACCAAAGCGGTGGCAGAAATAAACCGAAAAAACAAATTATCATGGTCGTGAACCTATCAAAGGAGGACTAAATGGATAGAAAAACCTCTTTTGTTTTCTTCCTGGCAGAATTCTTGTCGGCTGTGCATAACTTCCGAAAAAGCCAAGTGGCGGATTTAATAATTGCGCTTTGCGAAATTAATTATTACGGCGACCTATCCATAAAATTATCAGAGCCTGTCAAAAAGCGTTTAGAAACTTTGCACGGTTCCTTGCGGACTATAATTCAACATAACCGGTATCCGGCGGGTAAAGTTAACATAGGGCTCCACTTGATTTTTTAAAGTCCGGAAAGCGAACTGAGACACCCATGATGGCAATTCCGGATAGTTTTCGGGCTTGCGGAAATACCGTTTATAAAAACTGTCTGCATCCGGCAACAGACTTTCATCAATAAAGTGGATTAAACCGTAAATGTCCATAATACTCATGGTGATGGGCGTTGGCGTTAAAAACAGTTTAAAGGCATTCTGTATGGCCTTTTTAATCACAACAACGGATTTGTTATCCGGTTTAAATAAAAAGTCAGACTCATCAAAAACAGCTAAATCCCAAGAGATTTTCTCGATATCAGTGGTATATTTAACCGCTTCATCATAGGTTATGATGCATAATCCTTTGCTTTCTTGTGTGTAATCTTTCCAATCAATAAGCGGAAGTGTGAATTCTTCGGCTAACTTAGCTTGCCATTGTGGCATTAAGTTCTGCGGGAGAACGATTAAAATGTGTTCTTTACCTTCGTACCACCTTTGTGAAACAACAAGCAAAGCTTCATAAGTTTTACCAAGACTGCCTTCATCACATAAAATACAGCCTTTTAAATTTGTAGAACGCAAGGCAAAACGAGCGGCGGCTATTTGATACGGTAAAATCTTGATGTTGGCGGAAGCAAAAGCAGGAATTAAATTTTTGTCAGTCAAATTCGCTAACCGTCTGGCCGTCCACATGGCTTCAAAAGAGGATTGAAAACGAGAATACCCTATGTTGCTCCATCTAAGCCTATATTCTTTATGAACATTCCTTGTTCCTTCTTTTCTGGAATTTTTATGCAAACTTTCTTCTAATATGCATTCTCTGAATTCGTTATAATACGAATTTATGGTATTCCTATTTATGCTTAAAACTTTACTTGCCGAGGTCGTTGTTATGTCCTCAGAAAAACACACTATTATTTTTTTTATTTTATATCTGATTAATCTATTGTATTTCATTACCTTTAACCGTATCTTCTTAAAAGATACTAGTCAAGAGCCTAAAAGAATATACCTTACCCTGCTCCGTCCTTCTGCCATATCAAGAAAAAGTACCTATAAAAACACCGCGGCTGAATAACTTTTTTTAATAAGACCGTGCATAAATTACATCAAGAACAGCTTTTTTGTTCGTCAACAGACAATTTCCTTCTTTTTTTGTTTGATCTTCAGGAATACACCGAATAGATATTTTCATTTCTTTCATTTTTTCCACAGTCGCAGGATCCTCACACCATTTTCCGCGGACAAAAGCTACCTTCCCTTTTGCTCCATCGACCCATGAATTTTGTTGAGAGAAATAATCTTTCATTTCTTCTGCCGTCTTAATATCAGTTCGTTGATTATCTAATAACCTTTTTTTAGCCACATTAAAAAGAGAGTTCTGAAGATCTTCCAAACGAGACGATATCAAGTTAATAAATTCATTAAGTGGAATTATTTGTTTCCATTCTGAAGTATTAATTTTTGTTCTGGTCCGTACCATTACGACTTCATTTTCAATATCTCTTGAACCAACCTCGCAAACAATCGGAGCTCCTTTTCGTGTCCACTCCCACATTTTATCGACAGATGATTTATCTCTTGTATCAACTTTTACACGAATTTTTTCTCCGTCATAAAATTTTTCCGACAATGCAGAGCATAACTTCGTTGCATAAAGCATCACTTCATTCTGCGTTGACTTGTCCTTAATAATTGGGACGATAACCACCTGTTGCGGGGCAATTTTAGGAGGGACAACCATTCCTTCATCATCTGCATGTGTCATAATAAGACTTCCGATTAAACGGCTGGTCACACCCCAGGAGGTTGTATATGCATATTCTTGGGTTCCCTCTTTACTTTGGAATCGAATATTCGCCGACTTCGCAAAATTTTGTCCTAGAAAATGAGATGTCCCGGCCTGTAAAGATCGACCATCCTGCATCATAGCTTCAATACAATAAGTATCGACGGCTCCTGGAAACTTATCATATTCTGGTTTTTTACCTTTAATAACAGGCATAGCCAATACATTCTGCGCCACAGAAGCATATACTCCCAACATCGTTTTTGCTTCTTTCTCTGCTTCTTCAAAAGTTGCATGAGCGGTATGTCCTTCCTGCCATAGAAACTCTCTCGTCCTTAAGAACAATCGCGGCCGCATTTCCCAGCGAACAACATTTGCCCATTGGTTAATCATAACAGGTAAGTCTCTATATGATTTTATCCATTTAGAAAATGAATCTGCAATAATTGTCTCTGATGTGGGACGAACAATCAATGGTTCTTCTAATTTCCCATCGGGAACTAATTTACCGTCCTTCATTGTTAATCGGCTATGTGTTACAATCGCCATTTCCTTTGCGAAACCTTCAACATGGTTTGCTTCCTTTTGAAAATAACTTAAAGGAATAAAGATGGGGAAATAACAATTTTCATGTCCAGTTTCTTTGATTTTATTATCAAGCGCACGTTGTATTCGTTCCCAAATACCATATCCCCACGGTCTAAAAACCATACATCCCGGAGAAGAAGAAACTTCTCCCATATCTGCGGCACTAATTACATTTTGATACCATTCCGGATAATTTTTCTCTCGAGTATTTTGTAGCGTCATTATATTTCCCACGTCTTTGGAACATTAAGTATAAACCATGCGTTTAACATAAGTAAGCATTTTAACATAAAAAGATAAAAAATCAACATTTAATTGACTAATTTTATCTGATAACGTTAAACATTAAATAAAATAAAAAGACCCCGCCAAACAAGAGATTTTAATCTGATAAAATTTAAATCATAGATAAACCTTGTCCGTTTAAATAAAAAAATTTATTTTTAATTCATTAATACTCTATTCTATCTCCTGCTTTTATTCCGAGGCGCTTTATAGAACCTCCGTTTAATTCTATCACTCCCTTTGCTGGATAAGGACACGAAACTATATCTAAACTTTTTTCTTCCACATTTTCTTTAATGTAAATAATCTTATTATTCTCATCAAAAAACAACATATCCAATGGGACAAACGTATTTTTCATCCACATAGACCATTTTTGACTTTTATCTGATAAAAACAACATTCCGGCATCTGAGGGGATTGAGGAACGATACATAAGCCCTTTCTTCCTCTTTTGCATGGTATTCGCAATATCTATATCAAACTTATATTCATCTCCGTTTTGTGAGATAATAACCAATTGATACGGATACAAATCTTCTCCATTGCCTAACAGAAAAATGACGGAAACAAATAAAAATAATTTTCTCACTTAGAAACTACCCGCCACGCCAATATCTTGTAAGAAAAAATTAACAAAATCATCACTAAAAGCTAATGAAAATAATATATACACTAATAAAACAATCATACAAAACAATAAAACATTAGCCATCTTTTTCATTTATTTCTCCTTCTTTTTCTAACTGAGCATTATCTAGATTAATTAATTCATATTGATTAAAAACATCTATTAATTTTTGAACATAAAAACGATCTCCATAACGATAAGAAGATAAGCCTTCCATAAAAACACGTGCTTTCATAGGTTGTCTTTTGGTTCTATTCAGAGCTCGTAATTCCCAAAAAACATAATAAGGAATAGTTGTATTTAAGTGGTGAACATAATCCGAAACAGCTTTTTCTAAATTCGGATATAACGCATAACTAAAATTTCCCTCATCATCCCACTTATAAACACCAAAGATAGAAGTTAAATCTCTCCCTCCGTTTGTTTCCTCCAGAGCTTGGGTTATTGCCAAAGCGGGAGAGATTCTATCCACGCGCAATAATAACTGCTTTGTCTGATTAAATATTCCTTTTTCGAAGATGTCATATTTTGTTATTAAATAATCAAAAAACTTTTGTTCCTCTTGAGTTAAAATTTTCCCCTGTCGAATTTTAAAAACCAGCCTCAATAATTTTTGACGTTCTTTTAGAATCTTCTCGTTTTCTTTTAAGATCAACGGCAGAAGAGTTTTTATAAATAAATCAGGCGTCCCTTTTTCTTCAAAGTCTTCTGGGAAAGAAGCTATATAGATTCTTGGAACGGCATCTCTGTTAAAATTTTCAAAAATCTTTTCCAGATCGTAAGTTGTCTTAGGTTCAATTAAGAAAATTTCTTCCATGGAATTTTCTTTTTTTCTATTTTCTTCTTCATTTTGATCTGAGGTTGCATTTTGAAATAACGAAGCAACACTTTTAGAAAAAAGGTGATATCCATAGACATACGAAATAAATTCATGTACTCCTAAACCCAATAAAATAAACCCGCCAATAATGATTATTTTTTTCATGTTTCACTTCTTTATGGAAGTTTGTAATTTTTCCAAATAAACATCTTTCACCTCTTTTATCTCAGGGAAAACTAATTTCATAAAATGCTCTATATTTCCTTTTAAAGTATTCAGAGCTCCCGGGCAACCATTACAAGCTCCTTGAAGCTCTACCCATAGGACTCCGGTTTCATCAAAATCTTTAAACACCACATCTCCTCCATGCTCCTGTAAAACAGGTCTAATTCGCCCATTTAAAACACTTTTAATTAAATGTACTAATTCATTTTGTTTGGTATCAGTCATTAATTCCTCTCGATATAAAAAAACTTTTGCAAACTCATTAAATTATCTATGACTTGCATTACATAAAAACCTTGTACAGCCAGATGAGACGGTATTAAAAAACTATCCACTTTGCCGTTAAATATGATACGAGGATTATATTGGAATGCTTTTATTAAAGAGTCAATAACATCGTTAAAAGCAATGTCCATTTCGGGAGTTTCTATTAAATGAGCGTAATCCTTCTTTAAGTCTCTTAACAACAAAGCATTCGCATATAATTTTCCTTTTGTTTGATAAAATATATTATCCGCCGAAAAATCTATTAAATGATATTCGTCTCTACTCAATTTTTCATCAATTTTAAATACACAATGTCTTAAATCTTCTTTTATACGACGTATAACATTATTTAAATCACTTGCGGTTAATGGAGGTTGAAGCCCATTTTTCAGATCTTCGTTATAAGAAAGAAGTAATGCCATTGCTTTTTTATAGACACTTTGAGTAGGTTTCACAGGTTTAAAATAAGAAGAAAAGTTTAAATACCAAATATCTACTGGATAAGACAACATTTCAGAAGATCGTTGTAATTTTTCATGAGAATAAGAATCTGTAAAAGTTGCCAAAGCTTCAATTATTCCTATTTGAAACGACGGCATATTATCCAAAAAAGAAGAAGGAAATATAAACGGTAAATTTGCTTTCCATCCATAAGTTACAACTTCTCTATCAATTAATGCTTGAGCTGTTTGAATACTTTGCATTTGATTTTTAGCTATTTTTTCTCCTGAAAAATCAGGGTTATCATCAATTTTTTCAGAGATTAAAATAAAAAAAGGGAACAATAAAAGAATTCCAAGGAAAAATAATAAAAGAAAGCGTTGCCACCATTTAAAGATAAAAAAGAAAATCTCACAGATAAAAGATTTTGGATTACGGGAAACAGATAGAAATGTTATTTTAAGTAAACGATAGATCAAAACGAAGAAGTTTTTCAAAGGCTTTAGAATTATTAAATTAAAACTTGAAAAAAACATATTAAGATTATGTATAATAAGTTTATTTTTAAATTTTTTCATTTTAATCTCCGTTTCTAATTCTTATTGTGGAACGGTTTTATTTTTTGTCAAGAATTTATTTTCTTTTTGATAAAAAATCCTTTAAAATTCTCCCAAAGAATTCCTTTTGTTCCTAACAAGACAGAAAAAAACAAGACAATTGCGCCTCCTATCAGAAGAAACAAGATAAAGAACGGAACAAAATCAGCTGCTTGCAACCATTCTTTATAGTAGTAATCTATACTGTATTTAGAAGAAATAAGAAAGACACCCATTAAAAGTGTAGCAAAGAAAATACGTTTTACACGAAATTTAAAAAGATTATCTAGTTTAAAATCTCCTTTTCTTCTCAGTAAAAAGACATATTGACCGGCGTTAATCCAGACAGTAATCCCTGTTGCCAAAGCAATCCCGACATGTCCCCAAAATTGCATCAAAATTAAACATAAGACAGCGTTAATAATCACTCCGACGGTTGCAATTTTAACAGGAGTAGCCGTATCTCCTTTTGCATAAAAGAAAGGCATTAACGACTTTGTCAGCATATATGCGGGCAGCCCTATGGAAAAAGCTTTTAAAGCATATGCCGTCGGTAAAGTCTCTTCATATGTAAATGCTCCTCTTTCAAATAAAACGGAAACAATTGGCACAGCGAGAATAAATAATCCTACCATAGAGGAAACAGACATTAACAAAGAAACTTCCAATGCGCGATTCATCTCATGATGAGCCTTTTTATAATCTCCATCTTGAATACAACGCGATAAAATAGGTAATAAAGCGGTTCCTATCGCAACACCGATAATACCTATAGGTAATTGAAATAAATGATAGGCATAATTAAGCCATGATACGGCTCCTTGGATTAAAAAAGAAACAAAAAATGTATCTAAAAATAAATTAATTTGATATACTCCAGCTCCGAAAACTCCCGGGAGCATTCGTTTGAATAAAGTCTTAATGTCTTGTGAAAAACATCGAATAACCTGAATAGGGCCCCATATCCCGAAAAATAAATCATTTTTATATACATTCCATAATAAAAAAGCTAACTCAACAATCCCGGCGACAAAAACACCCCAAGCTAAAGCATATGCTGGATTAGGCATAAAAGGAGAGAAAAAAACTAAAAACCCTATCATCATCAAGTTCAATAAACATGGAGTAAATGCAGCTGCGGCGAATTTTCCTATTGAATTTAAAACTCCCGACAATAATGAGACTAAAGAAACAGCTAACAAAAAAGGGAACGTAATACGGCTCAGTTCTGTCGTAACAGCTATTTTACCGGGAATTTGATCAAATCCGGGAGCCAATATAATCATTGCGAAAGGCATTAATATCTCTATTAATATCGTAAAAATTAATAATATGTAAAACAACAAACTAAAAGCTTCTTTAGCGAAAAGACGTGCTCGTTTTTTCCCTTTCTTTTTTAGTATCTTAGAAAAAATCGGAACAAAAGAGACATTTAAAGTTCCCTCTGCAAATAAGCTTCTAAACAAATTTGGGAATCTCAGAGCTACGAAAAAAGCATCTGATAACATCGTTGCACCCAAATAACGGGCAATTAAAACATCACGGATAAAGCCTATTATCCGACTTATCATAGTAAAACCACTCACTGTGGCAATTGACTTTAACAATGACATACTTTGTTTATAATTTATTTTTAAACAATAAACAACTCTTTTCTCTTTATTCTTTTTATGTATGAGAAAGATAATCTACAAACTTCTCATAATCCCACACATGTTGGATAGGGCCTAAAGAAGTTAAAGTTGGTTTTTTAGAAAGCAATAAAGAAGAGACCTGTTTTAAAATATCTTCATTAACGGCTTCTATTTTTGAAATTATTTCATCTTTTGAAATAATCTTCCCCCAGATGAGCATATTTTGAGCATTTACTTTACATCTAGTTGATGTGCTTTCTCGCTGCATTAAGATCATTGCTTTTAATTGAGCTTTAGCTCGTTCTATTTCCTGTTCTGTCAACATAGTTCCCATTGTTAATAATTCGTCACATACAACAGGCATCAATTCTTTGATTTTTTCTTTTCCCGTTCCAGCATAAACACCAAATAAACCTGTATCCATATAACTATGTGAAAAGGAATAAATTGTGTAAACAAGTCCTCTTTTTTCTCTGACTTCTTGGAATAAACGAGAAGACATTCCTCCCCCTAGAAGCGTTGACAAAATCATTTGTGCATAAAAAAAGTCATTTTGATAGGAAAAAGCTGGGAATCCCATTAGAACATGCACTTGTTCAATATCTCTATCTTGACGAAAGTCACCCCCAACGTAACGCGACGGGATCATTTGCCTTTTCCCTTTTTGAGATAGTTTTGTAAATAATCTACAAACTAAGTCCACACAAAACTCATGCGATATATTACCAGCTATGGAAACGACTGTTCTTGAAGCTGTATACTCATCATGCATGTAAGATAACAAAGTTTCAGGTTTAATCGCCTGCACGGTCTGAGTACTTCCTGATATAGGCCTTCCTATCGGTTGATCTGGATATGCTGTTTCTTGAAAATAATCAAAAATAATATCATCAGGGGAATCAAAATTTTGTAAAATTTCCTGTAAAACAACATCTTTTTCTTTAAACAACTCTTCTTCATTCATCACAGAATTCTGATAGATATCGGCCAAGATAGTCAATCCCATTAAAGCATCTTCTTTTAAAACCTTAAGATAATAAGCCGTCATATCTCTGGAAGTATAAGCATTAATAATTCCTCCGACATTTTCTATTTCCTGAGCAATCTGTAATGCCGTTCTTTGTTTTGTTCCTTTAAAAAGCATATGTTCTAGCAAATGAGAGATTCCATTTATTTGACTGTCTTCAAGTTGAGAACCGACGGATACCCAAATTCCCATTGAAACAGTTTCTACATCTGTCATTTCATCTGTTATAACACGAAGTCCGTTAGAAAGTTTTGTGTATTTTATCATTTCCGCACCTTTAAAAGTAAAGACCCTTTAACTTGTTGTTAAAGGGCTTTTAAAAAAAAATCATATCCCTTATGAAAAAAAGCTTTAATTTGGTCTAACTTCCACTTTTTTGAAGTCCCCTTCAACAATAGAGGACTCCAGCGTTTTTTCAGGGAACTCAGCCGTTACATCAGAGTTATAAGATTCAGTATTGGAAATACTGTCTTCCTGCTCTAGAGTAACGACATTATCTTGAACAATAACCTCTTCCGTTTTCTTTTCGGGGAGAATAAATGCCGCATCAGGATTATAAGGTTCTCTATTAGACATAACTTCTACCTGCCCAAAAGTTTCTTTAAGAACAGGATCTTCTGGTTGTTCCGCCAAAGACTCGGCAGTGATGTCAGATTTGTAAGGTTCTTTATTGGAAATATCTTCTTCTTTACCTAAAGGAAGATTTTCAATGCCCGCTGTCTCTGGTTGTTCTTTTAAAGAGTTCGTAGTATCAGAAACGACCGGCACTCCCGGTACATTAATTCCATTAACACGAATATCTTGAGTTTTCCCAGCTTCGACCGGAGCTTTTGTTTTAATGAGAAGTTCAATTGGAGCGACTTCATATTCCGTCACAACTTTTTCTTGAACGACAACCTGCGGTTCAGAAGGTTCGCATTGACAAGGCGGTGTCAGAGAAGGATCACATTCGCAACAAGTCCCACCTCTTAATTCATTCATATCATTACTGATATTTTTGAAACGAAATAACATATACCCTGTGTTTCCTCCTTTAGAAACTTGTCCCGCGGCAATAGTATAGTACGCACCAACGATACCATAATCAAAATCAATATAATCGATAACGTAAGAAGCATTAATCAGAGTAATTCCATTTTGAGTAATTCTACATTCAAAGCCGGGGGTTTGGATAGAAATATCATCGGAATTATTAATAACCATTTTATTCAAGGCTGCCTGACACTGTGGATAAGTATCATTAACCGTCATTTTATAATCAGCCACGAAAGTATAGCCATTGAAATCAGGGCAAGCTTTTGCATCTAACAAGATCATTTCAGGAATATTTAAAATCCCTTGCGTAACTCCTGCAATAATATCCATATGAATCCCATCATTCAAACATACCCTTACGGTTGGATCTGCCTCGCAAAATAAGACAGATTGATTAATATTATTTTGGAATAAAGATCCGAATTGATTATACAAAAACTCTCGAGACATTATTTTTTCGGCAGGGGCACATTGGCGAGAACGACAGACTAAAACCGAATCTGCCACCATAGCCGCGGCATGAGCAGTTGAAATT
>CALXXA010000036.1 GCA_944392585.1 uncultured Alphaproteobacteria bacterium | reverse complement strand
TGACGATTCATCGCCATTGTATACCCAGCCAAACCACCGATGGATAAAACACCGATGATGGCTAAAACACCCAACATTTCTATCATTGAGCGACCAGCTTCTGTTTTTTTCATTCTTTTTTCCTTTTTTATCTAGGTTAGTGATTTTAAATTCCACAAGAACATTATAGAGAAGAAAATTTTTGTTGTCTAGAATATTTTTAAAAACGGTAAGTTTTAAAATATCTCGTTAAAAAATCTTTGAGAAATAAAAATTATTCAATGTAAATATTTATTTAATTATTTGAAAATAAAAAAAATTTTTTTTAAAAAACAAATTGGCGGTAAAAAATACGCTCCCGTATGTTATTTAATTGATTTTTTCTTTGATTTTTTGAAAGAGGTGTGATAACTACTGATAAATATATTTTTGAGAGGGAAGAATGATGGGGACAGAACAAGAAATAAAAGAAAAAACAACAGGACTGCTCACAAAATGGAAGTCAAAAAGAGGCTCTTTAATTATGGCGTTACATGAAATACAAGGGACATTCGGATACGTCCCTTGGGAAGCCATGGAAATAACGAGTCGAGAATTAGGGATTCCAATGGCACAAATATATGCGGTTTTGACGTTTTATAATTATTTTAAATTAAATGCTCCGGGGAAAGTGATTATTTCTGTTTGTGACGGGACGGCGTGTCATATTAAAGGGGCTCCAGGAATTATTGAGGAGTTTCAACGTTGTTTAAATATAAAAGATGGAGAAACAACGGAAGACGGAATGTTCCATTTACAAATAGTCAGGTGTTTAGGATGTTGCGGATTGGCTCCTGTTGTTGTTATAAATGGTAAAACATATGGCAAAACAGTTGCGACAGATGTGCCGAAGATGGTTAATGAATGGCGTCAGAAGATGACAGAAGCTTAAGGAGAAAAGTAAATGGTGGAATTAAGCCGCGAACAGATTGAAAAATTAAAACAATTAGGTCGAGTTCAAAAAGAGAATCTTTTAAAAGTAGGAGAAGCTTTTAAAGACGAAGTTCAAAAGTATATAGCGTCTATTTATACATGTAATGCGACAGGATGTCATTCCGGAGGCGCCGGAAATGTCATAGAAGCTTTCAAAGAGTCTTTAGAAACCTTTGGACTGCAAGATAAAGTAAGAATGGTCGCAACCGGATGCATGGGCTTATGTGCTTCGGGTCCATTGGCTCGAGTGGAGATAAAAGGAAGAGAACCTTTTTTGTATAAACAAGTTACGCCTGATGTGGCGAGATTGATTGTATCAGAACATATTGCTCCGACTTTGGAAAAAGGAACTTCCGAGCCATTGAAATTGTCTAAATATTTACAAGGAAAAGAATTATCATTAAAGTTACCTTTTTTTACGAAACAAAAGAAAGTCGTTTTAAAGAACTTAGGGCATTCTGATCCGGAAAATTTAGGAGAATACGTTGCTTTGGGAGGATATCAGGCTCTGATGAAGTGTTTGGAGATGAAGCCGGAAGAAGTCCTGGAGATAATAAAGAAAAGTGGCCTAAGAGGTCGCGGCGGAGCAGGTTTCCCAACAGGTAAAAAATGGGAAATGCTGGCATCGGCTCCTCTTGTAGATGGAGAAAAATTTATTGTCTGTAACGGAGATGAAGGAGACCCGGGTGCATATATGGATTCCTGCATATTAGGAGGAGGCGCTCATCAAGTTTTAGAAGGCATGATGATTGGCGCTTATGCAACAGGAGCTACTTCCGTTTGGTTTTATATCAGAGCCGAATATCCATTGGCCTTACAAAGAGTAGAACTTGCAATTAAACAAGCTAAAAAACATGGAATTTTAGGGAGAAACATTTTTGGTTCTAATTTTAACTTTATGGCAGATCTACGTTATGGAGCAGGAGCATTTGTTTGCGGCGAAGAAACAGCTTTGTTGGAATCTTTAGAAGGACAAAGAGGTACTCCTCATCCAAGACCTCCGTATCCGACTCAAAAAGGCTTGTTTGGAAAACCAACAGCGATTAATAATGTGGAGACATTGGCAAATATAGCTCCGATTATTTTAAACGGTCCGGAGTGGTTTTCAAGTGTTGGAACGGCAACATCAAAAGGAACAAAAGTTTTTGCCTTGACAGGAAAAGTTAATCATTCCGGCTTGGTGGAAGTCCCTATGGGAACAACGGTTGGAGAAATGGTTAATGAAGTTGGAGGCGGAACAAGCTCGGGCAAGCCGTTTAAAGCAGTCCAGACAGGCGGTCCGTCCGGAGGCGTTATTCCCGCTTCTCATTTAGATATGCCCTTGTGTTATGAAGAATTAAAGAAAATCGGATCGATGATGGGCTCCGGAGGAATGATTGTTATGGATCATGATGATAGCATGGTGGAAATAGCTAAATTTTATTTAAACTTTACCGTTGATGAATCATGTGGGAAATGTGCTCCTTGCCGTATCGGAGGCTATCAGATGTTGCAATTAGTTAAAAAAATAGCCGAAGGAAAAGGAACACAAGAAGATTTAGCTTTAATCGAGCAAATAGGAAACGCAATGAAAAGAGGCGCTTTATGCGGATTAGGGCAAACAGCTCCTAATCCTGTTTTGTCTACCATACGGTTTTTCCATGATGAATATGAAGCATTAATTCAACAAGCGACTGAGAAAAAACAAGCGGAACAAAAACTTAAAGGAGAAATCAGTAAGCTAGAGAATGAAATGACTAAACTTGAAACGCAAAAGCCTGTAACAGGGGCAGGGTGTAATGTCAATTGTACAAAACGATAGAGGGATCAGATGATTAAGCTAAAAATTGATGGCGTAAATGTTGAAGTTCCAAAAGGAACGACTATTTTAAATGCAGCAAAAAAAATTCAAGTGGATATTCCGACATTGTGTTATCATCCGGATTTACATCCAAGGGCGTCTTGTGGTATTTGTGTCGTTAAAGTAAATGGGAAAATGCTTCGGGCATGTTGCACTCCAGTAGAAAATGGGATGGATATTATTACACGAGATCCCGAAATTATAGAAACACGCAGAACGATATTAAAGTTGGAATTATCTCATCATCCAAATGAGTGTTTGACATGTATCAGAAATGAATGTTGCGAGTTGCAATCATTGGCGTCGACATTCGGATTAAGAGAAAGAACTTTTAGAAATATTATTCCTTCTAAAGAAATTATGCCGGCGGATGATAGTACAAAATGTATTGTTTTGGATCCAAGAAAGTGTATTTTATGCGGCAGGTGTGTGGAAGTTTGTCAAACTATTCAAAATGTATGGGCGTTGGCATTCTTGGATAGAAGTATAGATACGCATGTTGCTCCAGCTGGAAATTTACCTTTAGCAGATACCCCATGCATAAAATGTGGTCAGTGTACTGCTCATTGTCCAACCGGTGCTTTAAGTGAGTATGATAATTCAGAAGAAGTGTGGTCTATGCTGCAGAATCCGGAATATCATACAATCGCACAAATAGCTCCGGCAGTAAGAGTATCTTTAGGAGAAGCTTTCGGATTAGAACCGGGAACGGTAACAACAGGTAAAATTTATGCTGCTTTAAGACGATTAGGTTTTAAAACTGTCTTTGATACTAACTTCGGAGCCGATGTTACTATTATGGAGGAAGGATCTGAGTTTGTTGAACGCTTGACAAAAGGGAATGGGGTTTTACCGATGATTACCAGTTGTTGCCCCGCATGGGTTGATTATATGGAAAAATTTTATCCTGATATGATTCCTCATTTCTCTTCTTGTAAGTCCCCGCATGCAATAGTCGGCGCTTTATCTAAAACGTATTATGCTGATAAAATCGGAGTAGATGCAGCAAAAATGAAAGTTGTTTCTGTGATGCCGTGTACGGCAAAAAAATTTGAAGTTATACGATCAAAAGAGATGTTTTCCAGCGGCTATCAGGATGTAGATGTTTCTTTGACAACAAGAGAGATTGCTCGGATGATTAAGCAAGCCGGAATTGATTTTATTAATTTGCCGGAAGAACAAGCCGATAGCCCTTTGGGAGAGTATACTGGAGCAGGAACTGTCTTTGGTTTTTCCGGAGGCGTAATGGAAGCGGCTTTAAGGACTGTTCATTATTTGGTCACAGGGCAGGAAATGGCAGAAAAAGATCTGGAAGTCAAGCCAATCCTAGGAATTGATAAAGGAATCAAAGAAATGTCTATGAATTTAGATGGGAAAGAAATTCGAATCGCCGTAGCTCATGGGACCGGAAATGTCGGGACTGTTTTGAACCGTGTGCGAGAAGCTTTAAAAAAGGGAGAAGAGCCTCCATATCACTTTATTGAAGTTATGGCATGTAACGGTGGGTGTATCGGTGGCGGTGGACAACCTCGCGGAGTAACAAATGAAGTAAGAATGGCTCGTATGAAAGGGTTAATGTCTGATGACAAACATTCTGAATTTAGGTGTTCTCATCAAAATCCGGATATTCAAAAATTATATAAAGAGTTCTTGGGAACCCCTTTGAGTAATAAATCACATCATTTATTACATACTCATTATGAACCAATTCTTCTTTATAAATATCATCCGGAATTGAAAAAATAAAAAGAACCCTCCTAAAATGGAGGGTCTTTTATAATATTTATATTTAAATTTCTTTATTAAAAAATTTTTATGCTTTATTAACCTATTCATGACAAAATATCGAAAAAAGGAATTTAAATGGAAAAGTTTTTAACAGGTGATGCTATTTCTATAGAGACAACTCGTAAAATTGCCGAGTATGAACATTTTTCTTTATGGCCGTCTGTCAAATTGCCTGTTTTGCCTAAAAAAAAACCTAGAAAATGGCCGAACCCTTTGACCGTTGTAGCTCAGGGACTAAATGATACTCGCTTAAAAGAACTCCTTTCTTTACCTATTGAAGGGTTAATTGATGCGCAAGCAATGGGAGATTCTATCCATGATTTTATGCAAAATGCAATGGAAGATACTTTAGATTATAAATTGTCATTTCTTTTAACTTGTCCTGTTATGTATCATTGTGATGTTGCGAGTGTTTTTGTACAAGCTTTATCAAAGCGTCTGAAATTAAAAGATAATACAAGCTTTGGTATTCATATGGCTCTGCATGAGGCTATCGTTAATGGGCTTATTCATGGTAATTTACAAATCGGAAGTGAATATCGTCAAGATGCGCGTTCTTTTGTGGAATATGGTCATATCTTAAGTAAACGACTAAATGATCCTTCATTTGCTCGTAAAAGTATTTCAATTTCAGCTCATTGGGATGAGACAAAATTGGAACTAAAAGTACGTGATGAAGGAGCAGGGTATGTTATTAAAGAAAATTTCTACAATCAGACAATGACAAAAGTTAAAAATAAAACGGGGCGAGGCTTGTTGTTTATTGCAGGTATCGCTGATTCTTGCACTATTGATGATTACGGGCGAGAAATGACATTAACTTTTGGTTTAAAAGAAGATTATACAAAGTCCGAAAATAATGCTTATTTCCAAACTCAAGAACAAAGTGAGGATGTTTATTCCAGGCCCTCCGTCAGTGAATGCAGAGTCTTGATTATTGAGGATAATTTATCTAATCAAACAATGCTTTTTAGATTGTTAAATGTCATTGGTATCAATATGGTTGAATGTGCGACCGATGGGATTGAAGGTTTAAAAAAAGTTGAAACATTTAAACCTGACTTGATTATTTTAGATATTACAATGCCGCGTATGAACGGATACGAGGTCTTACATCATTTAAAATCATCTCCATTGACGCAAAACATACCTGTTTTGATCGAAACAGCCAGTGATACTAGAGAAGCGAGAGATAAGACTTTTAGAACCGGGGCAACAGATTTTATTACAAAACCTATTAATCCGTTGGAATTTTTTTCTCGAATAAAAGTACATCTTGAAAATAGGTTGCTCATTAAACATTTGGAAAAACAATTAGCTCAAATAGAAGAAGAATTAATTTCTGCTCAACGAATGCAAAGAACTTTATTACCTTCTGAAAATATGTTGAAGAACATTAAAGAACGATATAAAATCGAGTTTGCGCATCACTTTGAACCTTCCTCGCGGTTGGGGGGAGACTTCTGGGAACTTATTCCTTTATCAGAGACTAAAGTTGCTGTTTATATATGTGATTTTTCTGGTCATGGAATGTCCGCAGCTTTGAATACTTTTAGATTACACGCCTTAATTACTCAAATGGATCATTTAAATATTGAAATTCCTGCTTCTGCTATGGCAATGATGAATCTTCAATTATTGACATTATTGCCAAGAGGGCAATTTGCTACATTTTTTTTGGCCGTTATCGACTTAGCTAAAAATGTGATGATGTATTCTTCTGCCGGAGTTCCTAAACCAGTCTTGATACAAGGCGATGGACATATGACGTTGTTAAATGCGGATGGTATGCCGTTGGGAATTAGTAAACAAGCTCAATATCATAACATTCAAGTGCCGTTCACTCCGGGAGCAAAAATGTTGCTTTATAGCGATGCTTTGACAGAATCTCCAAATGCTAAAGGAGAACGGCTCGGAGAAGATGGTTTCGCTAAAATGGCTATGCGGCATATGAAAGAAAAAAATGCGAATGACTTCGTCCGTGCTTTAATGAAAGATTTCTTCCTTTACGCACCTCCGCCGCCTCCGGACGATGTGACGGTTGTTTTCTTACATCGGAAGGATAAAATATGATAAGACTTTTTGTTTCTTCTCCGTTAAAAGAAAATCAAGTTCTTTCTTTGAATGAAAAACAAGTTCATTATTTGTTTCATGTTATGCGTATGAAAAGTGGCGGAAGAATTTTGCTCTTCAATGGGATCGATGGAGAATTTTTGGCCGCTTTAACAGAAATCTCTAAAAGTAAAGCTATCGCATGTTGCCTTGAGAAAACACGTTCTCAACAAGAGGAAAAATCTTTAGATGTTTGGTTATGCTTTGCTCCCATAAAAAAAGATAATATGGATTTTATTGTCCAAAAAGCAACAGAATTAGGGGTTGATGTCTTATGGCCTATTCTGACGACCAGATCAGTCTGTAAACCCAATATTCCTAGAATGAAAATGCAGGTTATCGAAGCTGCAGAACAGTGTGAACGCTTATCTGTCCCTTTGGTTAAGGAACCTATCCAATGGGAACTTTTTCTGGAAAATTTTCCTGAAGACAGAACTCTTTATTATTTATCGGAAAGATCTCAAGGCTGTTCTTCGGTTTCTTCAAAAGAAAAAGTTTCTTTCTTCGTTGGTCCCGAAGGTGGGTTCGATGAAAGAGAACTTGAAATTCTTTCTTCTAAACCTTTCGCTGTTTGTATGCATCTAGGAAGGCGTATTTTGAGGGCGGAAACAGCGTGTATTGTCTCTTTAGCATGTTTTAATCAATTTTTAAATTGGGAAACATAAATAATGGTTGCAAAAAAAAACAGAATGGCTTACAAATAAAATAGAAATCTAAAGAAAAGGGGTTACTTATGATCTGGGATAAATCTAAATTTTTTCTTTCTTTTATAGTCGGGCTTTT
>CALXXA010000035.1 GCA_944392585.1 uncultured Alphaproteobacteria bacterium | reverse complement strand
TTGGCAGATATGGCAGGGTATACTTTTTGGGTATAGGTATACTTTTTGGGGAGTAACAATTAAAATGACAGCCGCGTAATAGGAAATTTTGAAAAGGGGAATAGTGGCTGAAACTGGGCTTTAAGCGAGTATAAAAAAAGCGGACACTTTAAAGTATCCGCATTTATTTTTTTATAATGGTCGGGGCGATAGGATTTGAACCTACGACACCTTGGTCCCAAACCAAGTACTCTACCAGGCTGAGCTACGCCCCGTTGATTTGCTTTATACAACAATTTATTCCTTTCTGCAAGATTTTTTTTATATTTTTCTTCATTTGACAAAAAATAAAAAATTGTTATGATTGATTGAAAATAAAAATCTTATAAATAACCGTCTTGATTAACATGCTCTATCCCATAATAAAGAGAAAATCGTCATGAAATATCTTCTTGTAATTGGATTTATTTTGATTACTTATTTATTCGTTCTGTATACCTTTCAAGAAAAGTTTTATTTTTGGCCTACGAAAACTTATCAACCTCCAAAAGAATTAAATTTACCGTTCCTTGAAAAAAAATTGATCATGTCTGATGGATCCCAAGGTATGATATGGTATGTAAAGGGGAATGTAGATATGCCGGCAATTTTATTCTTACATGGGAATTCTTATAATTTAGAAAAATTTGCTCCGTATATGATGCCTTTCGTTAATGCAGGGTATTCTGTCTTTATGTTAGAATATAGAGGATTCGGATTCGTTCAAGGGAAATCTTCCCAAGATAATCTCTTCTCAGACGTGACCCAAGCTTTTGATTGGATCAAAACTCAAACCAATTCTCCCGTTATCGTTTATGGATACTCTTTCGGATGTGCCGTCGGTATGGGATTAACTCTGAACAGATCTCCAGAGGCTCTCATTTTGCAAGCTCCTTTTGTTTCTCTCCGACAATTGGTAAAAGAAAAACCTGTTCCTTTCGCGTCTTATTTACTACAAGATTCTTTTTCTTCCGATGAGTTTATTCAACAATATAAAAATCCAACTTTAATTCTTCATGGGACCAAAGATGCCTTAATTCCTATCCATCACGCTGAAATTCTATTTAATTTGTCTCCTAGTCCTGATAAAACTTTTATTCCTTTCAAAGGAGCTGATCATAGATTTTTCTTTGAAAATATTACTTTCCCTGTGATCGATAAGTGGATACAAAAAAGATTTAATAAAGGAGGCATTTAAATGCCTCCGTATATTATTTGGCTTTAACAGGAATTTTTTTTAGCTTTTTTTGTGCCGTAGGTTGCTTCAAAATATCAATCTTCAATACACCGTTTTTATATTCTGCCGAGACTTTATTAGTATCAACATCGGAAGGTAAAGGAATTGTTCTTTGTATCAATCCATAAGAACATTCTGAAAAGTAATATCCTTTATCGTCATCCTCTGTTTCATGATGTTTTTCTCCCGTAATAGTCAAATATCCGTCTGTGGAAACGTTGATATCAATGTCCTCAGGGGAAAGTCCTGGTAATTCGGCGAATATTTTAAGAGCTTTATTATTTTCCGTGATTTCGATATTAGGTTCCAAAATATCTATTCCTCCGAGTTCATTATAAGTGTACGGAGAGACAATCCCTTTTAGGTGATTATCAAAAATATGATTTATTTCATTATGAATTTCATCAATATCTCTTTGATTCTTCATAATCTTATTTTTATAAGAAGCTAATTCTCTATTTTGTTGTTTATTATGTTTCATCATTAAAATCCTCCCTTGAAAAGGATAGGGTTCTTTTTGGGAAAAATCAAGAGAGAAGAGAGTAATTATATCTTCTTGTTGAAAATTTATAAAAAAATAAATTAAAGATTGTAAATATGAAAAGAATTTTATAAATTTTATAAAGCAATAATAAATTATCTTTTAAGAAAGAAGAGTCAATGAAAAGACAAACTAAAAAGAAAATAAAATATGGTAGTGTTTTTATTATTTTTATTTTGATGATATATTTATTCGGATTATATTTAATTCAAGATTATTTTATTTTTTTCCCGGATAAAGAGTATCAAAGTCCGAAAAATATAGGGTTGATTCAATATCAAGAATATCCTCTGGCAATGCAAGACGGAGTTAGAATTATGACTTGGTATGCAAAAGGGGAGCCTGAAAAACCAGCTATTTTATATTTTCATGGGAATTCTTCTCAAAATGCGGTGTTTGCTCCGTATTTGAAATCTTATTTGGAAAAAGGGTATACAGTGTTAATCCCAGAATACAGAGGATTTGGAAATACCCCTGGGAAAACCACTCAAAAGAATATGTTTGCTGATGCGACAGAGGCGTATGATTTCCTGAAAAAAGAAGGGTACTCACAAATAATTATTCATGGATTTTCTTTCGGATGTGCGGTTGCTTTAGGATTGACACAATTTAGAATCCCCTCAGCAGTTGTTTTGGAAGCTCCGTTTGCTTCATTGAGACAAATGGTAAAAGAAACGCATATACCATTGGCATCTTTGATTCTAAAAGCTCCTTTTAATTCAGATATTTATATTCAAAAAGTGAAATCTCCGTTGTTGATTTTACATGGGACAAAAGATAAGACAATTCCAATTCATCATTCAGAGAAATTGTTTTCTTTAGCTCAATCACAAGATAAAACTTTTCTGAAAATTTCCGGTGGGACACACTTTTTATATAAAAGTGGTTCTTCGGAATTGATAGCCGATTGGATAGGCAAGCGATTTAATTAAACTTCGGAGGTCTTCCTTTTAGTCGATCTTGTTCCCACTTTTTATATAATGTCAAACGGTATGCTTTAAATAGAGGGATGTTTTTATATAAAGATCCATTATAGAAATGAATACGCGTTGTAAAAGCAGGAAAATATTTCAAAACGGATTTAAAATAAGATCCGAGAGTTCTTTGGGTTTTATGAATTTTCCTAAATCGGCGAGTATATTCGTGAGTGTATTCAAAAAACAAATGAATAAGCCATACTAAATGTTCCGGTTTTTCTTGAACCCATTTGACGCAGGGATGATATATGAAAGCTTTTTTATAAAGTATCGGATTGTTATCATGATATTGAGTTCGTAAAACAGTGGAAATAATTTGCCCTGTTTCTATAATCATTTTATTTAGACGCACGTTATCTAAAAAAAGTGCGCAGTCTTTTGGGTTTTTATGAGTGACGAATATATTCATAAAGAATAAATAGTACCGGCATAGGAAAAATCAAAATCATATAAGAGGAAAAGGACATTTATTTTTAAGAAAGGACTTGAAAAACAGCTTTTCTTGTGGTAAATCATTAAAGTTTATAAAATAAAAAATAGAGGGTCGAGATGACAACGTATAAAATAGTAAAAAAGTTAGATGACAAATATAATGCATCGGAAATAGAAAAAAGATGTATTGATTTTTGGGAAAAAGATAAAACATATCAGTTCGATAAAACTGCGCTCAGAGAAAATACATACGTAGTTGATACGCCCCCTCCGACAGTATCAGGTTCTTTGCATATTGGTCATATTATGAGTTATACTCAAACAGATGTCACTGTTCGTTATCAAAGGATGAAAGGAAAGTCAATTTTTTATCCGATTGGATGGGATGATAATGGGTTGCCGACAGAACGTAGAGTTCAAAATTATTTTAACATAACATGTAATCCAGATTTAGCGTACGATCCAAATTTCCATCCGATACACAATCCTAAAGGAGATGAGAAAAGAAGAGAGGTTTCACGTAAAAATTTTATAGAAGCATGTGAAGTATTGACAAAAGAAGATGAAAAAGCTTTTGAAGATGTCTTCCGTCGGATAGGATATTCGTATGATTGGAGCTTAAAATATACAACAATAAGTCCAGAATCGATTAGAATTTCTCAAGAATCTTTTTTGGATTTAGCAGAGAAAGGAATGGTTTATTCCGCAGAATCTCCAACGATGTGGGATGTGACACTTCAATCGGCAGTCGCGCAGGCGGAAATAGAGGATCGGAAAATAGACGGTTTCTTTCATGAAATTCGTTTTGAGGTAGAGGGTGAAAGCGATTATTTAAAAATAGCCACAACCCGTCCGGAGTTCTTACCGGCATGTATTGCGGTTGTCGCTCATCCGAACGATGTAAGATATCAAAAATATTTTGGGAAAAAAGCGATAGTTCCTTTATTCGATATTCCTGTTCCTATTATACCGTCTGAGCACGCTGAGATGGATAAGGGAACCGGAATTATGATGGTATGTACGTTTGGAGATGCTGCGGACGTCGGTTTCTGGAGAGGATCCGGATTGCCGATTAAACAAATACTGGGAATGGATGGTCGCATTTTAAAAAGTGAGGATGAAAGGTATCCATACGAAAGTTTAAATTCGGAAAAAGCCACTTTATATTATAAACAGATTACAGGATTAAAAGTAAAAGATGCTCGGATAAAAATCGTTGATCTTCTAAGAGAAAGCGGAGATTTATTGTCTAATCCGATAGCGATAGAACATCCCGTTAAGTTTTATGAAAAAGGGACTCTTCCTTTAGAGTTTATTACCAACCGTCAATGGTTTATAAAAATATTGGATTATAAAAAAGAATTAATAGAAGCAGGACAAAAAATAAAGTGGTTTCCGGAATACATGCAAAAGCGTTATGAAACATGGGTCGAAGGATTGAATCAAGAGTGGTGCATTTCTCGACAAAGATTTTTCGGGGTTCCATTCCCTATATGGTACAAGTTGGATAAAAAAGGGGAAATTAATTATAAAGAGCCTATTTTTGCGAGAAAAGAACAATTACCTGTAGATCCGATGAGTGATGTTCCTAACGGTTATACAGAAGACATGCGGGGCTGTCCTGATGGATTTATCGGAGAAAAAGATATCATGGATACATGGGCAACTTCATCTGTAACACCTCAAATAGCCCTGGCGCACGCTCCGAAAGGACATCATTTGTCTTTGCCGTTTGATGTGCGGCCGCAGGCTCACGACATTATAAGAACATGGGCTTTCTATACAATCATGAAGGCTTTGGCAAATGAAGGGAAAATTCCATGGAAAGAAGCTCATATCAGCGGCTTTGTTTTAGACCCGGAACGTAAGAAAATGAGTAAATCCAAAGGAAATGTTATGACTCCGATGCCTTTGTTGGAAGAATATTCATCCGATGCCGTCAGATATTGGGGTGCGAGAGCAAAATTGGGAATAGATCTTATCTTCAAAAAAGAGGTTATGGATCAAGGGAAAAAACTGACAATAAAACTGTTCAATGCGGCAAGGTTTGTTTATACAATGGTTCAAAATGCGGGATTGGAAAAGACAATCGATTATAGAAAAAACATAACTCATCCGCTGGATAAGTCATGGATTTCAAAATTAAAAGAAACTGTAGAAAGTAGCGTAAAAGCTTTTGAAATAAATGATTCTTCATTTGCTTTAGAGATAACAGAAAAATGTTTTTGGGATTTTTGCGACAATTATTTAGAAATAGTCAAAGGACGGGCGTATGTAAAAGAAGGTAATTCTGCAGTATCCTGTCTGATGTGGTCAATAGATACTTTTTGTAAGTTATTTGCTCCGTTTTTGCCGTTTATAACAGAGGAAATTTATCAAACACGTCCATGGGGAATAGAGGAAAAATCTATCCATAAAATGTTATTTCCTTCCTCGGCAGAGTATGAAGATTTCTCCGAAGATATAAGCTTGTATGAAAAAACAGTATCTTTAGTCGAAATGGTTCGAAAGAAAAAAGCTGAAGAAAAACACTCTCTAAGGACTCCCGTTGTCGCCTTGACGATTTCAGGAAATCAAAAAACCTTAGAGCTGTTGAAAAAAGCAATAAAAGATATAGAAAATGTATTAAATGTAAAAGAAAACAGCATCGTGTTTGAGCCTCATTCAGAAGAGCTTTTCATAACAAACTGTGTATTAGGAGAAAATGAAAAAAATTTAACTAATAATTAAGTAATAATTAAGTAAAAAGAAAAGTATGAAAAGGACTTGACTTTTCTACTAGAGTCGAAATAATAAAATAAGGGTTCATGTAATTTTAAGGAGAAAATGAATGAAAAGTTCCAACACAACAATACGTGAGTTAACTGCTCAATATAGAAGCATCCTAAGAAAATGTTTTCTTTTGAATTCTACCATTTTAATGGGAATTACCTTAGCTACTCCGGTCATGGCAGGAGAAGCAATTATTGCAAGCCAAAATGAGACTCTTCAAGGGCTTTATACTGGATATGATACGAATGGAGCCGTAATTATTCAAAATGGCGTAACAGGGGTAACGGTTGCAGATGGAACTATTTTTAAATCCAATTCTTCTTCGGAGACTTCAATTTCTAATGCTTCCAGTGGGGCTTTAACAGTCTCGGAAGACTTGAGAATAGGGGAAAATGTTCAGTTTGATACTAATTTTACCTTAACAAAAGGTGGAGCTGTTTTATTAAAAGCAGGAAATCTTACGATTGAGGAGGGAACTCAATTTACTAATAATTATGCACCAGGTGGGGGAGCTATTGCTATAATAGAGCAACAAGATTCAGATTCTCCGACACTTAATTTAAATTCGGTTGTTTTTAAAGGAAATGAGTCTATATCTGGAGGTGCAATATATTCTGAGTCCGGGACAATCAATATTAATAATAGTGAATTTTCTGGAAACACGGCTGAAAATTCAGGTGGCGCTATTTATGTTTCCAATACCAATTTAAATATTCAAAATTCTTCATTTATCGGAAATGGAGCCGATTTGTACGGAGCGGCTATTGTTGTTTCAGATTCTGTCGATTCCGGAACGAAGAGTAATACAATTACAATTAATAAAAGTAGCTTTATAGGAAATAAATCACAAAGTAGTGCCATTATGGTAGGGACGGGAGACCTCTCTCAAATGACTATTACAGATACGATATTCGAAGGGAATGAATCGTCATCCTATGCCGGAGGAGCCATATCAATTTCGAATGCTACGCCAACACTTACTTTGTCTGGGGTTACTTTTAAAGGAAATAGAGGATTAGGCGGAGGCGCTCTTTTTAGTAGGGGAATGGTTTCTTTTAATAATGTAAAATTTATAGAAAACTCGTCTACTTCAGATGCCGGTGCCGTTGGCGTTATGAATAATATGAACTTTGGAAATAATCTGGAGTTTATTAGAAATTCTGCTGATAGAAACGGAGGTGCTGTTCATATTTATGAAGATTCGATGACTTCTTCAGTAGTTCCGACAGTAAGTTTTGGTTTAAATACCTTATTTGAAGGAAATAGTTCTTTTAATTCCGGAGGCGCTGTTTCTATTGCAAGTGGAAACGTGACTTTCGGAGAAGGAACTCAATTTATTGGAAATACTTCCATGAACGGAGGTGGGATATCAATATATGGTTCCGCGACTGCTTCGTCTTCTTTAAGTCTACAATCCGTTACATTTACTCAAAACCAAGCAAATTACGGTGGAGCTGTTGATATTGCTGAGAATGCAGGGAATGTAACTATTAACGGCAGTCAGTTTATTCAAAACAATTCTGTTTACAATGGCGGGGCTCTTAACATAGAACCAGAAGGTATTTCTCAGACAACAACGCTTAATAATAGTGCGTTTAATGGAAATGTTGCCGGAGGTCGCGGCGGAGCTATATATGTCACAGGGAATGGAACTCTCAACATTGACAAGGGTGTGTTTACAGGAAACGAAGCTCATATAGGAGGATCTATTTTCGCAGATTCTTCTAATAATCTAAGTAGTAATCTCCGCATTAATATTTCAAATACTGTTTTTGAAAATAATAAATCTGTCTCTGAATTCGGCGGTGGAGCTATTTATTTGTACCAAGCTTCTAAAAAAGCAGATGGCAATCTGGGAACTAATATAAGAGAATTATCTTTATCCGGAGTTACTTTTAAAAATAATACAGGTGCATATGGAGGGGCAATTCTCAATGGTGAAAACAATGTCATCAATTTGACCAATACAAATATATTTACCGGAAACTCTGCCGTTAATGGAGGAAACGATATCTTTAATGCCGGTGACTTGAATGTTAATGGTGGAACAACCATAATCGATGGGGGTATTTCCGGAACTGGTAATTTGACTGTCGCCAGCGGTGCTACACTTAATATCGGTACAGCGACAGTTGAACAACATACGATTACATTTAATTCAAACTCTGTTTTGAATGTAAGCTTGTTAAACCCAAGTTCTTATGGATCGTTGAATGTTGTAACGAAAGTAGTTGATTCTCCATCAGGATCTCCTGTTTTAGAACATGGGACTTTTTCTGGAACAACGAATACGGCTGTTTTAAATTTAGCAATCGGTGCAGCCGGAACATATGATGTTCTTGTTGGAACAGGAGCCGGAGGTGTCTTTAAAACGAGTTCTTTAGCAGCTAATGCAAGTTTGTTTAATGTTACAAAAGATACTTCGAATTTGACAAAGCTAACTTATATAGCGACACCTAAAACGACCAATGAAATTGAAGCGGATTTAGGAGTGGACACTCAAACAGCTCAATTCTTAAATGCAATGGCAAACGGTCAGACGGAAGATATTAATAGAATTACTTTAAATATGCAAAATGAAATGGCTGCCGGTAATCAGAATGTTGTAACGGATGTTCTAACAGAGGTAGCTCCAACGGAAGCAGCGGTGCTTCAATCTCTTTCAACCAGTGTTCATTCGCAAATTTTAAGTGCTATCAGCAATCGGTTTTCTCTCCCGATACAAGGACGTGCCGGCGGCGATTTAAATGCTCAACCGGGTCCTTGGGTTCAAGGATTATATGACAGAGCAGAACAAAAGAGTTCCTCTAGTACGGCAGGATTCCATGGCTATACGAAAGGAATTGCTTTCGGTGCCGACGGTGTGATTACGAATAATTTAACGATTGGTGCCGGGTATGCTTATAATGTTACGGATGTCAAGAGCGGTGGAAGAAAAACGGATATTGACGCTCATAACTTCTTTGTATATGGAGAATATCAACCAAGTGCTTGGTTCGTAAACGCTGCGTTGAGCTATGGAATGTCTGACTATGAAGAAAATAGCAATGTCTTAGGCGTTCAAGTTAAAGGAAAATATGATGTTCAAACATGGGGCGGCCAGGTTATGGCAGGATATGACACTTGTCTTGGAATTACTCCGGAAGCCGGCTTACGTTATTTAAACATCAGACAAGACAGCTATACGGACTCGATAGGTCAAAGAGTTGAAGCGGATAATATCAACTTATTGACGGCGGTTGTTGGGGCGAAATACGGGTATGATTTTGCACAAAAGAATTATACAGTTTCTCCGGAGATTCGCTTAGCGGCGACGTATGATGTTGTTTCTGATGATGCGGATGCGACGGTTGTTATGGGGAATGGTTCATATACGACAACGGCGGAAGCATTGGAACGTTTTGGAGTTGAAGCCGGAGTTGGATTGACGATGAGCTTATATAACGCATTGGATTTAAGTTTAAGTTATAATGCGGGGATACGTAAAGATTACACGAACCAAATGGGAACGGTAAAGCTCAAATACAACTTTTAATTAGATATAACAGAAAGAGAGGCTCCGAAAGGAGCCTTTTTTTTTATGCTTAAGAAAAGGCGCGTTTATAAAAGAGAAGTTTGGTGTTTTTATAAGTTGATAAAGTATAGTTTGATAAAAATGTTTGAAATTTATGTTTGTTCTTAAGGCGCCTTTGTCGTTTATATTATTCCTTCCTTTTGAGACTCTCTTTAAACTTTTTTCGAGAAATAAATAAAAACATTTTATTAATTTTTAAATATTTTCGATTCGAATTTTGGAAATATAAAAAAAATGACTTAAAAATAAAAAAAAATTAACGACATTTAATATTATTTATAAACAAGGAATAAAGCCAAAAAAATAAAAAATAGAAAAAAAAATAGAAAAAAAACTTGACTTTTTTTGTCAAAATGAAAATAATAGACAAAGTTTTGTATAACAAGGAGAAGATAAATGAAATATTCTAATACAACAATACGTGAGTTAACTGCTCAATATAGAAGCATTTTAAAGAAATGTTTTCTTTTTAATGCGGCTATTTTAGCAGGGTGCTTTATAGCATCTGCACCGGTTAAAGCAATCGGAGTCTTTGGAGATCAAATAGGAAATACTTATCTTACGACTAATGTTGTGAATGAATTGTCATTCTGGAGGACGGGCTCTTTAGTCGCAGATAACTATGCTTATATGAGCGGCGGAGCTGCTATGGTGAGTGGTTCAAATGCTTCATTAACAGTTCAAAACGGAGTCGTTTTTGATAATAACAGCTCGGAACAAAGTGGAGGCGCCATTCATAATTACGCAACATTATATGTTGATGGTGCGTTATTTACAAACAACAAATCTATGGTTAATGCCGAATCAGGAGTTAGTCATCAAATTGGTGGCGGAGCTATTTCTATCAGTAGTTCAAACCATTTAGGAAAACAAAATTCTTCTGGAAGTATCGTTTATACATCATATCCGACAAAAACGATTATATCTAATACAACTTTCAAAAATAATTCTACAGGATACAACGGGGGTGCAATAGGAACGTCTTCTGCTGTTTATAAAGATGGAACAACTTATGCTAAACCTAGTTTGGTTATTGATAATTCAAATTTTATTGATAATAAAGCTTATAATACATATATTAATTCAGTAGAAGAAAGTGGAAATGGTGGTGCTATTAGCCATTATTTTGATAGTACTGAAATTTCAAATTCTAATTTCTCAGGGAATGAAGCTTCAAATAAGGGAGGAGCTATTTACAATTCAGGATATAAAGAAGTCGGAATTTATGGGGAAAATGGAAAAGTAACTTATGAAGCTCCTAAAAGTATCATAGGAGGTTCCTTAACTGTAAAAAATACAACTTTTACTAATAATACAGCTCTCTTCGGAGGCGCTATCTATAACGATGCTCAGACTCTCAGACTTGAAAATGTTACATTCTCCGGAAATACTGCCGCTCATAATGGAGGCGCTATCTATAACTATGATGGATCTTTGTTTTTATCCGGAACAAATACATTTACCGGAAATAAAGTAACCGGATCTTCTCAAAACAAAGGGAATGACATTTTTAATGAGTGGGAACTCTACATTGTAGATGGAGTAACAAAACTTGATGGCGGAATTAATGGAGCAGGGTATCTTGAAGTCTATACCGGTGCAACACTTGATATTGGAACTTCTCAAGTTGTTCAAGGTAGTATAGTCTTAGATGCTTTGTCAACATTGAAGATGACTTTGTTAAATCCAAATACATATGGTTCTATTAAAGCAACAGGTACGTACAGTAATACGGATGATACAGGAATCCGTATCTATGAACAATTCTTGGATTTAAGCGTTGGATCTTCCGGATCTTACACTATTTTCGAATCTAAAGTCGGAACAATTCCTACTATGCCGGTTGTTGCTGAAGATAAAGACAGTCTCTTTGAAGGAAGCTTAAGTGTAGATAATATAACAGGAACATCTATAATTTATACAGCGACCCCCAAGAGTGTTGAAAAAATTGAGGCGGATTTAGGAGTAGATACTCAAACTGCGCAATTCTTAAACACAATAGCAAATGGGCAAACGGAAGATGCAAGTTTAATTACTTTAAACATGCAAAAAGAGTTGGCTGACAGAAATATAGATAATGTAAGCAAAGCAACAAAAAATATGGCTCCGACAAATTCGGCGACAGTTCATGGTGTTTCGACCAGTGTTCATTCGCAGATTTTAAGCGCTATTAAAAATCATTTGTCTGCTTCTGAAACAGGACGTTCTGGTGGAGATTTGAATGCTAAAAATGGCCCCTGGGTTCAAGGATTGTATGACAGAGCGGAACAAAAGAGTTCTTCTAAAACAGATGGATTCAATGGTTATACGCAAGGAGTTGCTTTCGGGTTTGATGGAAAACTTATACACAATATCACCGTTGGTGCCGGATATGCCTATAATGTTACGGATGTCAAGAGCGGAGATAGAAAAACGGATATTGACGGTCATAACTTCTTTGTATATGGAGAATATCAACCAAACGCATGGTTCGTAAACGCTGTGATCAACTATGGAATGTCTGATTATGAAGAAAATAGAAATGTCTTAGGCGTCCAAGTTAAAGGGAAGTATGATGTTCAAACATGGGGTGGCCAGGTTATGGCAGGATATGACACCTGCTTTGGCATTACTCCGGAAGCCGGTTTACGTTACTTAAACATCAGACAAGACAGCTATACGGACTCGATAGGTCAAAGAGTAGATGCCGATAATGTCAACTTATTGACGGCGGTTGTCGGAGCAAAATATGGGTATGATTTTGCACAAAAGAATTATACCATTTCTCCGGAGATTCGCTTAGCGGCGACGTATGATGTTGTTTCTGATGATGCGGATGCGACGGTTGTTATGGGGAATGGTTCATATACGACAACGGCGGAAGCATTGGAACGCTTTGGAGTAGAAGCCGGGGTTGGAGTGACGATGAGCTTATATAATGCATTAGATTTAAGTTTAAATTATAATGCTGGTATCCGTAAAGATTACACGAACCAAATGGGAACAGTAAAGCTCAAATACAACTTTTAATTAGATATAACAGAAAGAGAGGCTCCGAAAGGAGCCTTTTTTTTATGTTTCAAAAAAGATAAGGTGTGAAAGTAAAAGAAGTCTGATATTTTATAAGTTGATAGTGTATGGCTTGGTAGGAATGCTTGAAATTTATGTTTGTGATTAAGGCCTCTCTGTTGTTTAATCATGGCTTCTTTTTAAGGCTTTCTTTAAACCTTCTCCGAGAAATAAATAAAAACATTTTTTGTGATAAATGATAAGAAACATAAATATTCCTATGGAAAAGAGATAAAAATGAAGAAAGTACAATTTTTTCATTAACATCTCCTTCTTCTTTTACAGCATTTAATAAAATTAATGAGAAAATAGCTAAAATCGCAGCAAATAAAAAGAAGAAATCCCAATGTTGAATGATTAAGAGGTGAAAATATTGATTTGTCAGAGAAGACGTCCAATTTAAAATCAATGATAGTTTCTTTTCTGAAAAATAGTCAGCAAAAAATCCTCCTATAATAGGAGCTATCCCAGCCATAAACGCATTAACCATGCCGTTGACAGATAGATAAACACTTGCACTTCCTTTAGGAGCAAGTTTTAATGTAATGTTTCCTGTTGCTAACGTTACTCCGGATTGCGATATTCCTATCAATATGTAAATAATAATTAATAAAGGGATTGTCGTTATCCCTTTTGAAGGAAATGATGTAAATAAAAATAGAAAAATTGCCAATATATATAAAGGGCAGGTGAGCAGTAAAACAGATTTATTACTAAACATGTCAGCTAATTTTCCCCATGATCTCATGACAAGAATGCTGCTTATTTGACTGATTGTAACTAAAATAAGAACAAAACTCACACTTAACTGAAGTTGTTCGAGAACATATACAGAGAAAAAAGGAGCCGCTAGATTAATAGAAAAATTCCAAAATCCTAAAAATATCATCAATACCACGAAATTACGATCATAAAAAACTCTTTTGACTTTATTAAAAAAACGCTCGTTTGATACGTCTTGTATCATCAAAGGTTCTTGAATATGCGCATAAACATAAAGCCCATAGATTGCAATTAAAAAACAAAGAAGCGCCAATAGGCTGTAAAAAACATTTATCGGGAAAATCCATACTTTTAATAAAAAAGCCATAACCAGAGAAGAAACTAAAGACGCCGCAATCATCATCATAAGTCGTTTTGAGAAAAAACGACCTAATATTTGAATAGGAATCAAATCTTTCATCCATGAGTTCCAAGCACTTCCGGCAAGACTGCTTGCAAAATAGCGGATCGTATAGAAAAAAGCAAGCCAAAAAGTCGCTGCGGGAAAGTTCGGATATAAAGCTAAAAAACCTATAAATAAAAAAGATATTCTTCCGATAAATGAAATTCCGGAGCAAATAAGTTTCCTTTTTCTGATTCGTTCCGTTAAATAGGCTCCCGGAAATTGAGCTAAATTACTTAATAGCGGAAGGGCGACTAAATAACCTATCAGAGCATTAGAAGCGCCCATATAAAGTGCAAGCGCTATTAAAATAGGTCCCCCGGTAAGACTTTCTAACAACTGCGATACAACACCGTCTTTAACAACCCATGGCAAACTTTTCTGAATTTGATCAGGCGTCATATCATGGGGAGCCGTTATTTTTCTGATAAATGACCACATTATTTATCTCCCTTTAATTTAAAATAAATTATATTTCTTTTTTTTTCAAGTAGAGGGATTTTATGATAATGACTTGTATATTATTTAAAACTCATTATAATTCTAGAAATATATCTTTCCATATCTTTTTTAAGAGATTAATATGTTTGAGACAAACAATCCCAGTCTAAAAGCTTTATTTAGTGTTTATAAGCCTTCGGAAATTTTGAGAGTTCCTTCTAAGGAGTTCAGAAAGTATACTTTAAGAGAAGAAACATCTTTATCTTCTTATGAAAAATGGATGTATCATAAATATGCACATTCTTTTCAAGTGTTGAAAGAAGGAATTATTATTATACATAAGGAGGAGTCTTTAAGAAAAGCACCGAAGCAAGTTAAAAAGCAATGGATGGATGCTTTATTACTGCATGATTATGGAAGAGCTTTTGAAGTTATGCCTCTTGAAAAAATGAAAGATGCCTCTTCCCCTCATGGAATTACAAGTGCTAAAAAAGTTCTCCAATTAAATAAAAAATCTTTAAAC
>CALXXA010000034.1 GCA_944392585.1 uncultured Alphaproteobacteria bacterium | reverse complement strand
GCAATACAGTAATTTTCTTTCATATAAGTAAAATCAGAAATAATTATATTTAGTTTCATTTTAGTATCCTTTCATAAAAAAAGCCCGTTTGAGATATCAAACAGGCATAAAAAAATCGGGATACAATTATCCCGATTAACTAAAGATTAGTATAGCATAAAACAAAGAAAAAATCAAGAAATTTATGATTTTGGCGAACATGAGACCAGACCAATTTGGGAAATGGGGAAAGTCCTTGTAAAACATAGGACTGCATGGGGTCGCATCTTAAAACATAAGGATTTGAAAATGTGATATAAGGTCAATCCGATCTGACCTTGTATCTATTTCATCTCCTTGTATTCACATGTTTTTTTAATAATCTCAATCCAATGCGGTCTTATCCACCACCAAAAACCTCGTTTCAGACGAGGTTTTTTTTCATATTTACTTATTCGGACTTAACAATCCCACCATCAATTCACTTACAACTTTCGCTTGCTCTATTATGTGTCATGGGCTATAATATAAAACACAAAAATTTAACAGTTATACAACTTTAAATACTTACTCTACCGATCTACCAAAACTTTACAAAGTCTCATTTATCAAGGTTTTATATCTTATCACTAACTAAAAGCTCGCATCCGATACTACTTCCTTATATATTCCCATATCAGCGTTTTTTTCGGAAAGTTCACAGAAGCAACTCCTCCGTCAGAAACATTTAAACAGAAGAAAATACATTCCTTGATATAAAAGAAACAAAACAAATTTAAGAAACATCTAATACATGCTTTTTAATATCTAGGAAATATTCCTTCTGTAAAAGTTCAACTTCATTTATCAGGCAAAATATCTAATCTAAAATGAAATTTTTTCTTGATAAAAAAAAATAATTTTATAAAATTACTTAACTAAGCTTATCAACCCAGACCAAATGATTATTCCAGTTAAAGAGGTTTTTATGCAATACACACGGACAGCAATAACTCTCCTCACCAAAAATTATAAAAGTGTATTGATGAAATGCGCCATCTTAAATACGGCGATGGCTTTGGGGACAATAGGCTTTTCTGGGGATGTTTTTGCGGCAGAAACCCTTGTTTCCGATTGGGCTGCATTAAAGTCTAACATAGAAACCGGAAGAAGTGTGGTATTTGATGGAAATATCACAGCAAACAATGTTGACGCAATCTATTCCAAAGACACTATTCCCGAAGTGATTGATTTAAATCTTAACATTTTAGATGTTCAAGTCAATCAAGGTTATGAATCATACGGTCTTTCTCACAATTCAGTGTTCTACTTCGAGGGATTTGCGGAAGGAAACAAAACTAAGGTAAAAGATGGAACTATACAAAATGCGATTAATTCAACTCTTTATTGGCAGGTCAATGATAGTGAACTTGAAATAACAAATATGAATTTTATCAATAACTATGTGACCGGTCAATATACAAGCCGTTACGGACAAGGAGGCGCTCTTAAACTATCCAGTGCAAATAAGGTTACGATATCTAATTCTATTTTCACAGGGAACACGGTACATAGTGCCTCAGCGCAGTCCTATGGCGGAGCAATAGAATCTTATGTTAATAATTTAATAATTTCAGATTCAACCTTTAACAATAACGGAATAAAAGACTACCTTTCGACACCGCAGACGACGGTGCAAGACGGCGGAGCAATAATGGTTGCTTCCGCCAATTCAGATTTTAACACCGTCACCTTTATCTCTAACAAATCAACAAACTCAGGTGGCGCCATAGCTTATCTTCCTGTATATGATATATCTTCAACCATAAAAAATTCTACTTTCACAGGCAACGAAACAGTAAATAAAGGCGGTGCCATATATGCCAAAAAATCAGAAATAACAAGTTCCGCGAATATAGAATTAACTATTGAAAATACTGATTTCACCTCGAACAAATCGACTGGGAACTCTTCAAAAGGTGGTGCAATCTACGCTTCATCAGATGTCACGGGGTTAACCGTAATAGATTCTTCATTCAGGAATAACGTGGCTTCAGAAGGCAGTGCAATTTATAATGAATCATCTGTTTTAACAACGATTCAAGCTAATTTAAAAGATGTTATTTTTGAAAATAATAATTCAACAGGAACAACTGACGGTACAGGAAACGGTATCTATTTAACGGGGTCACTCAATGCTTTAGCCTCTAATGACAGAACTTTAGCGATAATCGATACAATCAAATTTGCCGATTCAAACTCAATGTTAAATATCAATACTGACTTCACTAAGAATTATTCAGGTACAGTCATATTGGACAAAGCTATTGAGGGTGGATATGGAATTAATCTCGGCGGTGGAGTATACGGTAATGTCGGGACTTTAAAATTAGGAAAAACAGCTGCAAATCAAACACTTTCTTTCTTAGGCGCATACGGAGGCTCATTAGATTTACGAAACGAAAATGCTGGAGATGTATTAACGATTAAAAAATTAGGTGCAAATAAAAATATAACAAACTTAAGTATTGATTTTGACGCAAGTTCCGGAACGACAGATAAATTAGTTATCAATGAATTTGAAACAGGGATAGACTCCGTAAAATTTAATCTCGGGGGAATAAATGTAACCAAAGATGGCAACGCAAACAATGGTGTGTTTATCGAATCATCTGAAAGCGACAAAATCACACTATCTCAGACACCTGAACTAACTACGCTCACTTCAGGAGGTTATAAATATACATTTACATTAGACGATCAAAATTTCGGAGTCTTCAATGTTGCAAAAGAAAGCGACCTTGAAAGCCCCAGCTTAACAAAAGCGATTACCGACAACACAATAAACGCGTATTCTATATGGCAGCTGGAAGCTGTTACTAAAAATCTTGGAACCCTTGCCGGTCATAACAGAAACTTCACGATTTTTGGGAATACAAACGACATTATTGCAAACAGTGATCATATTAACGGCATTATTGTCAATAACGGGCAAATATTAACAATTAACAAAGTCGGGAATCTCTCTGATGTAGGTTCACAAGGAATCTGCGGATTTAATAGAGCTTTTGGTGCTGCAATTGATAATGCTGGCAAGGTAATTATAATAGACTCGGTTTTTAATAAAAATGAAGCCAGTAGTTATACCGGGGGCGCTATTTATAATCAGAATACAGTAACTATAACTCACTCAACCTTCAGTGAAAACAAAGCGGGGAGTTTTGGCGGAGCAATTTATAATTACGACACAGCAACTATAACCGACTCAACCTTCAACGGAAATGAAGCCTCTTACGGAGGAGCAATTGGTAATAATGGCACACTAATCATAACAAGTTCAACTTTTAGAGGAAATAAAACAGCCTATGTTGGCGGATCAGTTTATAATAACGGCACGGCAACCATCATCGACTCAACTTTTAGAGAAAATGAGTCTGTCTATGGAGGAGCACTTGATAACAGCGCCGCAGCAGCCATAATTGCAGAAAATAAAGACGTTTTATTCGAAAATAATCATGCTCAATTTAATGGCGGTGCTATATACAATAGATCTGAAGGAACTCTGAACCTGAACGCCAAGGATAATAATAGTATAATATTTAATGCCGCAACAAATAACGCGACCAATGATATATTTAATGTCGGCGAACTCAATCTTAACGAAGGGGACATTAAAATCTTAAGTGCAATAACAGATGATATAACTCCACTTGGAACAACAAATATAGGAACAAAGAACACATCAGCAACGGTTATTGCAAACGCAATTACACAAAATACATTAAATATCCAAGACGGCTCGAGTTTAGTTATTGACGCAGGTAGTTTAAAAATTAAAAATATCATCAATAACGACGGAATCATTACATTAGGAAATGGGATGCTTACTTCTGCCATCAGCGGTTCAGGAACAACTAAAATTATCGGAGATGTTGAAAACACGGGGGAAACGATTGCTCAAGAAGTACGGATTGAAAGAGGAAGTCTAACAACTTCGGCAAAAGGATTGACAGGAAGGATTGTAAATGAAGTCGACGGCGGACTTATCTTAAATGGCGGCACATTGGTTCAAAGTATCAAAGGAAACGGAACAACTATTATCGCGGGAGATATCATAAGTGATGCTTCTATTTCTCAAACAGTGCGCATTCAAAGCGGAAGTTTAACAACGTCGGCAACCAATTTAGGTAATACGGTAACAAACGCCGTTGAGAATGGTCTTATATTAAACGGCGGAATGTTGACTCAAGCTATTAACGGTAACGGCTCTACAATAATCAGTGGCAATATGCTCTGGGGAACAGGGGCCAAGCTAGGGAATGTAACAATCGCGCAAAGCGGTTCACTAGATATTGGGACAACAGATGTTTCTTTGGATAACATGATTATTAATGGCACATTAAAAATGACTATTACTGATATAGAGCAAGATTCTAGTGATTATGAAGGCGGCAAGTTGATCGCCACCGACTTAACTCTGGGTAAAGAGTCAAAATTATCGTTAACGGTCGCGCCTGGTCTGATTACTGAAAAAGATGCTTCCACCGGAGAATTAGAGCTGATTCAAGTAAGTGGAACGTCTACGGGAGTATTTTCTCAAATGCTTTCGAATAATCGTTATGAGGTAAGTACGAGTGAGAACGGTAAATTCAAAATTACCTACACTTCTTCGCCAACGGATATTGTCAATGGGAACAGAGGGAATAGCAACAATGTACAAATAGCCGAAGCTTGGGAGAAGATTCCGACAACCGGAAACGCCGTGATAGATGCCATGCAGGCACATTTAAACGAATTGTCGCAACATGACAGCTCTGGCTATATTAAAGCTTTGAACAATCTTGCTCCGACAGATTCTCAAGCGATAGCCCGTACCACCATTGATATTAATAATCTTATCAGCCGCCAAATTGAACACCATCAAAATATTCAAGGCATAAGTGGCGGAGATGTCTTCCAAAATGTCGGGATGTGGGTAGAAGGTCTGTATAACTATTCTAAACAAGATAATTCTTCTTCCAATGCCGGATTTACCGGGAAAACGGCCGGTTTTGTCTTTGGTTTGGATGGTAGAATTGATGAAGATATAACACTTGGGTTCGGATATGCTTATAACAAAACGGATGTTGATACACTTGAGCGCAACATTGATGTTGACGGACATACTTTGTTCGTTTATGGCAAGTATCAGTCTGGAAGATGGTATACCCGCGGAACAGCTCATTACGGCTTTGCCGATTATCAAGAAAAAGCCGATGTCAACGGCAGCCGAAACTCGGCCGATTATAACGTTCAAAACATCGGGTTGACTGCTTATGCCGGGTATGATTTACCAAACGGGCTCACCCCGGAAGGCGGCCTACGTTTCATCCACGTCAGTCAAGACGATTACACAGACTACGCCGGCCAACATATCAGTGTTGACAGCAATAATATTCTAACTTTGGTTGCTGGAGCTAAATACCTTAAGACTTTCACCAGTAAATCCGGAATTCATTGGACTCCGAAAGCCAGAGCAGCCTTGACTTATGATATTATGAGCGATGACAATAATACCAATGTTAATATTGTTGGAATCAATTATGATGTCAATGGGGAAAAACTTAATCGTTTTGGAGTTGAAGCCGGACTTGCATTTGAAGCCGATATCAACGACTGGAAGTTCTCCGTTGGTTATGATGCGGGTATTCGCGATGACTACATCAGCCATACGGGAATGTTAAGATTAAAACATAATTTTTAATTTAAACTCTTTGTCCGAAGGAATTACTTCGGAGCATACTTAAAACCAATGAAAGGAACTTTACATATGGATAACAATATCAAGAAATTTTTTAGCAAAAAAGGACTTGCGTTTATTCTTGCTATTTTGTGCTTTGCTAACGATGCTAAAGCAGATCTGTTTACTTTGCATCTGCAACAAGGAAGTATTGATGAAACCCGTGGGTTTAAATCTGTCATTGATTTGTTTGATCGTTACGAAGATGGTTCTTTAGATTCTATAATCAATGGATATAATGATACTCAAGCATCTTTTGGTCAAGTTGATTTCCGAGGGATTCCCATGTTCTTGAGCTTTGATGATGATGCTTTACTAACATTCAATGTTCCTGATGCTGATATTCATAATTTGACTTTTAACGGAGGTTCTCAAGAAGAAAGCTTTAAACTCTTAAAAAATTGGCTCAAAGACAATAAAGACGGCCTAATGAAAAAAATCTTAAAAGCCGGAGTAGAAAAAACACCTTATGACATGGTTGCCGGGAATCCAAACTCTTTAATGGCCTCGATGGCGGACACTTCATTCCAACGTGCTGGCGGTGGTGTATTGGGAAGCTTTGTGTCTTATATATCTCCAACTGCTTCGAGACACAGCTTTGATTTTAATGGAGAAACAAAGAAAGCGACGCTTTATTCTCTTCCTATGGCAAAGACATTTAAGTTTGGAGACAGCGGTTTCGCTTTACTATTGGATATGCCTTTGACTTATGCAGATATAGACGGCTCTATTTCTTATGCGGCACAGCTTGGCTTAGGATTGAAAATTCCAATTATTAATAATGCCCGAATCAAATGGAACTTAATTCCCGCAGGTCGTGTTGGAGCCATCGGTTCAGAAGATATGCTCTCTGGCGGAATACTATACACCGGAACGATGACCAGTGACTTACAAATATCTGTCGGAAAATTTACTTATGGGATAACCAATATGGGTGGATATATTCGTGATTACTCTTTAAAGATTGATGATTACGAAGTTGAATATGATTTACAAAACGGTATTTTCAAAAACGGCCTTTCCGTACGTTGGGATTTTACCCAAAAATGGGCTTTAAATGGTTCTTACGCCTATACATTCTATACCGGTTCCGAGTTGTTTATTGATGACTATCATGATACAGGACTTGCCTTGATTCGCAAATTCGAAGAAGGAAGTTTCCTATCCGGTATGGCACTAGTAGGACATTACGCTTTCGGTTCAAACAACTATCAAGCCTACCGCTTAGGAGTTAATTTATTGTTCTAAAAAAACAAGTCCCGTTTTTGATATTTGTTTTAAACTTTATTATAAGGATTTGATTTCCTCTAAAAAATATGTTTAAAATAAATACATAACTAACATATTGAATTATGGAGAAGATAATGGTTAAGTTAGTCGAACCTAAATTTGAATTAATTGATGCCAAAACAGATGAAGAATATGCAAAAAAGATAGAATTGTGTGCCCGTAATTGTTATAAATCAGAAGGAAATATTACAACCGATTCTTGCTATAAAATGGTATCTAGATTAATAAAATTAGGCCATATGGCTATGTTAGAACACGATAGTATTACAGTTAAGTTCACTATGGATGTTGGAGCGTATAAAGATCTAACTAGACATCGTCTCTGTGCTTATGCGATTGAAAGTACTCGTTGGTGTAACTATACGGGAGATAAGTATGGAAACGAGCTTACTTTTATTAAACCTGTTCATATTCCAGAAGGAACAGAGTTATTCAGATTATGGTATAAGCATAGGGAACAAGAGGAAAAAGCTTATTTTGAACTAGTTGAAGAGGCTACTAATTATCCTTCTCAAATAAACGGAATTAATACATCTAAAGTTGATATTGGACGTATGGAATTAAGTCATAGCTTAAAAGCTGATGTCATTGTAACGGCTAACTTAAGAGAATGGCGGCACATATTTAAAACTAGATGCGACACCCATGCTCATCCTACATTAAGAAATCTAATGTGTCAATTTCTAAGATACTGTATTAAAAATTATCCTACATTTTTCAATGACTTAGAATATTTATTAAAATAGTTACGCTTAAAGCCTAAATATATAAACCTCATTACCATTCATATATCTTATGATAACAATAAACAAATACATTTTAAAATAGACCAATTCAAAACCTCGACAGTTCGATCGATTCCTAATCTCTACAATACATGGTCGTTAAAAGTCATATTAATAGGACAAAACATCAAAAAAATTTTCGTAATGAATGTTGAAACTACCCCCAGAAAAGCAGCTTCGGTTCTACCGTAACCGTAACGGTTAAAAATCACATAGAGGATTTGAACATTACAAAAGCTTAAAGAATTACTTTTAATTTAGTTTAAAGTTAGAAAAACAAAATACTAGTAATGACGCATTAATCCAACAAGCCGTCCTTGAACGACGACTCTGTCAGAAGATAAAATCCTTGTTTCATATCTAGGATTTTCAGGTTCCAAAGCAATCATATTTCCTTTTTGACGGAATCTTTTTAAGGTAACTTCCATTCCATCCACCAAGGCGACGACAATAGTTCCGTTTTCAGCTGTTTGTATACGTTTAATAACCACTGTATCACCATCTAAAATACCGGCGTTAATCATAGAATCACCTTCAACCGTTAAAGCATAATATTCACCCATACCGATCATTTGAGAAGGAATACTGATTGTTGTAGTAACATCTCTCACAGCCTCGATAGGAACACCGGCAGCTATTTTCCCATAAAGAGGAATATCTGTAAACTCTGTTTTAAAAGAAGATTTAAATTGTTTTTCTACAAAGGTATCTGAATCATCCTTTTGTAAAAATTCAGCTTTTAAGTTCTCCGGCATACGGATAATTTCTAAAGCTCTTGCTTTATTAGGGATGTGTCGAATAAATCGTCTTTCCTCCAACCCTTGAATTAACCTATGGATTCCGGATTTTGACTTTAATCTCAAAGCACTTCGCATCTCATCGAAAGAAGGAGAAACGCCGTTTTTTTTCAAATATTTATCGATAAAAAGAAGCAAATCATATTGTTTTTTTGTAAGCATTTTATTTTTTTCCTCATACAATATACTCGTTTTGTTCTATATTGGTTCTTTTTTTTTGTCAATAGAAAAACGTGTTTCCTATTGCAAAAAAGATAAATTACAGATATAGTCCTTAAAGAAAGTACAAAAAGAGGTCTGTAATGGAATTTATTTCACTTCTCGGACGTGTTTTTATCCGTTTTTTAAGAGCGACGGGACAACTCGGCATTTTCACACTCAAATCTATTTATCATTGCTTTACGCCACCCTTTTATTTCAAAAAAATCGCGGAACAATTAATAGAAATAGGCTTTTACTCTTTACCGGTTGTCGCATTAACAACTTTTTTTGCAGGAGCAGTTATTGCCTTACAAACATATACTGGGTTTTCTAGGTTTTCTGCGGAAGGAGCCGTTTCTATGGTTGTTTTAATCGCCGTTACAAGAGAATTAGCTCCGGTTATGGCAGGATTAATGGTAGCGGGGAGAATTGGAGCAGCGATGGCCGCGGAAATAGGAACCATGCGGGTAACAGAGCAAATTGACGCTCTTTCGACATTGTCGACGAACCCTTTTAAATACCTCATATCCCCCAGGATTTTAGCCGGCGTTCTTATGATGCCTGTTTTAGTTTTAATCGGAGATATTATTGGAATTTGCGGCGGGTATATTATAGGTGTTTATAAACTTGATTTTAATGCCTCTTCTTATCTTGTCAACACATGGAATTTTATGGTTCCAATGGATATTATATCAGGCCTTGTAAAAGCTTCTGTTTTCGGTTTTATTATTACACTGCTTGGATGTTACAGCGGTTACAACTCCAAAGGAGGCGCTCAAGGAGTAGGTTCTGCAACGACAAGAGCTGTTGTTTCTGCTTCTATTCTTATATTAATATTCAATTATATTTTAACAGAGATTTTCTTTAATTCATAAGGAAATAAATAATGATTGAAAATAAAGATTCGGAACATAAGAAATTTAATAAAACTCTTGTTCAAAAAACAATGGCTCTTTTTTCATCTAAAAGAGAAATCCCTATCAAAATAAAACTAGTAAATGTACATAAATCCTTTGGGAAAAAAGTCGTCTTAGACGGTCTGGATTTAGAGGTCAGAAAAGGAGAATCATTAGTTATCATCGGCGGTTCAGGAACAGGAAAATCCGTCACTTTAAAATCAATTTTAGGTTTATTAACCCCGGAAGAAGGATCTATTACGATAGATGGAGTTGAAATTATCAATGCCTCCTCCAAAGTTCACGAAGCAATGAATTCTCAAATCGGAATGCTTTTTCAAGGAGCCGCTTTATTTGACAGCATGCCTGTTTGGGAAAATGTTGCGTTCGGATTGATACAAGGTCATAAAATGAGAAAAAAAGAGGCCAAAAAAATAGCTTTAGAAAAAATGGCTCAAGTCGGATTAACCCATGATGTCGGAGAATTATACCCGGCGGATTTATCCGGAGGGATGAAAAAAAGAGTCGGGTTAGCTCGCGCCATTGCAGCCAATCCGGAAATTATCTTCTTCGACGAGCCGACAACAGGATTAGATCCTATTATGTCTGATGTCATCAATGACTTAATCGTAGACAGCGTCAAAAGACTTGGGGCAACAGCTATTACAATTACGCATGATATGGCTTCCGCTAGGAAAATAGCGGATCGCATAGCCATGTTATACAAAGGGAAAATTATATGGATAGGAACCGTAAAAGAAATTGAAAAAACTAAAAATCCATATGTTGTCCAATTTATTAACGGCTCTGCTCAAGGTCCTATACAAATGACTGTGAAGGAAAATGAATAATGGGTAAAGCAACTTCTCATTTCGTATGCCAAGAATGCGGAACTATTTTTCCTAAATGGGCCGGAAAGTGTGACGCTTGTGGGAAATGGAACACACTCGTAGAAGAAGAAATTGTTTCGGCGGAAGGTCCTAAATCGGTCTCTTTAAAAGCAGGACATCATTTAAACTTTGTCACATTAAAAGGCACCAGTGAACAGACCTTTCGTTTAAAATCCCAAATAACAGAACTAGACCGTGTTTGTGGAGGAGGACTTGTCCCCGGATCCGTTATTTTAGTTGGAGGCGATCCGGGAATAGGAAAATCAACTTTATTATTGCAAGCAACAGCTAAATTAGCAGAAGTAGTAAATAAAAAAGAAAATCACACTCGTTGCGTTTACATTTCCGGGGAAGAATCTATTGACCAAATTCGCTTAAGGGCTCACCGCTTAGGACTGACAAATGCACATATTGATTTAGCATCTTCCATGAATGTGCGAGATATTATTACATCCTTAGATGGCCCTGAAACAGCAGACATTGTCGTCATTGATTCTATTCAAACAATGTATGTTGATACTCTTGATTCCGCTCCGGGGACGGTCGGACAAGTTCGAGCGGCAGGTCATGAGCTTATTCGTATGGCCAAACGTAAAGGGTTTGTTCTGTTTTTAGTCGGTCATGTAACAAAAGAGGGAACATTAGCTGGTCCCAGAGTTTTAGAACACATGGTAGATACTGTTCTTTATTTCGAAGGAGATAGAGGACATCATTTTCGTATTTTAAGGGCGGTCAAAAATCGTTTTGGAGCAACAGATGAAATCGGTGTGTTTGAAATGACCGGGACAGGATTATCGGAAGTTCCCAATCCATCTGCTTTATTTTTAGCAGAGCGCAGAGGAAATATTTCAGGTTCGTGTGTTTACGCAGGGATTGAAGGCAGTCGACCAATGCTTGTTGAAATTCAAGCTTTAATAGCGCCTTCAACCGGAACAGCTCCTCGTCGAGCCGTTGTTGGATGGGATTCAAATCGTCTTTCCATGTTAATCGCTGTTCTAGAAGCCAGATGCGGTCTTACTCTGGGAAATAAAGATATTTTCTTAAACGTTGCCGGAGGCTTAAAAATCACAGAGCCCGCCGCAGATATGGCGGTCGCAACAGCTCTTATTTCTTCATTATCACAAATCCCTGTCCCGGCAGATATGGTTGTTTTCGGAGAAATCGGATTATCTGGAGAAACTCGAGCGGTTGCACAAATGGATCTGCGTTTAAAAGAAGCTGATAAATTAGGTTTTAAAAAAGCACTTATGCCTCCGGCTCGAACAAAAAAAACAGAACGACGAACAACCATTCATATTAAAGAAGAAGGACATTTAAAAGGAATCGTTGATTTATTTATCGGGGGACACAATGGGAATTATTGATATTATTGTTTTATTAACAATTTTGATTTCAGTTATATTTGCTTTTTACCGGGGATTAGTTCGAGAACTTCTAGGATTAACCGCTTGGATTCTCGCTGCTTTAGGAGCCCTTTATGGACTTTACTATGTCAGACCTCTTTTCCGAAAGATAATTTCAAACCCAACAATTGCCGATATAATCGGAGCCGGTTGTATAGCCCTTGTCATTTTAGTCATTTGCACTTTATTTAATGCATATATTACTGGGAAGCTTCGACAATCTGCTTTAAGCGGGTTAGATAGATTACTCGGCTTATTCTTTGGGATTTTGCGCGGCGCGTTATTAATCACAATTATTTATTTTTCAGCCTCTCTTCTTATCCCGAAACAAGATATAGAAAAATATGAAAAGACAAACTTCTCTATTCCTTATATCAAAAAATCAACAGAAATATTAGAAAGACTATTACCTCCAACTCTTATGGAAAACATAGAAAAGTCAGGGAACCACGCTGATAGTATTAAAGAGTTAATGGAGCACGAAAATCTTATTGAAAAATCTACCCCTGATAAAAAAATCGAATCAGAAGTTGAAAAAGAACCTCTGGAAGAAAGATCTTTTTACGATGATAAAGAACGTCAGGATTTAAATGATCTTATTATGGGAATAGAGTAATTATAAGATCCTTTGCTTATTTATTCTAATATAAAAAACTTTTATTTCTTCTTTTTAAAATTTCGTACTAAAATTCTTTTTTTTTATACGAACAAAAAGGAAACTCTCCTCTTTTTGGTAAGAAGTTTTTATTTTTCTTGAACTACTCTACGCCAGAACTTTTCATCCAACAGAGTATTCACAGCAACAGTGGCCGTCCGACCATTTCCTCCTTGCTCAATTAATCTGACATGAGGCGGCGTATAAACGCTTAATACACGATCAACAATCCAAACAGAAGGGACACGATCATTTTTCACATATGCATCCCCAGAATTTATCTCATTTTCCATCAGTCATCCCTTTCTTATAAAAATAGGAGTTATTATAAAGCATTAAAAAACTTTTTCAACTTCTTTTGTATCACTTAAGACGTGCTCAACTTCACTCAAAGCATGATCAAAAAATTCCTTTTCAGAACGAAATTTATCATCTGTTTCCATAAAAGAAGTTGTTGTTTTAACAGCAAACGCCAAAACATCATCTTTAATTTCCTTTAAACCATTTAATTTCATCATCTTCACACGGTCTAAAATTTCTTTTTCCTTCATTCGTTGACGCTCTTTCAACTGAATCAGGGCCTCATTTTTTAAGATCGCCGCATTTTTTCTTGCTTTTTCTAAGATATCCAACTGTTCGGCTTCTTTTAAAGCGTCCTTTTTTTTATAGTCCTCTAAAAGGTCTTTAGCATCTTTCCGCAGCTTTAAAGCTTCTTTAATATGATTTTGAATCTGAACAGAGCGTTGTTGCATTCGCCGCATTAAAAATGTATAAACAGGAGCAAGCGTCAATAAAACAACAAGAACAAAAGCTATTGCCTTCCAAAAAGATTCTGTTTTAATAACATCTTGTATTAAGACAAGCGTTGTATTCATTTAGAAAACTCCTTCAAATGAGCATCCATTGCCTTATCTATTGAGCTTTTACGAGGATGAACATGATATATTGTTTTAAAAATAATTTCTAAAAATTGGATTGTTATATTTTTCAGGTGAGAACAAACTTCTCTTCGTTTTGCATTTAATTCTTTTTCGGTCTTAGCAGTATTTGATTTTAACACATTTAAAAAATGCTGCTCTTGCAGAATATGGTTATTGGTAATTTCTTCATGAGCTTTTTGAATAATTTCATCAGATTTCTCTTGAGCTTTATTTAAGTATTTATGGCGTGTTTGTATCAAAAGATCGACTTGGGCGTTTAACTCATCGGCCTGCCTTAAAACAGATTGGATCTTTTGCTCTCTCTCTTTCATAACACGAACAACCGGAGGCAATAAAATCCGCGAAATTGTCCAATATAAAATACAGAAACAAACAACCAACCAAAAAATTTGACTTGGGAACCAAGAAAGTTCAAACTGAGGCATACCAAAGACCTATCTTATGAAAATAACATCATAAAGGCTAAAACTAATGCATAAAGAGCAATCGCCTCTGTCATACCAGCCCCGATATATCCGAACAAGGTAATGTCATTTTTCGCACTGGGATTCCGAGAGATTGAGGAAATAATCGTAATCCAAACCTCTGCGACCCATCTGGCAACAGAAATCATAACTAAACTGCAAATACCGACTGATAAATACTTCGCAGCTTGTGCAATATATTGTAAATAATTCTCTTCCATAATTTTCTCCTTTTAATGTTGTTTTTCAAAAGATTCCGATAAATAAATACATGTTAAGATAGTATAAATATACGCTTGAAGCAATGCTATTCCCGCTTCAAAAATAATAAGAATACCCACAAAAAATAAAGGGACAAAACCAACCAATCCTAAAACCACCACGAATGCCGCTATTACATCTAACATAATGTGCCCGACAACCATATTCATGACCAATCGAACGGTAAGGCTAAATGGTTTTGATAAAAAGGAAATAATTTCTATAGGAATAATAATCGGCGCCAACAGAACAGGAACTCCGATGGGGAAAAAAACACGTAACCACTCCCATCCTTGATGATATATTCCTATAACTGTTGACAAAGTCAATCCTAGCAAAGCCATAGCTCCCACAACGGACAGATGAGTCGTAAAAGTAAAAGTATAAGGGAATAATCCTAAAAGATTTCCAAATAAAATAAAAAGAAACAAAGTAAAAATAAATGGAATAATCTTTTCAGCTTTCATCCCTATTGTCTCATAGACCATTTTAGCTATAAAGCTATAAAAAACTTCAACAATAGACTGTGCAGGATGCGGGATAATTTTCAACCGCCGTGTCATAACAAACATTAAGGACAAAACAAGCACCGTCGCCAAAATCATAGAAACGCTGGAATTCGTCAGAGAAATATCTATCGATCCTATACGAATTGGGATAAGAGTTTTCAATTCAAATTGTTCTAAAGGCTGAATATTCACTTATTTTCCCTCTTCTCGGCTCGACGAACATATTTATAAACATTTAATATACCGGCAATTCCTCCCAAGAAAATAAAAATTCCTAAGACAAACGGCTTTGTATCAAAAAACTGCTGAATTAAAAACCCAATTGCAGCCCCGGCGATAATTCCTCCCAACAAATCCGACATAATAGCAACGCCCAAACTTACGTCTTGCTGTTTTGTCTTATCAGAAGTTTTTTCGGCAACTTGTTCATGAAGACTTTTTATTTTTGTTTCCAATTCTTTGGATTTAATAAGAATCTGTTCTTGTTCATTCATGAGAATCCAACGCATTAATAGCGTCCTCCAATTCTTTCAAATCAGCCCCCACAATTTTTTTAATAATATTATTTTTTATTAAAACGGTTGTAGGAGTCCCTTGAATATCATATTTTTCCATAAAAATATCTCTGTTTTGTATCAACGACTGCTGTAAGATTTTATTTGACAAACAAGACTGCATATCTGCTTTGCCCAATCCGGCCAGAGCAGCATATTTCTCGATGATATCCTGAGCATTTTCTTTAAAAGCCCATTGATCTTGATTTTCGAACAAAACATTCAAAAACTTCCAATATGTTTCCGGTTTGACACACCTTGTTAACATAGCGCCGGCCAATGCTCTACGATCAAAAGGCAAGTCAATATAAACCAACTTTACTTTCCCGGTATCAATATACTTTTTTTCCAATTCAGGTAGAGTTTTCAGATGATATACCACACAATGGCTGCAAGTTAATGAGGAAAACAAATACATCGTAATCGGAGCATTTTCCTTCCCCATCATTCTTGGTTGCTCAGGCAAGACATGTATTGTTTGAGATTTCTCTCCTGTTTTAGGACTGACAGAAAGAGTTTCCTTTTTTAATTCGGCAGCATTAGCAACGATAGACCATATTCCTTTATCTTTATTTCCCAGAATTAAAGGTTCATAAGTATCCTGCGGATCAGAAGAAGGAACAGCAATTTCCCCCAAAGTTGAATACTGATTGTTTCGGTAATAAATATACCCCCATACCAACAAAGCTAATAAAATAATTGCCCATAATCCTTTCATTTTTCTCCCTTTCATATAATTGATTAGTTTAATTCGTTCTTATTTGGAAAGCAAGTCCTAATCAACTTTCTTTTGAAAAATTGATATTCCTAATTGAAATGCCGCCTGCCGAAGATCTTTATCAGGAATTATCTGTATTTTTTCTTGTACTTTTTGTTTAATTTCTTTGGAAATGAGTTGTTTTTTTTCACTTTGAGGATTTTCTTTTATTAAAAGAGAAGGAGTTTGGCGGATTTTTATATCTCGAATAACTTCTTTCCCAAAGAAAGTATTAATTTTCTCCAACACAATTTTTTTACGATGTTCCAACAAAGTCGCATACGCCCCCGCGAAGCAAGAAACATGTAAGGTTCCTTTGTTTTTCTGAGAATATGAGATTTTTTCAGGCTTAACTCCCTGAGCTAAATCCATACCGACAATATCAACCCAATATTCAATAATATCCATACAAGAGAAGCCTCTTTTTTCGAAAATGGATTTCGTTAGTTTTTTTAAATTCGAAATGAATGGTTGACATCCGAAATTACGGTTTGAAGTATTTTTCATAAAGGTCTCTTTGATTTTTCTTGTTTTTCGAAAAAAGTCTCTGCAAAATCCTCATAAGAATCATGTTCAATAGCATTTCTAATAGAATGCATTAAGTCTTGATAATATTGAATATTATGCCAAGTCAACAACATAGCTCCTAAAATCTCTTTAGCCTTAAACAAATGATGTAAATAAGCTCTGGAGTAATGGGTACAGGCGGGGCAAGAGCAGTGATAATCTAAAGGATTTGGACTTTCTTGATGCGTAGCGTTTCGTAAATTCAAAGTTCCCTCTCGAGTAAAAGCTAAAGCAGTTCTTCCGGAACGTGTCGGCATAACACAATCGAACATATCAACGCCTCGCAAAACAGCGCCGACGATATCCGAAGGTTTCCCAACTCCCATTAAATAGCGCGGTTTATTATCAGGGAGCATATCAGGAATAGAATCTAACATTTGAAACATAATTTTTTGCCCTTCCCCGACGGCCAACCCTCCGATAGCATACCCATCAAAGTCGATACTTATTAGCTTTCGAGCAGAAAATTCTCTTAAATCCAAAAACATTCCTCCTTGATTAATTCCAAAGATCCCATATCCCTCTCTATTATTAAAAGATTTTTTAGAACGTTCTGCCCATCGCATAGACCGTTCCATTGATTTTTGGACATCTTTATAAGAAGAAGGGAAAGGCATACACTCATCAAAAGCCATCGTAATGTCCGAATCCAGTAAATATTGTATTTCAATGGACTTTTCAGGAGACAACATATAGCGTTTCCCATCAATATGAGAAGCGAAAGAAACACCTTCTTCTGTAATTTTACGCAATTGAGATAAAGACATAACCTGGAAACCACCTGAATCGGTTAAAATAGACTTATTCCACCCCATAAACTGATGTAACCCGCCTAGTTGAGCAATCAACTCAGCCCCCGGACGAAGCATCAAATGATAGGTATTTCCTAAGATAATCTCAGCTCCGGTAGCCGCAACGGACTCAGGAAACATGGCTTTTACGGTAGCTGCAGTTCCAACAGGCATAAAAGCCGGCGTTTGAATAGACCCATGAGCTGTTTTTAATTCGCCTCTTCGAGCCTTCCTTGATTTTTTTATTATTTTAAAGTCCAACATATATATTGTGCCTATTGAATTTCAAATTAAAAAGTTTTATAGTATATGCCTTCTTATAACAAAAAATATCATAAAAAAAAAGACAAAAAATGACTGAAACAAAAAATAAACCGAATAAAATCAAAGAAAATATAAAAGCTATTTTATGGGCAGCTGTCATAGCGATAATAATCCGAAGTTTAGTAGGAGCCCCTTTTAACATTCCCTCGGGATCTATGATCCCTTCCTTACTTGTTGGAGATTATCTTTTTGCCAGTAAATACACATATGGTTATTCTAAACATTCTTTTCCTTTTAGTTTTATACCTTTTTCGGATCGTCTTTTTTATAAAGAACCCGAAAGAGGTGATGTCGTAATATTCCGACGTGTTCAAGATTCCGATATTCCTTATTGGAAAAGAGCTTTAACGAGCGAAGACTATATCAAACGCCTTATAGGGATGCCTGGAGACACGGTCCAGGTAAAGAACGGACGCCTTTATATTAATGGGGAGCTTATTCCAAGAACTTTTAAAAGATATGAAACAGAAACTACGTATGGACACTCCGTTACTTATACAATCTATGATGAAACCTTACCAAATGGAGTAACTCATGAGATAATGGAACTCTCCGACAGTGGTCCAGTAGACAACACACCTATTTACCGCGTCCCGGAAAATCATTTTTTCTTTATGGGAGATAACAGAGATAACTCTCAAGACAGTCGGTTTGACATGATTGGTTACATACCAAAAGAAAATTTAATAGGGAAAGCTCAGTTTATTTTTTACTCTAATAATGGGGAATCTCCTTTTTTAGCATTTTGGAATTGGGGTCAATCCATACGTTGGGACAGGCTCTTTATGAGGATTAAGCCATGACTTTAGAAAAAAAAATCGGATACATTTTCAAAGATAAAACTCTGATAACACAAATAATAACATTAGCGCATGGTCGAAAAGCAGCCTCTTATGAACGCTTGGAATTTCTCGGAGATCGTGTTTTAGGCTTAACCATTGCAGAACTATTATATAAACAACATCCTAAAGAATCAGAAGGTGATTTAGCTAAAAGATTTACCGCATTGGTCCGAGAAGAAACCCTTGCTATATTGGCTCATAACTTAAGTCTCCATGAGAATCTAAAAACAAATGAACCGGAATTACGTTATAATCAATCCATTTTAGCTGATGTTTTGGAAGCTTTAATGGGTGCCTTGTATTTAGATGGAGGGATAAAAGCGGCTCAAAATTTTATTATTCCTTTATATACAGATTTAATCAATCAGAAAATTCAACCCCCGGTTGATTCAAAAACAATGTTACAAGAATGGAGTCTTAAGCATAAGTTAGGTTTACCTGTTTATAACACCATTGACCGAACAGGTCCTGACCATGCTCCCCATTTCAAAATAGAAGTCAAACTTCCTGGTTATAAAGGAGTAACAGGGGAAGGAAGCTCTAAAAGGCATGCGGAACAAGCCGCAGCGGAACAATTTTTAAAAAAGGTGTCTTTTGATGAGTAATAAGACGAAATGTGGTTTCGTTGCAATATTAGGAGCTCCGAACGCGGGAAAATCAACTTTAGTCAATTTATTGGTCGGAGCGAAAGTTTCAATAGTTTCTCCGAAAGTACAAACAACTCGTTCCAGAGTGCGTGGAATCGTTATGGCAGGGAACACACAAATTATTTTAGTTGACGTCCCCGGAATATTTAAACCGAAACGACGGTTAGACAGAGCCATGATAGCTGCAGCTTGGACAGAATCCAATGATGCCGACATACGTTTATTATTAATTGATGCCCGAAAAGGAATTGACTCCGACACTTCTATGATTATTGAAAATCTAAGAAAAAACAAAAAAGAATCTATTTTAGTTTTCAATAAAATTGATTTAATAGAGAAAGAAAAGCTCTTACCATTAATTAATCAATTGAAGGATATTGAGATTTTCACACAAATTTTTTTCATTAGTTCTAAGACAGGAGAAAATGTTAAAGACCTTTTAAACTATCTATCCTCCCAAATGCCTTCCGGTCCTTATCTGTTCAACGAAGATAATTTATCTGATCTCCCGATTCGGTTGTTTGCGGCGGAAGTAACACGCGAAAAGCTATATTTGTATTTACGGCAAGAACTTCCTTATTCTCTAACAGTAGAAACGACACGTTGGACGGAGACAGAAACCAAAGAGATAAAGATTGAACAAACCATTTATGTTGAAAGAGAAGGACAAAAAGCCATTATTATTGGAGAAAAAGGTTCTATGCTAAAGAAAATCGGAGCATCTTCAAGAAATGAATTAAGTCACTTGTTAAAGAGAACAGTTCATTTATTTTTATTTGTGAAAGTCAAAGAAAATTGGCTCAACGATCCTGAGCGGTATCAAGAGTGGGGATTAGATTTTAATGCCTGATTTCAAAGATACGGGACTTGTTTTATCATGTCATCGTCATGGAGAAAACGCTATGATTTTAAGTGTTTTCACACAACATCACGGAAAATATTTAGGATTACTTCGCAATAAGACGCTTCCACAACCCGGGACATTTGTATCTGTAAAATGGCATGCCCGATTAGCAGAACACTTAGGCAACTACACTTATGAGACAATTAATCCTTTTAGCATTCGTTATTTAGATGACTCTTTGCGTTTAGCCGGACTTTCGACGATATGTCAACTTTTAGATGAATCACTCCCTGAAAGAGAAATTTTACCTGATTTTTTTCATCAACTTCTAACCTTTTTAAGTCATTTAGAAGAAGAAAATTGGATTATTTTGTATATTCAGCTGGAGCTTCAACTTTTAAAGATTCTAGGATTCGGTTTAGATTTAACAAAATGCGCCGGCGGAGGAGATCCAAATAACTTAACTTATGTTTCCCCTAAAACGGCTTGTGCTGTTAGTCAGGAAAAAGGGGAACCATACAAAGAAAAGCTCTTAATTTTACCGGCTTTTTTATATAAAAACGCTCCTGTACAAACTCAAGATATAAAAAACGCTTTGATGTTGACAGGATATTTTTTAGACTTACATATAAAGAAAATTCCTCTTACACGCCAAAGATTATTAAAATACCTGTAATTTTACTCATCTTGAAGACCTAACCGCCCGATAACCATTTCTTGGTTAACATAAACACACTCAATAAAGCCGAATCCGGCCATTAAAACCATCATTGCCGATCCTCCGTAAGAAACAAGCGGCAAAGGAACACCGACAATAGGCAACAATCCCATAACCATTGCCGTATTAATAAATACATACAAAGAAAAATTAACAACTAACCCTAATGCCAGAATTTTCCCAAAGAAATTACTGCTTTTCAAGGCCATTCTAAGACCTAAGATAATAATCGCCATATACAAAACAAGCAATACTGAGGAACCGACTAATCCGAATTCTTCTGATAAAACAGTAAAAATAAAATCCGTATGTTTTTCCGGGATAAAGTTCAGGTGCCCTTGAGTTCCTTCTAAGAAACCTTTCCCAAAAAGTCCCCCGGACCCTAAGGTAATTTTAGATTGCATAATATGATATCCAGTTCCCAAAGGATCTCTTTCCGGATCCAAAAAAGTCAATACTCGTTGTTTTTGATAATCATGTAAAAAATGCCACCCTATTGGGATAGAAGCCAACCCTACTAATCCAACAATTATAAACTTCCACCATTGAACTCCGACCAAAAAGAAAATTGCGCCGGTTACGAAAACTAACATAGATGCGGTTCCCAAATCCGGCTGTAATAAAATAAGAGCCACAGGTAATAACATCATAATTATAGGAATAATCAAGTATGTCGTACGTTCAATATCTTCTTTACTGCTCCCGTGGAAATAACGAGCCAATGCTAATACCAAATTAATTTTCATTAGTTCTGAAGGCTGAAGCTGCACAAATCCCAGGTCCAACCAACGCTGTGCTCCCATTCCGACGACTCCTCGAACATCGACAGCTACCAGTAAAAGCAGACTAATTGCATAAAAAACATATGCATATTTCATCCAAAATCTTAAGTCAATTAACAAGATCGTAAAAAAAACGCCACACCCTAAAATAAATCTAAAAAATTGTCGTTCAGCCCATGGCTCCATTGAACCTCCGGCGGCAGAATAAAGTAATATAAGCCCAATACCGACCACACAACAAATTAAAAAAAAGAAAGACCAACTCATATTTAATAGCTTGTCTTGCAGGGACATTTCAAAATCTTTAAAATAACAATTTCTATCTAAAAAAAGCCTCATTTCTGACTTTCCTTTGTTTTTTTTGTTTCCACATCAATTTGTTCTAATTCCAAAACTTTTCGCATAATCTCACTTGCAATCGGAGCCGCTTTTGAGCCTCCTCCGCCTCCGTGTTCAACAGCAACCACCAAAGCATACTTTGGTCTATCTGTCGGAGCGTACCCTACAAAAAAAGCATGGTCTCTATCTTTCCATTTGAGCTCATGTTGCTGTTTAAGACCTTCTTCTCGTTCTTTAAGAGTGATTCGTCTGATTTGAGTACTCGCTGTTTTTCCTCCCATCCGCTGACCATTAACATTAATTCTGGTATGATATGCAGTTCCTCCACGTTCATTAACAACAGCATTTAGTCCTTTTAACACCAATTTCAAATTTTTAGGAGAAATATCTAAAGTTTCTTCAATTTTCACTTCCTCCGACTGAGCTAATTTCGGAATAATTTTTTTCCCCTGACCAGCGACACGAGCCATCATTAACGCCATTTGAAGAGGCGTTGCTAATAAGAATCCCTGCCCGATACCCAAGTTCATTGTGTCCCCTCGCCGCCAAGCATCTCCATATTTTGCTTCTTTCCATAATCGAGACGGCAAAAGCCCTCCTTTTTCGCCGATTAAATCAATCCCTGTTATTTCTCCGAATCCTAACCGAGCAGCCATTTCTACGATTTTATCGACACCCGTGTCATATGCGACCTGATAAAAGAAAATATCACAAGAATGTTGTAAAGCCTCAACTAAATTTAAAGCACCATGTCCATTTTTCTTCCAACAATGGAAAGGATGATTACCGACTAAAAGTCTCCCGTCACATTGAATTCGTGTATGTTCATTAATAACATTATTTTCTAAAGCTGCAAGAGCAACAACTATTTTAAAAACGGATCCCGGAGAATACAAACCGGCTATTGCCTTGTTCATTAAAGGACGCCGTTCATTTTTTGATAAGTTCTCCCACGTTTTCATATCTAACGGAGCATTAAATATATTTGGATCATAAGAAGGTGTAGAAACCAACATTTTCACTCCTCCGGTTTCTATATCTATCAAAACAGCAGAAGCGGCTTCCTCTTTCAAAGCGTTATATCCGATTTCCTGCAATCTAGAATCCAAAAATAACCTTAAATTTTCTCCCGGGACGGCATCTTGCTTTTCTAATTCACGAACCTCTCGCCCAACTGCATTAATTTCGACTTTTCTGGTTCCAGTTTTCCCGTACAATTTCTCCTCATAAAATTCTTCAACACCAGTTCTCCCGATACGAACATCCGGCATCTTTTGAAGTTTTTCTTGTTCTTTTAAATCTTCTTCTGTCATAAAAGATATGTATCCGATGGCATGAGCACTTTTTTCCGCAGTAGGATAAACTCGCATTAAACTATCTTCAATGGAAATTCCCGGCAGATCCGGTATATTAAGCTGAATAGAAGCCATTTCATCAAAAGATAAATCGTCTTTTATACGAACAGACATAAAAGAACGTTTTTGTTTAATTTCTTTAACGATTCGTTCAATTTCCTCATCGGAAATAGGAACTAACTTACTAAGGTTTAATAAAGTAGACCGAACACTGCCATTTGTATCTTCTGCAACAATAACACTCCGAAAAGCTTTTCTATTATAAGCTAAAGGAATGTCATTATAATCTAAAATCAATCCTCGCGGAGGAGCAATCAGCCTTACTCCTATTCTGTTTTTATCTGCTAACATTTTATATTTATCTGCTTCAATAACCTGTAAATAAAACATTCTTCCGAACAAAACACAGGCTAAAGCGATTTGAATTCCTCCCATCAGGAAAGTTCGTCTTGTTATTTCTTTAACTCCATCTGCCTGCCAAGTCATGAGATATCATCCAAATAAGAGTTATATAATTTTGAGCAAAACCATGCTATAAACGGATAAAATCCGATTAACAAAAAGCATTGTCCAATCATAGAATTAATCGGCATGAACTGTCCTCGTAACAGACTGACTAAACCCCATTGAAGAATAAACAACGGTATGATAAAAATGGCAAAAGTATTCCATAGGAATAAAAAAGAATGTCCGATTAAAAACCTCCGTTGAGTATAAACAATTAAATAAAACAACATAAAAACAAAAGTATTAATACCTAATGGATTCATATATATCAAATCAGACAGCAATCCTAAAACGAAAATAGAAGCAGGAGGAAGTAAATCCGGACGTAAAATCAGCCAACAAAAAAGAGAAATATAGGTAAAAGGAAGAAAAAGCTCGATAAAAAAAGAAAGACGAAAAGGAAACAAACCTAAAAAAAGGAAGCTAAAACATGTAAGAAAAGGAATACTTTTAATAAATCCATCCATTAAATAAGGAGAAATATCCCGAAATTTCATTTTTTCTCCTCAATTATTATTTCACTAGGCAAGAGACCTCCGATTCCGAAATCTACCAAACGGACAAAATCCACTTTTTCCTGAGAAACAAAAGGAATAACTTCAATTTCATCTTTTCTGATTTTAGAAACAGTCCCGACAGCCAACCCCATAGGAAAAACACCGGCATGACCGGAGGTTGTAATATAATCACCTTCTCGAACAATAGCACCTTCCGGTAAGGAGGTTAAATGCAAAATAGAAGAATTATTTCCCTCAACGATTCCTAAATAACGTCTTTCTCCGACATAAACAGGAACACGAGAGGCATAATCCGTCAATAATAACAATCTTGAAGCTTTTTCTCCAACGGAAACGATTCGTCCAAGGAGCCCTGCGTTATAAAGGGCTACAAACCCTTTTCGAACACCCTCTTTTTCACCTGCCTGCACTAGAACAGATCTCGTGAAGGCGCCTCCATTATCGGCGACGATATAAGCCGTTATTGTTTTTCCTAAAGAAGGAACAGCAAAATTTAATTCTTTTTTTAACGAATCATTTTCTTGTTTTAATTGCTGCGCACGATTCACCCAATAGAGCAATTTATCGTTTTCTTCTTTTAAAAGAAGATTTTCATTATATATATCCCAAAAGTCGCTCATATATTCACCTATATACCCCAACCCTTGGAAAGGTGTATATAAAATGGAAACTATCTCACAAGTAAAATCGGCAATAACAGACCTGGTTTTTTCTAAAATAGGATGTTTTGAAAGCCCTAACAGAAGCAATCCGCATGCCAACAAAAAATATAAATAAACCCCGAAACGGCGGTAAAAGAATTTAAATATTCGGATGCGACCCATCCTGCTTTTCATGGACCGCTTCCTTTTTTAATACATACTCGTTAAAATATTCTCATATTTTGCATCCTCCTCCAGAGCTCGTCCAGTCCCCATTGCGACACAAGTCAGCGGATCTTCCGCGACCGTCACAGGTAATCCGGTTGATTGACGCAAAACAATATCCAAATTTTTCAATAAAGCTCCCCCGCCTGTCATAACAATTCCTCTATCCACAATATCCGCCGCCAACTCTGGCGCCGTATGTTCTAAAGCAACTTTAACCGCTTCAACAATCTGGCTTACAGGATCTGCTAAACTCTCGGCAATCTGACGTTCTGTTACAACGACTTCCTTAGGAACGCCATTCATCAAATCACGCCCTTTAATTTCCATTTTAGCACCTTCTCCATCTTCTGGAATACATGCAGACCCAATTGCTTTTTTTATACGTTCTGCAGAAGATTCACCAACCAATAAATTATGATTACGGCGGATATAAGAAATAATAGCTTCATCAATTTTATCCCCTCCGACGCGAACAGAACGAGAATAAACTATATTTCCCAACGAAATGACCGCAACTTCCGTTGTCCCTCCGCCGATATCGACGATCATACTTCCTGAAGGTTCGGAGACAGGAAGCCCTGCCCCAATAGCCGCAGCCATTGGCTCGTCGATTAAAGAAACTTTCCTTGCTCTGGCATTTTCCGCGGCATCTTGAATGGCGCGCCGTTCAACGGCTGTAGAACCTGAAGGAACACAAATAACAATTCTTGGACGCTTTAATGTATTCCGTCCTATGGCTTTATAGACAAAGCGCTTAATCATTTCTTCTGCGACATTAAAATCTGCTATAACACCGTCTCTCAAGGGGCGAATCGCCTGTATCTGACCAGGAGTACGCCCTAACATTTGCTTTGCTTCATCGCCAACTGCAATCACGTGTTTTTTCCCTTTTATCTCCGCGATAGAAACAACGGATGGTTCATTTAATACAATTCCTCTGCCGCGGACATATACCACGGTATTTGCCGTCCCAAGATCTATAGCCATATCAGAAGAAAATAAATTCAAGATTTTGGAAAATGATTCCTTCGCTTTCATGATAATATCTCCAAGATTAAAATGTTCTTTTTTATTCATACACCAATTCATTTATAAACACAATTTTTTTTTCACTTTTTTTCATCAAAAACTTTCTTTTTAAAAAAGACAATGCTACACTTATTTAAAATTATTTAACGGAGGGAAAAATGGTTCAAAAATCCAAGGGGAAAAATCTTCTGACAGAAACACTTTCTAAAACATCTGTTTCTGAGATACCATATAAAGAAACAAAATCTACTTCTGACGATAATATAAAAAGAGCTTCCCCAACTGTTTCTTCCTTTATTAAAGTTATTTTCTGGATTAGTATATGTATTTTAACTGTTTTTATTTTTTATATTTATTTTTTTGCACCTTCACAAAATCGACTTAACCCTATTTATGTAAATCCCTCCCCAAAAATTCCAGCGCCGTTGCCCTCTTCTGTTTTAGATTATGATACCCCTTCTGTCTCTTCCGCAAAAGAACAAGGTCTTCTTTCTTCTCCCTCGTCCACTTTCGATGATGTTTCCTATCCTGCTGCCTCCTCGCCAGAGTGTCTTGAAAAAGAAACCCAAAAAATCGAAGAAATGGAAAAAGAACTTAATTCATTAAAAGAACGTCAAAATCAAAAAATAATAGATTCTTTATTTCTTTATTATTTAATTTCGACCGGGCGTCCTTACCAAAAGCAGTTGCAAAAAGTTTTATTGAATGATCCTCAAAACATTTTCGCCATACAAGTCCAACAACAATTGGGTAGTTTTGGTATAACCGGAATTCCGACACTTCCACAATTACAACAATTTTATGTTCAAGAAGCTAAAATAGTCGCTTACTCTTTCTACACAAAAGAAAAAACATTGTCATGGACAGAAAATATTCGTGTTTTCTTTAAATCTCTCATTCAAATCCGTCCTTTGGTTATTCAGGATAAAAATCTTACGGGAATGAACATTCTCTACAAAGCACACGACCAACTTAAAGAAGGGCAACTCCAGAAAATGATCGACACTCTTAAAAATCTACCTCCCGAACAATATCTTTTAATGACAGATTTTATACAAAATGCTTCTGCCCGTATTACTCTGGATAAAATAATAAAATCTCTTACTCATGAAGAAAGGAATTAAAACATGAAAAAAGTTTTAATATTTTTGTTATTTGCTTTAGTTTTTATTCTGCTGAGTTTATGGCTCGTTGATCATCCCGGCACGATAACTGTTTCATGGTTAGATTATGAAATAACAACTTCCGTAGCTGTTTTACTTGCATTTATTGCATTCATTTTTTTAGTTGTTTATATTTTAAGAATTCCTTTCTTATTTGTCAGATGGATACGACGGTCTCTTATCCGCCAAAAACAAAAAAGACGCGAAAACATAATGCTCCAAGTTTTAAACGCAATCGCGGCAAAAGATGAAAATGCGGGGAAGACTCTTATAAAGCGCATTGATAAGACTTTTTCTTCTAATACTTCCTTAAACTTACTTTTAAAAACTCTCTTAAACCCGACTCCCGAAGTTTTTCAAAAATTATCGGAATCTCAAGAAACAGAACTCGCCGGATGGAAAGGACTCATAGACATTGAACAAAAGAATGGAAATTTAACCGCCGCTTTGTCTCTATGCGAAAAAGCATTAGATAAATATAAAAATATTCCCTGGCTTATTCAAAAAACATTACAATTACAAACTCTCACCGAAAATTGGGAAAATGCTTTGAAAACATTGCATCTTTCCAGAAAATTAAATGTTTTTTCTGATTTATGTTATAAAACCCAAGAGGCAACTTTATTACTAAAATTAGACAAGCCGTTAGAGGCTTTTAACATAGCCCCTTGGTTACCTCAAGCAGCTTTAGACGCTTCAAAGGCTTATCCTAAAAAAGCCCCACGTATTTTAACCTTTGCATGGGAGAAAAAACCATCTTGGGAAGTATATAAAGCATATACAAATTTATTTTCTAAAGAAGATGCTCTCTCCAGATATAAAAAAATTGAAAAATTCGTTGCGAAACATCCCGGTAATAAAATCACTTACCTTGCTTTAGCTGACAGCGCCTTACAAGCAAAACTATGGGGACAAGCCAAAAAAGAACTCGATGATTATTTAGCTGCGTATACTTTAACCATGCCCGTCGCTACTATGATGGCTTTTTATGAACAAGAAGCTCATCACAATACGAAAGAAGCTCAAAAGTGGGTTGATAAAATGAAGATAGCCGAACCTTTAAACTCTTTTTCTTGTTCCAAATGTGCTTATACAAGCGACGTATGGTCTCCGACTTGTCCGATATGTAACGAATTCGCTTCCATGGAGGCCTTGTAATGCGTATTGCGTTATTTCAACCTGATATTCCTCAAAATACGGGAACAATTATCAGAATGGCGACTTGTTTTGGGCTTTCTGTTGATATTATTGAGCCCTGTGGTTTCATACTAGACGACAAAGGATTAAAAAGAGCCGGAATGGACTATTTAAAAGAAGCAACCATTTCTCGTTACTTTTCATGGGAAGATTTTCTTCAAAAACATCTTCCAGGCCGATTAATCTTATGTACGACAAAAGGCAGTCGCTTATATACGGACTTCACTTATCACAAGGATGATATCATTATAATGGGGAGAGAAAGTTGTGGTGTCCCAGATGAAGTTCATCAAAAAGCAGACGAACGGATTCGTATTCCCATGAGACCGGATAAAAGATCTTTAAATGTTGCTCTCTCTTGCGCTATTATCACAGGAGAAGCGATGCGGCAGACTGGTTTATTTTATGAACTTGTTTAATTTGATACAAATCACATTTTAAGAAACAAGTCTGACACATCCGCTTCATGATACTTTTAAAATAAAAAGTTTTCTATATATCAAGAAATTACTTGTTATGTATGGCAATAATTTCCTCTCCCAAACCATCTAAAGCTAACTTATCAGCCTCTTTAGGAGTTCCTTTAACTAAAACCGGCGGCAAGATTTGAACATCTTTTAAATTATTCAACATATTCATAACTTGTTTATCCACCAAAGTTCCCCAACTATACGATCCTATCAAAGCAATATACTTTAAGGTTGGTTTTAAAACATTTGTTAAGAAAATCGGCATGACAACAGCCGGATGAGGTCCCGTCAGAACGGTCGGCGTTGCAATAATTAACCCCATACTGTCAATTAACTCACTTGCCAGGCTTGTCGCATTGAAATGAACTGCGTCAAAATACTTTACAGAGATACCCTTCTCCGTCAGTATATTTGTTAAATAATCAACCATTAAATTAGTAGATCCATACATAGAAACAGCAACGATAATGACTTGATTCTTTTTATTTTCGGAGGTCCATTTTTTATAAAGATCTATAATAAAAGAAGGTTTTTTATAGATAGGACCATGAGAAGAAGCAATCATCTGAGGATTTAATTCTTCCACTTGAGAAATATATTTTTTAAAAATTCTCGCAAAAGGTTGCATGATTTCCGCATAATAAGCTTTAGCCAACGGGATTAAACGCGGATCATCCTCCCAAAATAAGTCAAAGTTAGTCGCATGAGCTCCAAAAAAATCAGTCGTAAATAAAATCCCATCCTCTTTCAAAAAAGTAAACATTGTATCCGGCCAGTGAACCCACGGCATCAACATAAATTTCAAAGTCTTATTTCCCAGACTGATAGAATCCCCATCCTCGACAACGATATAATCATCGTCTTTTAAAGGCAAAAAACCCATTGTAATTTCTTTGCACTTTTGATTCGTCACTATTTTTGCCTTAGGATATTTTTTTAACAGTCCGGGAAGAGCTCCGGAATGATCTTGTTCTCCATGATTGGCAATAATATAATCTATATGGTCTATATGAAGATTTTTCAGTTTTTCTTCGATACTTTCTTCAAAGGGAGGATAAACAGTATCTATCAAAGCTATCTTCTCACTTCCTTTAATTAAATAAGAATTATAACTCGTCCCTTCTTCTAAAGGCATTAGCTGATCAAACAAAAGCCTTTTTGGATCCTTAACGCCGACAGCGTACACATTTTCAACAACTTTTTGTACAGACATTTTCTTCTCCTTTCCTTTTATAAGGTAGAGGAAAAGGCTTCTTTTGACAAGACATGTTTTAAATTTTTATAAGAACATTTTGTTTTTCGGAAGGAAGCTCTTAAAATTAGTTATTCGTGTACAGTTCTCGGGCAGCGGCATTTGTCCTTGTAATTTTAATAGCTAACCCATTGGCGCGATAGTTCTTTTTAGAAAATAAAATATACCACAAAGGAGAAGAATTCTCGCTGTCAACGACCATATTTACAACAGAATTCCCGCCTAGTTTTTGAGACTTTTGAATCAAATCATCATAAATATACACTCCTCCGGAACAAATTAAACCTAACAAAATGCACGTCCTGGAGTATTCTCCCCGAACAATTCCTTTAATTTCATAGTCTTTTACGGAAATATTTGATTTATAATTAACCGGCATGCTTGTTGATCCATCTAACTCATTGATAGAAGAACATGCGTTTAAACAGACAAAAGCAAATAAAACAAACAAAATTCTTTTCATTCCCAACCTCCTGAAATATAATATCATATAACATACAATAAGATGTTTTTGCAAGAATCTTCTTGAAAAATCTATGAAAAGAGCACATCTTGTGAATATGATGAAAAAGTGGTTGGATTTTTTATTAGAGATTTTAGCTTTTTTATTTTTTGTTCTCGCATTATGGCTGGTATATAATGAGATACAAAAAATAGGCTGGGCTCAGCTATTAAGCTTAATATCACAAACTCCCTTTTATATTCTTCTTTTAGCACTGTTTTTTACTTTATGTGACTATATGGCTTTTTCAGGTTATGATTTTTTAGCGCTTAAATACATCGGTAAAAAATTACCCAAAGCTAAAGTGATTGAGGCTGCGATGGCAAGTTTTTCAGTTACAAACACAACAGGACATGCCTATATCGCCGGAGGTTCTTTACGTTACATGCTTTATTCGAAACAAGGGTTAAGTGAAATAAATGTTTTAAAGATGATTGCTTTTGAAAGTGTCACTTATCTGTTAGGAATGGCTTGTGTGTTTGATTTAGCGTTGATTTTATCAAGTTTTTTTCATCAATCTCATAATAATCTTTATATTCATTGGTTTTATACAGGGGCTATTTTGGTTTCCATACTTGTTTTTTTATATTGGATTTATTTTATTTATCCGAAACGAAAAATATCTTTTAGAAAAATTCAAATTAAAGCTCCTTCGGCAAGGATGACCCTAGAGCAGATGATTATAGGGAGTTTAGATATCATTGCATCATCTTTGGTTTTCTACACATTGTTAAGTTATCACATAGATGTAAACATTATTCACGTTCTTACAATTTTCATACTCGCTCAACTGATAGGAATTTCCACCCAAGTCCCGGGGGGATTAGGTGTTTTTGAAGGAGCTTTTTTATATTTATTTGTTCATACTCCCGAAGAAAAAGGAGGCATTTTGGCAGCTTTAATTACGTTTAGGATTTTATATTACTTTGTTCCTTTGTTTTTAACTGGATTATTCTTTTTAGGATCACAAACACGTAATTTTATAAAAAGAAAAAAATAACGCTCTTCCTAACGCATTAAACATCCGTCCCCTTCCCATGAGTATCCGACAATAATATCATCTTGAGTGGTAAATATCGTTTTACAGTAGTAATCAAACGTTTCCCCTAAAGAATCATCATAAGTATTATAATCGGAATCTTCTCCTAAAGCCGTATAATTCGGAGCTTCGCCAGGAACCGTTACTTGTTTTTCATTAATATATGTAAATATTTGTCTCCCCGGAGCAATTGTTTGCATATTAACAGGAGCCCCCCAAGTTGCGACAAGTTGAGCCTCTGACTGTCCCAACCACGAATGCAACATGTCATCATAATTTTGAACAGAACGACATGAAAACAATAGAACAGAACAAACAAGGCTTATATTTAACAGTCTCATTTTTGTCATAATAATCTCCTTTCCTGATACACGATAAATATATCAATTAAAAATTGTAATATCAAGTACAAAATAGTCTATATTTCACATGCGACAATATGATTGACACGCTAATAAAGAATTTTTATTCTATTTATAGTTGCATATTCGAATCGACTTCGGCAACTTTATAATTAAAAAATTACAAAACATTAATTTACAACCAAGGAGAAAAAAATGACTACACTAGGAACACGTTATCCAACTCTTGCATTTTACACCGGAGGCGTTGGGCAAGCAGATGATGGCATTCCACCACAACCATTTGAAACATTTTGTTATGATAGTGCATTAAAAGAAGCAAAAATTCATGATTTTAACGTCGTCCCCTATACATCCGTTCTTCCTCCGGAATTATTTGGAAACATCGTCCCGGTGGAACAAGTGGAAAAAACATTTAAACACGGAGCCGTTTTAGAAGTCATTATGGCGGGCAATGGAGCGCGTATTGAAGATCATAAAGCCATAGCGACCGGAATTGGAATTGTCTGGGGAAAAGATAAGAAAGGAAATTTCCTCGGAGGATGGGCTGCAGAATATGTAGAATATTTTGATACTTATATTGATGATAATATAGCACAATCTCACGCGGAAATGTGGCTGACAAAATCTATGAATCATGAATTAGAATTAAGAGATGTCAAAAAACATAGTGAATTTCAATTTTTTCACAATTATGTCAACATTACAAAAAACTTTGCATATTCATTAACAGCATTAGGGTTCTTAAACTTTGAATATGCCCCTGTTGTAGAATTAAAGAAATAAAAACGCATCATGGAGTGTCGTAAAGACACTCCATACTCAAAAAAAGAGGTCAATAAAATGTCACAGAAAAAATCACCCCCGACGACATCTTCCGAAATATCCCGCGCAGGGAAAATGGGAGTATTCGGACTAGCCGGAGTTGTTATTAGCTCAATGATTGGAGGAGGTATCTTCAGTTTACCTCAAAACATGGCACAAAGCGCTTCTATCGGAGCGGTTTTACTAGCTTGGATCATTACAGGAATAGGTATGTATTTTATTGCAAATTCATTTAGAATACTATCCACAGCGAAACCGAATTTAACAACCGGTATTTACATGTACAGCAAAGAAGGTTTTGGTTCTTACATGGGTTTTACGATTGGATGGTCTTATTGGCTTTGTCAGGTCTTTGGAAACGTAGGCTATGCAATCATCACAATGGACGCCATGAATTATTTTTTCCCAGGAATTTTTACAGGAGGGAATAATCTTTATTCAATTATCGGAGGCTCTTTTTTGATATGGGGATTTAACTTTTTGGTTTTACGAGGAATGCAACAAGCCAGTATAGTCAATTTAATTGCGACAATAGCAAAAATGCTTCCTATTTTTCTGTTTATCCTTATTTTATTATTCTTTTTCAACGTAAATAAGTTTGATTATGATTTTTGGGGACAAGCGATAAGTGGAAAATTAAAATCTCTTGGTCCTGTCAGTGATCAAATAAAGAGTACTATGCTTGTAACTCTATGGGCTTTTATTGGGATTGAAGGAGCCGTTGTCTTATCAAACCGAGCCAAAAGCCAATCTGATGTAGGGAAAGCGACATTAATTGGATTTTTGGGATGTTTAATTATTTACATACTGCTTTCAGTGTTGCCTTACGGATTTATGACGCAAGCGGAATTAGCTGCCGTTCCGGATCCATCTACGGCCGGAGTTTTAGAAAAAGCCGTTGGCCCATGGGGAGCATGGCTTATGAACATTGGGCTAATAGTCGCGACACTTGCAAGTTGGTTGGCTTGGACAATGATAACAGCACAAATGCCTCAATCAATGGCAGAAGATGGAACAATGCCTAAGGCATTCGCCAAAGAAAATCAAGCTGGTTCTCCATCTGTTTCTTTATGGGTAACAAGTTTTGCCATGCAGCTTGGAATGTTACTCGTCTATTTTTCCAATAACGCCTGGAATATGATGCTCTCCATTACAGCTGTCATGGTTTTACCGGCTTATCTCACCAGCACGGCGTATTTATGGAAAATCTGTGAAGATGGAGAATATCCGTTAAATGCACCGATAAAAAGATCTGCTGCTTTAATTACAAGTATTCTCGGATCCGTTTATGCATTATGGCTTATCTATGCGGCAGGACTAAACTACCTGCTAATGGCCGCTATTTTAATTGCTTTAGGAATACCTGTTTACATTTGGGCACGGAAGCAAAATGAATCTAATCAACCTGTTTTCAAAAACGTTGAAAAAGGATTGGTTATTATCATTATCGGACTTGCTTTATTCGCAATTTACGCTCTTATTAGAGGTATCGTTAAAATTTAAAGAAAAGGCAACTTCTCTCTCGGGAAGTTGCCTTTAAATTTCTCTAACAATTTCTTAAAATCATTTTAATATACATATTTATAAGAAAATAAACTGTTTATTAATTTTTGTTTGAAAAGATAAAACTTAAATTAGTAAAAATAGAGGAAAAAATGTTTTTAAAAAAGATTGTTTTATCTCTTTTTTTAACTTTAACCGTATTACCTGTGCAAGCATGGAAAACGCCCTCAACACTGGTTGCAGATACTCAAAGCGGGTACATTCTACATGCAAAAAACGCGGACATGAAGCAGTATCCTGCTTCTTTAACAAAAATCATGACTCTTTATATTACTTTTGAAGCTCTTGAAAAAGGTTATCTCAGTATGAATGATCCGATCCCAGTTTCAAAACATGCGGCGAAGCAGCCGAAGTCTAAACTAGGATTAAAAGCCGGAACTGTTATGACTGTTCGAGAGGCTATTTTGGCTTTAATAGTTAAATCAGCAAATGATGCCGCTGTTGTTTTGGCCGAGGCATTAGCTCCTTCAGAAGAGGAATTTGCAAAAATAATGACCTCTGTCGCGCATGATCTTGGATTAAAAGATACGACATTTAAAAATGCCTCCGGATTACATGATCCGGAACAAGTAACTTCAGCAAAAGATATGGCTATTTTAGCCATGGCTATCATGAATCATTTTCCTAAATACTACCCTCTTTTTGCGACCAAAAGTTTTCAGTTCAACGGGAAAACATATTATTCCCATAACTCTATTCTTTTGTATTATAAAGGAGCTCAAGGATTCAAGACAGGATTTATTTCAGCGGTCGGATACAACATTATTTCCACCGCGCACAGAGACGGAAGAACACTTGTTGGCGTTGTTATCGGACAGGACTCTGCTAAAAAACGTGACAATCAAATGAAAATTTTATTAGATAAAGGATTTGCGAAAATCTCCCAAAAACAAAAAGAATTTAAAACGACCCAAGCGAACCCTTTTTCTCAGAAAGCGTATATTTCAAGTATTCATCAATCTAAATATGATTCTATTTTAAAAGCTAATGCAAATAAAACAAAACAAAAAGTTGCTGCTTTAATGTCTGAATCCAAGACAAAACCCGTTTTATTAGCATCTTCATCCGTACCTTTCATCGAAGAAGAAAAAACAAGCATTGAACAAGGAGATTCCTCTCCAGCAGAATGGAGTATTCAAGTAGGAGCTTTTTCTTCTCGAAGCAAAGCTCAAAAACAGGCGTTATCGGCTCAAAAAATTCTTAAATCTAAAACAACTTTTATTCAATTAAACACCCACAAAAATTTATTTCGTTCTCGTCTTTCAGGTTTTGAAACAAAAGAAGAAGCTCAAACAGCCTGCTCTGTTTTAAAAACGAAATCCTTCCCATGTCTCCCCATAACTTTGAGAAAAAGCTCTACCGAATAAATTTTCCTTTTCTCTCGTACAAAAAACGGTTATAGTAAAATATATGAAAGGGAATTTTAAATGACTTATTATAAAAAAAAAATCGGTTTATTATTTCTTATCCCATTTTTTTTAGTGTCCTGTTCATCAAAAAAAAAACAACTTATACCGGAACGCAGCGTCAACGATTTGTATAATGATGCTATGAATAATGCTGAGAAAAACAATCTCGATGACGCGGTTAAGCTTTTTGATGAAGTTGAAAGGCAACACCCGTATTCTCCATGGGCTGCGAAGGCTCAAATCATGGCTGCGTATTTAAATTATCATAACGCTAAATATGATGATGCTGTTTTAGCTCTGGACCGTTTTTTACAATTACATCCAGGAAATAAATACGCTCCTTACGCGTATTATCTAAAAGGAATGAGTTATTATGAACAAATTTCTGATGTTGCTCGTGATCAAAAAATGACAGAAATGGCTATGGAAACTTTCGGGAAACTTGTCATATTATACCCTTCCACAGATTATGCCAAAGATGCGAAGGGGAAAATTATCTTAACTCAAAATCACTTAGCCGGAAAAGAAATGGATGTCGGGAGATATTATTTAAAACAAAACCGATACGCCGCTGCATTAAATCGTTTTGGAGATGTCATTCGACATTATCAAACATCTATGCACACGCAAGAAGCTTTATATCGTATGACGGAAGCATATTTGGCATTAGGTTTAAAGCAAGAAGCCAAACGGACAGCTGTTGTTTTAGGTTATAATTATCCTGATTCCAAATGGTATCAAAAAGCATATAAGCTATTGAAGAAAAATGGAGTATCATAAGTGCTGACAGGATTGTCCATTCGAAATGTCGTTCTCATTGAGAAACTAGACTTATCTTTTGAAGAAGGTCTTTGTGTTTTCACGGGAGAGACAGGAGCCGGAAAGTCAATTTTATTAGATGCATTATCTTTAGCTCTTGGAGCAAGATCAGATATCGGATTAATCCGTTATGGATCCGATCAACTGTCAGTCGGAGCAGAATTTATAATCGGAGAAAAACATCCCTTATTCATTTTATTAAAAGAACAAGGATTAGAAGTAGAAAATCCTCTTATTTTAAGAAGAATTGTCACAAAAGAAGGAAAATCAAAAGCCTTCATAAATGATCAGCCAGTCAGTGTTAGCTTATTACGCCAAGTCGGAGATATGCTTGTAGAAATTCATGGACAGTTTGCCAGCCATGGTCTTTTAAATCCCACAACACATATTTATGTGTTAGATTCCTACGGAAATTTACAAGAAGAAGTAAATGTCTGTAGTCAATCATATCGTAAATGGAAAGAAAAGCAGGCCGCCGTACAAGAAGCAGAGAAAATTCTAATGGCCGCAAAGGCAGAAGAAGAATACTTACGCCATGCCGTCAAAGAAATAGAGACTTTCAATCCTAAGACCGGGGAAGAGGAAGCACTTTCTTTACAGCGGGCGACTTTAATGAATTCAGAAAAAATCGCAGAGAGTTTGAACAATGCTTACATGATATTATCCGGAGGCGGAGGAACAACTGTCAGTGGGATGCTCCACTCGGTCCAAAGAGAACTGGAGAAAGCTTCTCGACTTGGGAATAATCATTTTGATTCATTGATTTCCTGCTTAGATCAAGTATCTAATGGTTTAAACGAAACGATAGAACAACTAGAAGCAATATCCGGCGATTTTGAAAATCCTACAGCAGAATTAGAACAAATAGAAGAAAGATATTTTTCTTTAAAAGAACTCGCTCGCAAACACCGTTGTGAAAGTAATGAACTACCAGACCGCCTCATCAAGTATCAAACACAACTTGCTACGTTAAACAAAGGGGAAGAGGAACTTATTGAACTCCGGAAACAACAAGAAGAAAATCGGCTTTCTTTTTTAAAAGCCGCAAAAGTTTTATCAGCTAAACGGCAGAAAGTAGCCGAGAAACTAGATAAAGCCATTGGGAAAGAACTCCCCGCTCTCAAACTCGGGAAAGCCCATTTTAAGACAATTTTAGAAGAACTTCCAGAAACAGAAGCGAGTCCAACCGGGATGAATCGTGTCACATTTTGTATTTCGACAAATGCGGCTCCCTTATCAGCAATCCATAAAATAGCTTCCGGCGGAGAACTAGCCCGTTTTATGTTAGCTTTGAAAGTCATATTAGCAAAAACACAACAACCGGACACAATGATTTTTGATGAAGTCGACAGCGGAATCGGTGGAGCAACCGCTTCGGCGGTCGGAGAACGGTTACGTCGACTTTCGGAAGATTGCCAAGTTCTGGTTGTGACTCACTCTCCGCAAGTTGCCGCATTTGGGACACATCATATGAATGTTTCCAAAACAGATGGAATAAACGGATCTGTTTTAACAACTGTTACACCTCTTGAGCAAGAGAATCGTATTGAAGAAATAGCGCGTATGTTATCTGGGACAGAAATCACATCAGCTGCGAGGAAAGCAGCCGAAACATTATTGGAGAAATCATGTCTTTAAGAACTATACCGGTTAATCAATTAACACATGAAGAAGCGCTTTTGGAATTAAAGCTGTTAAAAGAAGAACTTTCAAGAAGTGATATCGCTTATTACCAAAAAGATGCTCCTTTTTTACAAGATTGGGAATATGACGAGTTAAAACGCAGAAATGACGCGATAGAGAAACGTTTCCCGGATTTAATTTTAAAAGATAGTCCTTCTTTTAAAGTGGGAGCAAGCACCGCGGAAGGGTTTTCAAAAGTCGAGCTTAAAGTTCCAATGTTATCTCTTTCCAATATTTTTAAGAAAGAAGACATTATAGATTTTACAGAACGTATTCGCCGTTATTTAAACATACCATCCTCGGAGGAACTAGAATTTATAGCAGAGCCTAAAATAGATGGATTATCTTTTTCCGCTCGTTATGAAAAAGGGCATTTTGTACAAGGATCAACACGTGGGGATGGAGCTATCGGAGAAGATATTACAGCTAATTTAAAAACGCTTGCCGATTTACCTTTGCTTTTAAAAGGCTCTCAAATACCGGATGTCATTGAAATACGCGGAGAAGTTTATATGAAGAAATCAGACTTCTTCGCACTTAACCAAATTCAAGAGCAAGAAGGGAAACGCCTTTTTGCGAACCCACGTAATGCTGCGGCCGGTTCTTTAAGACAATTAGATCCACTTATCACAAAGAAACGCAAATTAAGCTTATTTGCATATACATATGGAGAAGTCAGCCACATTTCATGGACGTCTCAAAGTGAATTTCTAACTTTAATCAAAAGCTGGGGAGTCCCTGTTAGTTTGGAAATCAAAGCATGTTCAACAAACACGGAATTGATGAATTACTATACGGACATGAGTGAAAAAAGAGCCTCTTTAGATTATGATATTGATGGCGTTGTTTATAAAGTCAATCGATTAGATTATCAAAAACGACTCGGCTTTATTACACGTTCTCCAAGATGGGCGATTGCTCATAAATTTCCTGCGCAACAAGCACAAACTCGGATCAAGAAAATTCGTATTCAAGTCGGACGATCAGGAGTCTTAACACCTGTCGCCGATTTAGAGCCTATTAATGTAGGCGGTGTGATGGTCAGTCACGCGACACTCCATAACTTAGATGAAATAGAACGCAAAGACATTCGTGAAGGAGATACTGTTATTGTGCAGCGCGCCGGAGATGTTATTCCTCAAATTGTCCAAGTTATTTTAGATAAACGCCCTCAACATACGAAGCCTTTTGAATTTCCGACGACCTGTCCGGAGTGCGGAAGCTTAGTAGAAAGAGAACCGGATGAGGCAGCTCATTATTGTACCGGAGGATTATTTTGTCCGAGACAAGTTGTTGAACGTTTAAAACATTTTGTGTCTAAAGACGCTCTTGACATAGAAGGGTTTGGGAAAAAATATATTGAAACTTTTTTTGAATGGGGATGGCTGCACTCCCCAATAGATATTTTTTATTTAAAAGAACGACACTATCAAGATTTATTAAAAACAGATGGATGGGGAATAAAATCTGTCTCTAACCTATTTGATGCCATTCATAAAGCTCAACAAAGCACCCCTTTGGATAGATTTATTTTTGCGCTGGGAATTCGTCAAATTGGACAAAGTAGCGCTCGATTACTCGCGGAACAATATCAAACAATTGAAAATCTTTTAGAACAAGTTTATAAAGAAACGGCTATGGAAGATTTAATACATATTAACAGTATAGGGAAACAAACCGCTGCAAACATAATTTATTTTTTCAAGGAACCTCATAATAAAAATCTTATTCAAACATTAACTCAACTCATTCATATAGAACCTTTCAAAACAAAAAAACAACGAACCCGTTTAACGGGAAAAACCATCGTATTCACAGGGTCTTTGGAAACGATGACAAGATCTGAAGCAAAATCCTTGGCGTTAGCTGCTGGAGCAAAAGTTTCCGGAAATGTTTCATCTAAAACAGACTTCGTCATATGTGGGAAAGATGCCGGAAGCAAAGAAAAACTCGCTCTAAAAATGAATATTCCCATAATAAGTGAAAAAGATTTTCGCAATATGCTTGAAATTATTTAATTTATGAGTAAAATAAAACTAAATTACAAATAAAGAGGGGAAAATGGCGGATAAAATAACAAATAAAGAGTTGGAAAATTCTACGAAGAAAACTGTGGCCTCCCCCCAAAAAAATAAAACTGGGAAAAAATTTTTTGTTTTCGCTCCGTCTCCCAAACTTGCTTCCTCTGAAGAACCCTACGCTGGACCTCCGAAGTCTATTCATTTCACAACTGATACGATCAAAGTTCCTCCTCACGCACCAGCACACATCGGTCCTTTAACCGAGGAAGAAGCCGAAAAAGAAATACTCGATGTACCGGCCAAGCCTCCATCACTAATTGATTTAATCGCAGAACCAGAAGACAATCCAGAGGAAGAACAAAAGAAAAAGTTCGAATTTAATTTTTTAACAATTTCAAAAATCTTTAAAAAATATAAAGATGAAGTTCATAATTTTTTCGAACAAAATCCTTTAATTTATAAACGAATTCAAATTACATGGATGTTGCTCATGAGTCTCCTGTACATGAGTGGTCTTCTTTTTTTTATAATATTTTTTGTTTTATATTTTGCCTTTACGCCTTTATTAAAAGGATATCTTGTTTCAAGAGGCCTTTCGAATGTTACTTTTACAGTAGACTCTCATAGTTTATCCGAACTAATAATCAAAAATATTGAAGACAAACAGGGTCTTTTTAAAGTTAAATCTATTCGCTTACAATATACTTTTACAGATTTCTTAAGAGGGAAAATCACTCTTGCTAACGTTGATTCATTGGAAATATTTATCAAGCAAGATAAAGAAAACAGGTACAACATTCGTAACTTAATTACAACTTTTGTTAAACTTGGACTATTAGATCGTAACAGTTCAATGCAAATTCAATCGCTACAATTCAAGAACTCAAAAATCTACGTAGGAGACCAAGCTTATCCTATTGATTTTTCAGGGATCGGCGATCTGGAAAAACAACGGCAATTTATTATTCCTTTTACGGTTCAGAACGATTATTTAACAACCTCTGCATCATTAACCATTTCAATAGAACCTTCTGGAACAAATTGGCTAATTAATATAGATAATGGGAAATTAACTCTTCCCAAGCTGCCTGCAGAAAATCTATCGGGAACTATCTCATGGAAAACCCAAAAAACCGCCTTGCAAAATATTACCGCAAGCCTTTCTTTAAAACAAGAAAATAACGAGAAGAAATTATCCCTTCAGCTAACTCCTGCCCTAAACGGGAAAATAAATATGAACATGATTTTAGATTTCCCTGGAAAATCCGAAGAACAAAAATCATCCCAAATTAATCTTACTTTACGCAATGTTACGATTGGAGATGATTTAAAGTCTTTATCGACAAAAGATCCTTTAAATATAAAATTAACAAACCTTCAAACATCTTTTTTAAAAGCAGACTCCGTTCAATTTACACTCAATGGGGCTTTAGACTGTAAAGATAGTGTTTGCACATTTAGTCAATCCCGAACGTCAGACATTACACTCACAGTCCCTACCAAAAAAATATGGGACACAGAAATAACGACTCTTGATTCTCTTCGGATTGCTTTAGTCCCGGAAAAACAAGACTTATTTGTCTTGGATAAAACAAATTTAACCTTTGATGCAACCCTCCGCGATTCCTCTTATAATCTGACTAAAAAAGGAACAAGTTCGGAAGTCTCTTCCTTATTAGTATCTACGGGAGAAACAAAAATAAAAGGAAATTTTGATTTTATTGACAAGGTCGGATCTTTACAAACATTTTCTAAAAATGTGAAGTGGGCCGATAATATACTAAAGTTTGAACGTGCTGAAATCGAGACTCAAACAGACAATAATGGAGTATCCCTTTCCCTTTCTACCCCTTCCGCATCATTGGTAAGTAGTAATATTCTAAAAATCCCGTTTTCCTTAAAATTACAAACTTCTCCGGATCAATACTTTAACATGGAGCTTAAATCCAATAATAAACAATTAAATTTAACCGCCTCTGGTTATTTTAATTCTTTCACTGGAGAAGTCTTAGCCGTAGTAGAAACACAGCCTATTCACTTTAATAAAGATACATTACAACCGTCTCAAATTACAAGTTTGATTGATAATAATTTTAGAGATGTCTCGGGAATAATAACTTGTCGAGGTCAAATTCATTGGCGAAATAACAGAAGTATTGATGGTCCTATGAATATTCTGTTGGATAATATCTCTTTTAATTATGGAAATACTCAGGTCAATCGTTTATCTTCAATGATGAGCATTACTTCTTTTATTCCTTTTGGAACAAGACGTAATCAAAAAGCCTTTATAGAATCCATCCAAACACCAGTTCCTTTTAGTAATGTCGATATTGATTATTATTTTGACAAAACAAAAAGACAGCTAAATATTTCTCGTATGAATTTAGAACTTGCAAACGTCATTTTCCGAATTGATCCAACTTGGTTAACTTACCAATCTCCGGTTCAAGCACTTTTCTTCAAAGCCAAAAATATTGATATGAGTCAATTAATTCCTTATATAAACCTTACACCTCTTCATATGCAAGGAAATATATCTTCTGCAAGTTTTTCCCTTCAGTTAAACAACAAGAAATTTTTAATGAAAAACATGGAACTTCTCATTCCTCAAGAAGGGGAAATAGCGTATACTCCGGAAAAATATCCAGAATCAAATTTAAAGATATTTACAAATCTTCCTTTTAAAAAGGCAACAATTATATTAAATGAACTAGAAAATGAAACAACCGACTTCTTATTTATAGGAGACAAGACAAATTCTCAAGATAAGAAAAAAACAACAATTCGTTTTAACATTACGAAACCTTTAAATAATTTCATAAAATCAGCAAATCCGAAGCCTATTCCTGAAGAACTTATAGAAAAAGTAAAAGAATTTTAATAAATTTGATAAGGTTCCTCTTGCAAGCAGCCTTTCTTTCCCTTACAATAGGTTTCATGAAGATACTTATTTTATGGTCGCTCACTATTTTAGGATTAAGCAGTTTATTTTTTCGCACACCATTTTTAGGAGCGTTTTTTTTATTGATTGTTCTTATTATTGCTATCGTAGTTTCTCATCAACAGAAACAAGCAAAGTTGCCCCCGATTATCTGGTTAACACCTAAGTTAATTTTAGCGGGAATCTTTCTAACCAGTATAGGGCATAGCCTTTATTTATATTTAGACAGTATTCAATGTCTTTCTTGCTTACATGGTATTTTAGCGTCTAATTTACCTGTTCCATTATCTTATTCCCGCGAAAGCTTTTTATCATTTTGCAAAGGGCTTTGGGCATTTAACAACCGAGTAAGTTTTTTCTTTTTATTGATAATCGGTTTTATAATCCTCCAAAAAATCATTCATACTTTGAAAAAGCATCAAAAAAAAGGATCTTCTCATGTTTGATTTTTCATCAGAAGCATATTTCTTCACAGCGTCTTGGATAAGTTTCTTTTTAGCCGCTATCGGTATTTTAGGTGTTTTTTTTAGTCGCCGCATTCCATATTTAATTTATTTTACGACTCTTATTTTAAGCGGTTCTTTATTTAATATCTTAAATACATCTTATTATTTAAACGATATTCGCGGAGAAATGTCAGCTTTATATTTAATCATCGGTTATGGATTAGAAATAGGGACAATTCTTTATTTGTTAAGAAAGAAGAAAGTAGAAAAATTTTCTGCAATATTTTACATATTAGCTTTTATGAGTTTTTTTCTTTTGGCAACCGCACGTGATTTAATATCACTTATCATAGGGTTAGAAGGATTTCAAATATGTCTTTATGGATTTATCGTCATCAGAAAAAGACTCCGCCCTCTTCAACTTTCCCTTCTAAAAGAAGGGCTGGTTTCATATAGTGCGTTAGTCTATGGTTTTTCTGTTTTATATTTAACTCGAGGACAAATCAGTCTTCTAGGACTAAGACAATCTCTTCAAAGTACTCCGTTGACAGATTCTTTTGTGTTGATAGGACTAGGATTATTTACTCTTGGAATTTTTATAAAAGTTAATAGTTTTATCACAATATCCAGAAAGAAACTCCCTTATGTTTAACTACCTTTATTTTAAAAGTTTATCCAGTACAAATGACACCGCGAAAACATATCCCCCCTATACGGTTATTCATGCCGGGGATCAAACGAATGGTCGAGGACGAATGGGAAGGACATGGACAAGTTTACAAGGGAATCTTTTTATGTCTATTGTTATTCCTTTTGATAAAGATGCTTTTTATTACAGTTTTATAAGCAGCCTGGCTGTCGCGATGAGTTTATCTAAATTATCTCCTCGAATAAAATGGCCGAATGATGTACTAATAGATGGAAAGAAAATAAGTGGAATTCTATTAGAAACATCCGAAGATTCATCCAGAAATCTCATCATAGGTATAGGGGTTAATATAAAATCCTCCCCCCTTCAAGCTCTTTATCAAACAACTTGTCTAAAAGACCTTGGAATAAACGCAACACCTAAAAACATCCTTGATGAAATTTTAAAAAATTTTGAATATCTGTTAGAACTATATAAAAGATTAGGATTTAAAGAAATCCGTCGCAGATGGTTAGAATTCGCAATAGGACAAGGGAAACAAATTCATGTCCGCCTTCCGCATGAAGAATTAATAGGAATTTTTCAAGAAATTGATAATAACGGAGCTCTTATTCTAAGAACAGAAACTAGTTATAGGACCATTACGGCCGGAGACATTTTTATAATTTAGAGGAAAATATGACAGAAGAAAAAAGCACCCCCCCACTAGTAATTCCGAAAGACTCATTTGTTTTTATTCCCTTAGGAGGTGTAACAAGTATTGGTCAAAATTTCTTTTTATATGGATATAAGGGTAAATGGCTTATTGTGGATTGCGGAATAGGCTTCCCCGGGGAACACTTTCCTGGGATTGATGTTTTATTGCCTGATCCTGCATTTATTACCGCTCATAAAGAAGATTTATTAGGGATAATTATAACTCATGGACATGAGGATCATATAGGGGCTATTCCTTATCTATGGAGAGATTTACAATGTCCGATTTATGCGACTCCTTTTACGGCGGAACTCATTGATGATAAGCTTGATGAATTTAATTTAAAAGGACGCGTTCAATTAGAAACCGTTGAACAAGGTTCTTTGCTAAAACTCCCTCCTTTTGAAGTAGAATTTATTCCTGTGAATCATTCTATACCGGAACCCAACATGTTAGCTATTCGCACACAAGAAGGGACAATTATTCATACAGGCGACTGGAAATTTGAACCATCTCCTATGATCGGACAAGAAATAAATATTTCCGCATTAAAGGAACTAGGGCGGCAAGGGGTTCTAGCATTGGTTTCAGATTCGACAAACATTTTTTTGGAAAAAGAAGAAAAAACAGAACAAGATGTATGTAAATCTCTGACAGAGATTTTCAAAACGGCCCCTTCAAGAATCATCATCACTTGTTTTGCATCAAATGTCGGACGAATAGAAAGTATATACAGGGCAGCTCATGCGAGCGGTCGTAAAGTTTGTTTAATGGGACGTTCTTTTTGGCGTATAGATAATGCTGCGAGATCCTCAGGATATATGAAAGATATTCCGGATTTTTTAACGGAAGAAGAAGCTGAAGAAGTCGAATATTCTAAAATTGTTTATATTTGTACAGGAAGCCAGGGAGAACCTTATTCGGCCTTGTCTAAAATAGCGACTCTCAATCCTATCCCCGGGCAGTTGCAGTTAGATCCCAAAGATGTTGTTATTTTTTCTTCTCGTATAATTCCTGGCAATGAATTAGCTATCTCAGCATTACAAAAACGCTTATTAATGTCCGGTTGCACTATTATTACGGACAGAGAAAAGTTAGTTCACGTTTCCGGACATCCGACCCAAGACAGCATGAAAAAATTATATTCATACTTAAAACCTAAAATAGTTATTCCCGTACATGGGGAACCTATGTATATTATTGAACATAAAAAACTTGCGAAAGAATGGGGTGCCGAAAATTCAATTATAGTTGAAGAAGGAGATGTTTTAGAACTTAATGATGGAGATCCGGAAATAATCGGAGAAGTTCCTGTTGGATGTTTAGCTGTGGATGGAAAGAAAATTATACCGTTGAGTTCTGATATCCTAAAGAAACGTCGCAAGATGATTGATGGAGGAACTATTGTTGGAACTGTTGTTATTGATAAGACCGGACATATTTCGGATCATTTACAACTTTCTTCTTTTGGATTGTTAGAAAGCAATCCGCAAGATATGGAAACACTCATAGCTCTTATAAGAGAATCCGTAGGGAAAATGGATACGAAAGACAAGAAAGAAGATTCCCTTGTAAAAGAAGTCATTCGATTAACGATACGCCGTTTTATCACAGAACAATTTGGAAAGAAACCATTGATTGAAATTCATCTTGTTCGCATTTAAAATTTTTATAATTTTTTAATTATTACTTTGATATACTTTACCTTATGAGAAATTACGACAAAATAAAAAGGCTCTTTTTTTTGACACTTGTTTTTTATTTAACGGGGTGTGCGCAGTATTATGTGAAACTACAACCTTCATACAAAACTCATGGCCAATTTCATAGGGTTCAAAAAAAAGAAACTGTTTATGCTATATCACGACAATATAAAGTTCCTCCCAAAGACATTATAGAAAGGAATAAATTAACTCCGCCGTATAATTTATCGGTCGGACAGCTTTTGTTTATTCCTCCTGTTCAAGTTCATATTGTCCGTAAAGGAGACACTTTATATAGTATATCAAGAGCATATAATGTTGACATGAATTCTCTTGCTCGAGTAAATGAAATACATGTTCCGTATACACTTTCTGTTGGTCAAGCGCTTGTTATGCCCGGGACACTTGTTCCTATATCCTCGCGTGGAGAACAGAGAGAAGAAAAGCAGGCAAAGGTTCAAGAAGGAAAAGACATTTCCTCGGCAAAGGTAGTTTCTACAAAGACGAAAGTTTCGTCTCGAGCGAAAAAGGAGTCTAAAAAAACGATTTCTCTACCTAAGCCTCCTAAACGTTCCGGTCGTTTTTCATGGCCTGTGTCGGGGAAAATTATTTCTAATTTTGGGCCATCTGGAGGAGGTCGTCATAATGATGGTATAAACATAAAAGCCCCTAGAGGAACTGCCTTCAAAGCGGCTGAGAATGGCGTCGTTGCTTACGCGGGGAATGAGTTGAAAGGTTTTGGGAATCTTTTACTCATTAAACATTCAGACGGTTTTGTGACAGCATATGCACATGCGGATTCATTATCTGTCAAGAGAGGAGAAAAAGTAAAGAAAGGAGATATACTAGGGAAAGTAGGTTCTACAGGAAATGTCAACACGCCTCAGTTACATTTTGAAATAAGAAAAGGGACAAAAGCAATAAATCCTCGGAGCTATTTAAGCCAGTAAAAATATGTTGGTAAAAAGAGATTTTTATAGTAACATAAAATAAATTTTAGAAGTTAAGGGAAAAAATATGTATAGAAAAATTATTTTAACATTATCTTGTCTGCTTATATCATCAACTACTGTTTTTGCGGGTTTAGAAGAAGGTCTCAAGTTTTACATGCAGAAAAAATACGATCAAGCTTTCGAAGAATTTTCTTACTTGGCTGATGAAGGGAACAACATAGCGGCGTATCATTTAGGGCTTATGTATGAGGGAGGTCTTGGAGTCCCACAAAGTAATTTAAAAGCCGCTGAATATTATTTAAAATCGTATCAGTTAGGAAACACGACCGCCGCTTCGAAACTAGGGGTTTTACTGATAAAAGGGGATGGGATTGAACAAAACAAAGAGCAAGGGCTTGAGCTTTTAAAGACCGCCGGGCGAGCTGGGGATAAGGAGGCTCTTTATCAACTGGGGGAAATTTACGTGGAAGGGAAAGACGTACCCAAAGAATATGTTTATGCGGCTGGTTTTTATAAGATGGCGGCATTACAAGGATATGCTCCTGCGCAGCACAAACTTGGGTTATTGTATCTACTCGGTCGAGGAATTCCTCAAGATCTCTCGTTAGCATTCAAATGGTTGGCTCGCGCAGCGAATCAAGGATATGTTGCGGCGCAGCATGATATAGCCGAGCTTCGGACAAAAAGCACGACTTTATCAAACCCTGTTGAAGCATACATGTGGTATAACATTATAGCGGCTTATAACTCCAATGAAATCGGAGAATGGGCGATGGCTCAAAGGAACGAACTAATCAATAAGATACAAAACAAAAAGAATATGGAAATTGCTATGGATATGTCAAGGAAATGGAAACCGATAACAGCGGAAGAAACGGTACCGGAATCAGAGTTATTAGAGCCTACTCCGATTATTCCCGGTTTCAATGACGTTGACACGTTACGTCAATTACAAGAACGGAATGCGATAATTTTATCAGATGGTTCTCCTTACGGAATAAGGACAGAGGAATTAGAGACGGCGATTTTAAATAAAAATACAATAGGAATAGAATCTAAAATCTCCGAATTAGGAGATAATGGGCGCCCCGATGCGTACACATTTTGGGGAAAGATTGTTGAAAATCGTCTACAAGATCCTAAGAACGCCGTTAAATGGTATAAAAAAGGAGCTCAAAAAGGAGATGTGGAAGCTCAATATAAAATGGCACAGTTATACTGTGAAGGGAAAGAAGTTCCATTAGAACCGACGACATGTTACATGTGGCTTCAAATAGCGATAAAAAAAGCGCAATCTCCATTTAAAGAACTTGTTACAGAAGCAATAAAAGAACTGGATAGTCGTTTAAGCGATGCTGAAAAAGCAGAAGGTTTAAAGAAAGCAGAAACTTGGTTTACTCAAAAATCATCAAAAAAGACAGGCTTTAAATTATTTTAAAAACAACGCCGACTGTCAGACGGAAAGAAAAAATTAACCCTGTTCATCAAGTTTTATGATGTTCGAACATAATACGGGCATAATAAAAATTAAAATGTTTAAAGTAACCTAAATAAAGAGTTTTATTTATTTTTCAAAAATAAATTGCAGTGGCAATGTCCCATTTGTTCAATTTCTTTTTCATGTTCTCCACACGGGCAATATCCACGAGACATATCACAAGGACACTTGCCTTCGCAAGCGGTCAAGCATCTATTAATTACTTTATCGGCAAAAGGAGACAATTGATACCCTTTTGCTTTCGCATATAAATCCAAGACATGTTTGAAGTGATTTTTATCCATTTTTTATCCTTTCTATATTAAAAAGTAAACTGAAAAGAGATAGAGGATACCTCCTGCGTAAAGGCCTGCAGCAAGGTCATCTAACATAACGCCATAAGCATTATTTATTTTTTCATCAAAATAACACGCCGGCCAAATTTTAAAAATATCAAAGAATCGGAACAAAAGGAATCCAAGAAAGAACAAAATCCATGAGGAAGGGACGAAAGCAACAAACAAAAAGGTTGTCATTTGTCCCAGGACTTCATCAATGACGACGAAAGAAGGATCATGCTCTGTATATTTCAGGACTTTTTTTGTCGCAATATATCCTGTTCCAAACAGAACCAGCACGGCAAGAAACACTCCCCAGAATCCGGTGAATTCCTTTACGATCCAGCAGAGCGGTAACGCAGCGAGAGAGCCTATGGTACCAGAGGCGACGGGACTATATCCCGTTCCGAACCAAGAAGCGAATAAAAAAGCTATTTTTTTAAAGCTATTTTGTTTTGAATTCATGTTATAAATGTCCTTTGAAGGGAATAGTATAGTAAAATTTTATACCTTTGACAAGCGTTGATTTTATTCGAAGAGATAAAAGGTCTTGTTTTTAAACAGAAAGAGAGTATGTTAAGAATAAAGAGGTTTTATGAATATAACATTATTGACAATTGGGAGAATGAAGAAAAACAGTCCGGAGTTTAATATAATCGCCGGATATGTTAAGCAATGCAAGTGGCCAATCACAATCAAAGAGTTTGAAGAAAAACGTCCTTTGAAACCAGAAGAATTAAAAAACGCAGAAAGTCAATTACTTTTAAAAGCGATCCCGCCTCGTGCAGTTATTATCGTTATGGATGAAAAAGGGCAACAAATGACATCAAGAGAATTTAGTCAATATTTAGTAGATTGCCAAAACAGAAACATTACCGATATTGTCTTTTTAATAGGCGGAGCAAACGGACACAGCGATATATTAAAAAAGAAAGCGACTCTGTTATTATCAATGGGAAAAATGACATTACCTCATATGCTAGCCAGAACCGTATTAATAGAACAACTTTTTCGTGCTTGCAGCATAGCGCATCATCATCCATATCATAGAGACTAATAATCGTTAGTTTAACATATAAAGATTAAAATCTCTTATAGCTATAAAAAAAGGAGCCCGGTTTTTTTTAATAAGGGAGTACAAAACCGGGCAGAGAGTATATCCCGCTTTGGCGGAAACGCCGTGGCGGGATAAATTTCTTTTAAATTTGAGAACATCCGCTTTCCAAATATTCATGCCCTAAAGGACAACAATAACTGTCTCCGTTTTCTTTTGTTGTTACTTGCCCTTTGCATTCACATCCATCCGTCATCTTGTATCCTGTCTGCGGACAAACACCTGACTCTAAACAGGGTGTAATATAAGCAGCTCTACAATTCGTTCCATCCATATTACAGCTTTCACCACATGATTTCCCGTTATAATAACAACGTTGTCGAGATCCTAACCAGTAATCTTTGTAACATCCAAGACCTGTGGTTTTGTTGACACAGCCGTAATATCCCCCTCCGCTGACATAGCCGTATTCAAACTCTTCCGGACAACTGATTTCCGTGCAGCTTCCTCTTATAACAAGCCCGTCATGTTGTACCATTTCACACCGCTTTCCTTGGGGATTATAACAAAATTGATAACGATTCCCATTCGTCGCCGTACAATATTCTTTCGTGTCTTTATTTTCACAGCGTTTTGTGAGGGAATTATATTCCATTCCTTCTTTGGCACAAGAGGTCGTGGAACAAGTCCCGCAGTTAAGTGGATCCGAACACCCGCTTCCACAGCTGTATCCATTTTTAAAACACGTCCATTTTGTGTAATTATCTTCGGGGACACAAATTAAATTATTCCCAAAATTACACATTCCTTGTTTTGAATTTGAATCATCTGTTCCCCAATAGGTTAAACTTCCACCGAGGGCTTCACAGATTTTTGGATCGCATACCCCGGAGGTTTGCTTTAAAGAAGCATCGGTAAACATACATTTCTGTCCATCCTTATTACATCTGTATCCACCCGTATTGCCAAACCGATAGCAATAATAATCCCCAAAATCCCGTTTGCAGGCATAATAGGTATTTTCTCCTTCAATTAAAGAAAACGGCTCATCGGAAAGGCACCTCTCTTTATCACAAAGAGCATTACCTTCACAAGATGTCCCCGATGAATTGCAATACCCTCCACATTTTTTATCATTAATATAACAACGATAACTTGTCGGACCGCCGGTGCAATAGAATCTTTGGCAAACGCCGTCTATGGCGATATAGTTGTTCTCACAACAAATAGCCGTTCCGTCTTCCAGTTCATTGTATTTCGGTGCATTGGACGGACAGACGCATGCTCCTGTTTCCGGATCCAAAATCAAGTTGTTCGGGCATGTGCAAGAACCGTCTTGACCACAGACCTTAACTCCTTCACAACACACGCCGTTACAGCATCGTCCGTCACAATAACTGTTGTTGCAACAAACTCCGCCTTCCGGATAACAACCGCCGCCACACACAAACGGACGATCCGATGGACAACAGCTCTTGTTAT
>CALXXA010000033.1 GCA_944392585.1 uncultured Alphaproteobacteria bacterium | reverse complement strand
TTTTACCGTAGATCCGTCGCCAGATGTTTGAGCAATAACGACGCAGCGAGAAACATAATCCAAGATTGTATTTGCCCGATGTCTGTTCATAGCCATTGTGTATCCGGCGAGTCCCCCGATGGACAATACGCCGATGATAGCTAAAACGCCGAGCATTTCTATCATAGAACGTCCATTTTGTAATTCTTTCATTTCTTTATTCCTTTGTTTAATTAATTGACAAAAATTGATATGCATTTTTTGTTTTGGGAAATTGACCCAAAAACAAGGACACACCCACGAAGCTGGTCGGCAAGAGGATGTGTCCGTCTTTTCGGGCTATAAGATAAAAGAGGAATGAGAGTAATGAAGTAATAAAAAAAAGGTATGCCATGGGGGACAGGATCAAATAAAACGGATGGTAAGAGGATGAGGCCATTTTATTGAAAGAGCCGCGCCATGGCATGAGCGAACGAGCTGAAGAAAGCGTATGGTAACATGACTCGTTCGTTAGAGGAAAATCTGTTGGTGTGTATATTTTACATTGTTTTTGATAAGTTATTGAATTTATTAAATAAAATGGGGGGGGGGGGGGGCAAAACTACACACACTATTATTGGGTACACATAAAGCTTGTGTTTGTTTTTTTACATTAGATATATGTACTTTGCTGTGTATCATAATTAACAATTCCTCTTTAATTACAAGTAAAGTATAAACAGTTAATTATTAATATCAAGTAAAATTTTATTATTTTTTGTATTTTTTTGTGAATTTTTGAAAAAACTAGGAAAGGGACGTTTTTTATAAAATAATTTAAATATATCCGATATAGCTTTATGGATTAAGTATGGTTTATTGAGTAACCTTGATTTTTTGAATCATAAAGAGTAGATATAAAATCCCTAAGCTCAAGATAATGACGCCGCCTGTTTGTGTTTTTGTTACATCCGAAGCAATTCCCATTAAGAACGGGAAAACCGTTCCTCCAAATACTCCCATAATCATTAGACCGGAAATATCATTTTTACGACTTGGTTTATGTAACATTGTTTGCGCGAATATGATTGAAAAAATATTCGCATTTCCGAGTCCGATTAAACCGATACAAACATAAAGAGGAATTTTATTTGAAAAAAAGAGCAATCCAATTGCTGCGGTGAGCATTATTATTGAACTTATAATAAAAAATCTTTTATGTGAAAAACGAGCTAAAATAAAAGCCCCTAATAAACTTCCGCTTGTTTTAAAGAAGAAATACATGCTCGTTGCATATCCTGCAGCCGTTAGGGTTATCCCTGTTTTCTCCGTTAAAATTTTAGGCGCCGTTACATTTATTCCGACATCAATCCCTACATGACATATAATTCCAATGAAACAAAGAAAAATAAAAGGATCTTTTAATAGAGCAAAGCTCTGTTTGAAAGAAGAAGATTTCCCGGATATTTTTTCTTTAATATTATCTTTGGACATAGCAAAAAAAGCAATTATTCCTTCTAGGATAAAAATAAAATAGATTAATTTCCAGTCTCCGATTAACATAATCCCCCAAGAGGATATTATAGGAGCTAAAAAAGAAGCTATGGTTTTAATAAATTGACCAAATGTTAAAGCACTTGATAATTTGCTCCCGTGAATGACATTGGATAAAAGAGGATTAAGCGATACTTGCATAAGGGTGTTGCCTATGCCAAGGAGAGAAAAAGAAATTAACATAAAAATTAAATCGTATTTAATTAACGGAATTCCCATTGCCACTAATGTAATTGCTAAACTTAATAAAACAGTTCTTTTTCTTCCGATTTTATTCATTAACAGGCCTGTTGGAACAGATAACGCTAAAAACCAGAAAAAAACCATGGATGGAAATATATTCGCTACAGAATCCGACAACCCAAAATCTTTCTTGATATAGTTCGAAGCTATCCCGACTAAATCAACAAATCCCATGGCAAAAAACGTCAACATAATAGGGATAAGTTTTATAAAAATTTTTTTCTCGGCATGCATGGTTCTCTCTTTTTTTATAAACTCAATTCGTATGTTTTTTTATATTTAATTTAAATGAAGTGTGTTTTATAAGATACTTTGAATTTTAATAATTCTTTTACCTCTTATTTTAATTAAGATATTTATCATTTTTGTAAAACGCAAGCATGGATAAAACAAAAATTTAAATCAATTTCTTTTAAAGAAAGTCATATAGATGCTTTAAAAGGCATCTTCTCAAAGGACGATGTTAAGGAAGAGTATTTTAAAAGCGTATTTCATTGTATGAATAAAGTTTGATTTTTATACACTTTATTGATAAGCTTTTTATAAAAGGAGACTGTATATGCAGCTGTATTCCGATTCTTATGAAATAAAAAGTTATGAGTGTGATAATACATTACATCTGAAATTAATGAGCGTGTTTAATCTTTTCCAAGATGTTGCAGATAAGCATGCCGAGAAAATGGGAGTAGGATATACTTTTTGCCAACAAAGGAAAATAGGATGGGTCGGTGTAAATTATCATATTCGCTTTTATAAGAGGCCTGCTTGGAGAGAGAAAATAATTTTATCAACATGGCCTTCTGGGAAAACTGCCGTCTCTGGTATTCGAGAGTTTCAAATGACAAACCAAAAAGGAATGGTTTTGATCGATGCTTCCAGTCAATGGGTTCTTATAGATCTTCAGAAAATGCATCCTCTTTCTGTTAGAAAATGGTTGCCGGATTATGAGATATTTCCTCAACGTTCTGTGGAAACAACTTTCCCAAAAAGGAACCCTTTATCTCAGTTTGATTTTTCTTTAACAATTCCTGTCTTAAAGAATCATATTGATTTTAATAATCATGTTAATAATGCATATTATCCTGTGTGGGCAATAGATTCTCTTTCTGAAGACTTTCTACGCGAGCGGGTTTTGTCCGAGTTAGAGATTTCCTTTAAAAAGCCGGCTTTGTTAGGAGATGAAATTACAATTTTGACAAAGTTGGATGGTAATGTAACTTATCATGATATTAAAAAAGAAACTACTTTGTTGGCTTGTGTTAAATGCTATTGGAGGTAGGTTCTTATTTTTAATTATCATAAAAAATGATATATAAGTAAAATAAGAAATTTTATAATGATAGGAATAAATTCCTTGACAATTTTTATTTTTTATGATAAAAAGATAAACATGTATCCGGGATAAGTGTGTTTTCGGAACATGTGTAAAGCTTCTGTTTTGACGGAAGCTTTTTTTTTATATGCATATAAAGGAGGGAAAGTGACAGAACATATACAAATAAGAAATGTATCTCCTAGAGTTCAATATGTAGGAGATGGGAAACAGACAGAATTTCCATATGGATTTTCTATTTTTGAAGAAAAAGACTTGAAAGTATACTTTGGAGAAACTTTAGTGAGTGAGGGATATACTGTGACGGGAGTAGGTTCTTCTGTTGGCGGTAAGGTTATTTTTAATAATGCTCCTGAAGAGGACGTAAAGATTACTTTATTGAGAGATTTGGTGATAGAACGTCTTTCCGATTTTCAAGAAGGCGGAGAATTAAGAGCGCATGTTTTAAATCATGAGCTAGATTATCAAACCGCATGTATGCAACAAATTGCGGAGAGTTTAAATCGCTGTATGAGTTTACCAAAATCATCTTCTTTTGTTGATTTAAAACTTCCTATGCCGGAAGCAGGAAAAGCCATATTATGGAATGCTAATGGGACAGCATTAGAGAATTCTTCAATAGAAATCAACAATATGATGCAAATATTGCAAGATAAGATAAACCAAGTGGATCAAGCTGTTTCAACCGTATCAGATAAAGCTGATGATTGTTCTACGTATCTTCAATCTTGTATGAATCAAGTTGCTTTATCAGAGGCAAATGTTGTACTTACAGAACAAAATGCGACGCTGGCCGAGCAAAAAGCAACCGAAGCCGGCAATCAAGCCTCAACGGCGGCTCAAAAGGCGGAAGCAGCAGCACAAAGTGCTGACTTGGCACAGGAAAAAGCAACTCTTGCAGAACAAAATGCGACGCTCGCCGGGCAAAAGGCCACCGAAGCCGGCAATCAAGCCTCAACGGCGGCTCAAAAAGCGGAAGCGGCAGCGCAAAGTGCTGACTTGGCACAGGAAAAAGCAACTCTTGCAGAACAAAATGCGACACTCGCCGGACAGAAGGCCGCAGAAGCCGGTAATCAAGCATTATTAGC
>CALXXA010000032.1 GCA_944392585.1 uncultured Alphaproteobacteria bacterium | reverse complement strand
TATTAGCACTTTATTTAGGATGGGCTCCGTCATTAGATTTTTTCTTTTCTATAAAGTATTCATATAAGCTTTTATTAACAGTTGGATTTTGGGGACTTGCATTTAGATTTTTAGTATTAGATTTACAGTCTAAAAAGTTCCTATGCTTGGTTTTATTAGATTTTCTCGGGATGTTTTTCGGAGGGTTGTCTTTTGCCGTATTGACACAATATTTAGATATTCATCTGATTATTTTGGGGAATGTTTTACTAGGGACGATTTTATTTGCATTGTTTCGGATAATTTTTCGATATGAAAGGAAAACGCCTCAAGGAACTTTGAAGAAAAACGGAGGAGTGAACGAACCGGCGCAAATTAACCTTATGTTTTTAATTTACTGCGCTTCTTTTTTATATGCTGCGGTTCGCTGTTTTATTGATTATACATTTTATATAGAGTTACTTAGAAACGAGCAATATATGGGAAATATAGCTCAAGCAATAGGAACTTTATGGGCTGTCGTAGGGGCTTTGTCTGTAATAGGGATAGTGTCTCTTTATCAGATTAGAAATGGTTTTAATATCCTGCATGGAATGACTATTTTGGCATTATTGCCTGTCATAACGTATATAAGTTTTTTGGCGGGCCTTTTCGAGGTTATTTATTTTGCGAAGATAATTTTTGAAATAATTACATACTTTTGTGTTGGATATTATTTCCGAATGATTCCCAGACCATTAACGCATGGGCATAAATATAGATTAAAGGTTTTCCGATTATCTTTATTGGAGCCGGTTGGTTTTGCTTTTTCTGCGGTTATTTTTTATTTTTTATCTTTTCCTAAAGCATATAGCATTTTAGGAATTTTATTATCTTTTGGCTTTATCGCGACTTTGTGGTTGACTCGAATAGAATATGCGCGAGTTCTATTATCATCATTTAAAACATTTCGTTGGCGGGGCGGAAGATTATTAATTAGCACGCCGAAAGTGATGACGTTTGTGACGGAAAAAACAAGGAGTGAACAATCCGATGAAGCAATTTATTTTTTACGTGTTTTAGAAGATGCGAAGTATAGTGGATATAAAAATTTTATTCGGCGGGCTCTTAGGCATAAAGATGCGTCTGTTCGAGTTTTCGCCTTAAATAGAATAGAAAAAAATAATATTTCGGGATTGCGTAAGATGATATCGGATTTATTGGAAAAAGATCCTGATTTATCTGTCCGACAAACAGCGTTAAGAGTAATGTGCTCTATGGGAGAAAAATATGCTCAAGAAAAAGCTATTTTATATTTAGATGATCCGGATTTAAAAAAAGGTGCAATTATAGGACTGCTAAAAGTTGGAGGAGAAGGAATTTTAATAGCTTCGGAAGGTGTTAATAAATTAGTTGCTTCTCGAGATAAGAAAAAACGATTACAAGCTGCTCAAATTTTAGAGGAGACAGGAGTTAAAGGTTTTTACAGGTTAGTTCTGTCATTAATGAAAGATACTCATAAAGAAGTACGCCAAACAGCGTTGTTGGCGGCTGGAAGAATACAAAACCCTCTATTATTGCCAAGTATTTTTAAAGCATTGGAGGATATGAAACTACGAGATGAAGCTTTAGAAGCCTTAAAAGGGTATGGACAAAAAGCATATGCTCCCATAGAACAAGCATTGTTAGAAGAAGAAAACTCTTTAATGATTAAAAAAACATTAATTTCTTTTTTGTGGATTTCAGAAGATTTAGAAGCTCAAAAAGTTTTATTGAAGATTCTCCATAAAGTTCCTTTTGTTGAAAGAATGGTTATTTTAAAATACTTATTATATATGAATTTATTATGGTCCAATCGGAAGAGAAGGAAATCTCTAGCCCCATTAATAGATAGAGATTTTCGACAGGCGATTATACTTTTGTATCTTGTGAAAGATTTTTCGTATGCCCCGCTGTACGAAGCAGAAGAGGTCTTTAGAGATTTAAGAGACTCCTTGGAGAAAGAATTTTATCAAATACGAAAAGGCTTATTAATGGAACTAAAGTTATTATTCACGGGAACGTTGTTTCAACAAGCTGTCGAAATATTACTTAATCCTAAAGAAACATCAGTCGAACAAAGAGTTGCCGCCATTGGGATTATTGAGGATATAATGCCTAAAAAATTACATAAATTAATGATTGTGTTAAAAGAAATGACAATGGAGGAAAGAATTGAAAGACTATTATATTACCCTGTAAAAAAAGGAAAAAACATAACACAATTATTAGCGTTTGTTATATCAAAATCATCATATAGAACCCCGTGGACACAAGCATGTGCATTAATGTGTATTCGGAAAATAGGAGATGTCTCTTTATTGCCTGATATTGTAAGACTATTAACCAATAATAATCCGTTGCTCAGGCAAAGTGCCGTTTGGGCTTTGGGACGTATGGGGTTGCAACCAAAAGAGTTACGTAAATACTTGGAAGTGTTAAAAAAAGAAAAGCACCCGGAAGTTCAAAAAACAATAATATCTGTTTTAAAAAATTAGGAGAAAAAAATGAGATTAACTTTAGAAAAAGTACTTGTTTTAAAAAATATCACGGCATTTGAGCAAGTATCCGAGTCAGCAATAAGCGATTTTATTTACGCTTGTGAAGAGGTTGCATATTCGGCTGGAGAAGAAATCGTTGAGAAAGGAAGCGAGAATGACTGTTTATTTATTATTTTACATGGGATGGTCCAAATTAAGGAAAATGGAGCAATCTTAAGTGAATTAGAAACGCGGCAAATGTTTGGGGAATTAACAGCATTAAATCCTTCGGTGGTTGAAGTGTCTGTGATAGCGAAAGAAGAAACAATCGCACTTAAAATAAAAAGTGAAAAACTTTATGAAATCATGTCATTGCATCCCAGTATAACAAAGGGAATTATAAAAGTACTTGTGTCTCGGTTGCAATTGTTAGATAATAGACATATATAATTTTTTATCGGAGTCGTTTTAAGAAAGGAAAAAAAATGAAAAAAGAAAAGAAAATAATTCAAGGTTCAGATATGAAAGAAAAAAAAGAACCTTCTAAAAAGCGGTTAATAGGAATAGTTATTATTGTTGCTGTTATCGTCTTAGGATATTGGGGAAGTACGAAAATAATTCAAAACAAATCTGCGTCTTTAGATTCAGAGGTGGATACAAGTGTGGTTGTTGCAACCGTTAAAGGGGAAAATATTCAATTGGGGGACTTAGAAAAAATAAAAGCTTCTATTCCTCAATTAAAGGATATTCCCATGCAAGTTGTATACAACCAGTTGCTGGAAGCGTACATTAATAATAAAGTGATTTTAGATCAGGCTAAAAAACAAGGATTGCAAAATACTCCGGAAGTTCAAAAAGCCCTAAAAGATGCGGAGGATCAAATACTGTTTCAAGCGTATTTGGCAAAAAAATTACAAGAGAGAATGACACCTGATAAATTACAGGCTATTTATCAACAGGAAGTTCAAAATTTTGTTCCTCAAGATGAAATTCGTGCAAGGCATATATTGGTCGCTACTCAAAAAGAGGCGAATGATATTATTATTCAGTTAAAGGCTGGAGCTGATTTCGCTACTTTAGCGGATAAGTATTCTTTAGATAAAGATCCAAATGCATTAAACGGAGGAGATTTAGGATATTTTACAAAAAATATGATGATTCCGGAATTCGCAGATGCAGCATTTGCTTTGGATAAAGGAAAATTTTCGGCAAATCCTGTTAAAACAGCTTTTGGATGGCATGTAATAAAAGTTGAGGATATTCGTAAGTCAACTCCGCCAGCTTATGATGAGGTGGAAGAAGCTGTCAAAGCTCGGTTTGCAGAAGTGACTGCGACACAAATTATTCAAGAGGAAAGAGATAAAGCCCAGGTTAAAGTTTTTGATATCTTTAAGACGCAACAACCGGTATCTCAATCAACATCCACTCCTGTAACTTCTGTTGCTCCAACCGTAGAGCCGGAAGCAGTTGAACAAGAAGAGGTCACTGAAACAGAAGCAGTGGCTGTTCCTGCTCAGGAATAACAAGAAGATAAAGGATAAAGAAGCAGGATTACTCCTGCTTCTTTACTGAATCCTAAAGGGATTTTTTATTAAAAAAGGCTTTTTTAAAAAAGCCTTTTTTTTAACTTGCAGAAAGAGAAGTAATAATTTTATTTCTTTCCTTTGCTTTTTTGGGGAAAAATGCGTATGATAAAATCTATGTTTATTTAAAAGGGTAAAAGATGATAGCAAAGTTAACCGGAATAATAGATTATATCGGGGAGGGGTTTTTAATTTTAGATGTTAATGGAGTTGGATACCGTTTGTTTTGTTCAACGAGAACGTTATCAAAGTGTCCTGAGCAAAGAATGAATATGAGCTTTTTTGTTGAAACTCAAGTCAGAGAAGATCATATACATTTATTTGGCTTCGCAGATTTGACAGAAAAAGAATGGTTTACAACTTTAACAAATGTTCAAGGGGTCGGAGCCAAAGTCGGATTGGCAATATTGTCCGCATTAACACCAAATGATTTAAGTTTAGCCATTGCAACCGGAGATTCCAAAGCATTGACTCAAGCAAATGGAGTAGGATCTAAATTGGCAACCCGTATAGTAACGGAATTGAAAGGGAAAGCAGATCTTGCAGAGACAGCTTTCGATGAAAGAACCTTAAGTGTTAATAAAATAGTTCCGAACACGATGACGGAAGCCGTATCAGCATTAGTCAACTTGGGGTATGGTCGTAGTGAGGCAGGTTTCGTTGTTGGAGGGATTTTAAAAGATTTTCCTAATGCAGAAGTTTCTGAAATCATTCGTTTATCTTTAAAAGAAATAGGACAAAACCATGGTTGATGAAAGAATTATCACTCCTCAGAAGTTAAAGGGGGACGAAGAGTTCTATACAGGAATTCGACCTCAGTCATTAGATGATTTTGTGGGACAGAAGCAAGCATGCTCCAATTTACGTGTGTTTATAAAAGCAGCACGGGAAAGAGGGGACTCTTTAGATCATGTTCTTTTATTCGGTCCTCCGGGTTTAGGGAAAACGACTCTAGCGCAAATTATAGCAAAAGAATTAGGAGTAGGTTTCCGTCCTACATCTGCTCCGATGATTTCAAAAGCAGGTGATTTAGCTGCAATTTTGACGAATTTAGAAAAAAATGATGTTTTATTTATTGATGAAATACATCGATTGAATCCGACGATAGAAGAAGTCTTATATTCAGCGATGGAAGATTTTCAATTGGACCTTGTCATAGGAGAAGGACCGGCTGCGCGTTCTGTCAGGATAGATTTGCAACCATTTACATTAGTTGGAGCAACGACACGGTCTGGTTTATTGACAACCCCTCTTCGGGATCGTTTCGGTATTCCGCTGAGGTTAAATTTTTATAATGTTGAAGATTTACAAAAAATTGTTACACGCGCAGCGAAAATCTTAAAGATAGGGATGACAGAGGAAGGGGCGTATGAGATTGCTAAAAGATCCAGAGGGACGCCTCGCGTCGCAGGGAGGTTGCTGAGACGTGTCAGAGACTTTGCTATTGTCGCGTGTAAAAAGGAGATAGATATTGCTATTGCAGATAAAGCTTTAGGTCAGTTGGAAGTCGATAAAGCAGGGTTAGATGCGATGGATAGAAGGTATTTAAAGTGTATTGCAGAAAAATATGGCGGAGGTCCTGTTGGAGCAGATACGTTATCGGCGGCATTATCGGAAGAAAGAGATACTATAGAAGAAGTTATAGAACCTTATTTAATGCAAGAAGGTTTGGTCCAAAGGACCCCAAGGGGAAGGATATTGTCTCCTGCCGGATTCAAACATTTAGGATTACAAGCTCCGATAACAAATTTTTCATTATTTGAAGAGGAAAAAGAATGATCCATCAATTACCGATACGGATTTATTATGAAGATACAGATGCGGGCGGTGTTGTCTACCACTCGAATTATCTGAAGTATGCGGAACGTGCGCGGTCGGAATTTTTATATGCGACGGGTTTAACGAACTTAGGCTTAATAAAGCAGGGTATTGGTATAATGATTCGTCGATGTGAAATGGATTTTAAATCACCCGCTCGATTAGAGGATATTATTTCCGTTTATACAAAGATTGATTCAATAGGAGGAGCTTCTATGATAATGGATCAAACGGTAAAACGAGAGAATCAAGTGTTGGTTGCCATGAAAATACACGTTGTTTTTGTGGATCCAAAAAACTTTAAGCCAGTTCGTTTACCGTTGGATATACGTAAGCAATTTGAAAAATATGAAGAAAAGGAATAATAAATGCCGGGACAAGTAGAAACAGTCAGCAGAACGACAATTTCTCTTTGGGAGATGTTTGAACATTCTGATATTTTTATGAAGATTTTGATGATAGCTATGGTTTTAGCGTCTGTTTGGTCGTGGGCGATAATTTTTAATAAAGTTAAAACATTTCGTTCGGTTAAAGAAAAATCTAAAAAGTTTGAGGATAAATTTTGGAGTGGAAATTCTTTAGATGGCTTATATGAAAAAATCGGGGGGCGTCCTGGTTCTCCTCTAGAGGCAATTTTTTCTTCTGCAATGAAAGAGTGGAAAAGGTCAGTTTCCCGAAAAGAGATTAAAAATAAAGGGATTAACGTTCAAGAACGAATAGATAAAGTGATGCAAATTACGATTGACAGAGAAGCGGAAAATCTTGAAACGCATATGATTTTTTTAGCTTCTGTCGGATCAGTATCTCCTTTGTTGGGTTTATTCGGGACAGTTTGGGGGATTATGGATAGTTTTCAATCTATCGGATTGACTCAAAACACGAATATAGCTGCGGTGGCTCCCGGAGTAGCAGAGGCCTTATTAACGACAGCAATCGGATTGATAGCAGCTATTCCGGCGTTGATAGCGTATAACAAGTTTTCAAATGATATAGATAGATTAACAAACAGAATGGAAACTTTTTCCGGAGAATTGTCGGCGATTATCAGCCGACAAATAGAACAAGTCGGGAGTGAGGAATAAATGATTTCATCAAGGCGCTATCGGAAAAAAAGAGTCAAAAGTGAGGTAAATTTAACTCCTCTTATTGATGTGATGACTTCATTATTGGCGATTTTTATAATTACGGCGCCTTTATTGACAACAGGTATTCCTTTGAACTTACCGAGAGGTGATGGAAGACAGGTTCAAGGGGATGATAAGACATTGGATTTAGGAATTAATGAAAAGGGAGAAATTTTTATTGGAGAGAATAAAGTTGATATCTCGGACTTATTGCCTAAACTTCAAGCTATTGTCATGGAAAATCCTCACATAAAAATGATGATTAGCGCTGATAGAAAAGCATCTTATGGGGATGTGATAGAAGTGATGGCTTTATTACGAACGGCGGGATATGTTCAAGTCGGTTTAAAGACGGATTCTGAGGTTATGAAAGTCCCAGAATCTCAAAAGAAAAGGAAATAATAGTGGGGATATCGCTTTTTTATTCTTTCCTTTTACATGGAATTCTTCTTGTGCTGATTTTCGTTCAGTTCCCTTCTTGGATGACGCCGTATCAGGAAAAAACAGAAGTTGTTCCGATTTTTATTGATTTAAAAAATATTGAGATTTCTGATAAGACAAATTTACCAAAAGAAATAAAAAAACAGGAAAAATCTCTTCAAAGACAAGAAAAAAAAGAAGTACCGGCCGTTTCTCCGAAACCTAAACCAACTTTACCAAAGGTTCAAGCGGCAGAAAAGCCTTCACAGAAATCAGCCTCTTTAGAAGAAAAAAAGAAAGAAATTCCTTCTCATAAGGTTAAGACAAAACCGATTCCAAAAGTCACACCTCCCAAACAAGAGAAAAAAGTTTTAAAAATAGAAGATAAAGAGGATTCTCTAGACAGTTTATTAGCCTCTGTTGAGAAAATGTCAAAGTCGCTCTCTTCCAAACAAAAAAAGCAAACGGATAAAAAAGAAAATTCTTCCTTAGGTGTTAAAGGGGGAGTAAGCAGTAATTTATCTCAAAATTTGACGATAAGCGAATTAGATTTTATATCAATGGCAATTCGTAAAAATTGGAATTTGGATCCCGGAGCGGAAGGGATAGATAAAATGATTATTGAAATACGGATAGCTTTGGATAGGTCCGGGAAGGTTTATAATGTGGATATTATAGATAAAAAAAGATATCATACGGATATGTCTTTTCGTTCGGTGGCAGAGAGTGCCAGGCGTGCAATATATATTTGCGATGGACAAGGAGTAGAGTCTCCGTTTAGAATATTGGCATCAAAGCGTCCGGACAGTTATGATCAATGGAAAGAGATGGTATTAAGGTTTAATCCGATAGACGGGGGCGTTTTTTAAAAGGAGAAAAAATGAGAAAAATCGGGATAATATGTATTTTATTTTTAATATGTTTACCTGTTCGGGCAGAATTGAAAATAGACATAGCCGGAGCCGGGACTAGTCCGATTTCCATAGCAATACCTGTTTTTGCGGGAGATTATGAGGGAGAAGTAACAACAATTATTCAAAATGATTTACAAAATTCAGGATTATTTCGTGTTGTAGATCCGAAAGCTTATATTCAGACAATAAATGGAGTAAATACGCCGCCGCGCTTTTCAGATTGGCAAGCGATTAAAGCAGAGGCTTTGGTTCAAGGAGAAGTAATGAATCAACCGGACGGGAGAATAAAAGTTGCTTTTCGTTTATGGGATGTTTTTACGGGGCAGTCAATGGAAGCGAAAGCTTTAACGTTACCAAGTGGAGAAAAAAGACGTTTGGGGCATATGGTTGCAGATATGATTTATAGTAGAATTACGGGAGAAAGCGGATATTTTGATTCTAAAATCGTGTATGTTTCTGAAACAGGTCCTCATCAGAAAAGGCTAAAACGATTGGCGATAATGGATCAGGATGGAGCGAATCATAGATATTTAACGGATGGAAAATCTATGGTTTTGACTCCGAGATTTTCTCCTAACATGCAAAAAATAGCGTATTTATCCTACAAGGGAGGAAAGCCAAGTGTTTATTTAATGGATGTCAATACGGCAAAAGAAGAAAAAATAGGTTATTTCCCGGGAATGACTTTTGCGCCTCGTTTTTCTCCGGATAGTCAATCTTTATTAATGAGTTTTTCCGAAAAAGGGAATACGGAGATTTACTTATATGATATTCAAACAGGAGAGAAAAAACGACTAACTTACCACCCGATGATTGATACGAGTCCTTGTTTTTCTCCTGACGGAAGCCAAATTGTGTTTAATTCGGATAGAAGTGGTTCTCAGCAGCTTTATGTAATGGATAAAAATGGGAAGAATACAAAAAGAATCAGTTTAGGTAAAGGAACTTATGCGACTCCTGTTTGGTCTCCTAGAGGGGATTATATTGCTTTTACAAAGATACAAAACGGAGAATTTTTTATTGGTTTGATGCGTCCTGACGGAAGTGCTGAAAGATTAATAGCCAAAGGTTTCTTGGTCGAAGGTCCCACATGGTCTCCAAATGGACGTGTATTGATGTATTTCAAACAAAATCCATATTCTTCTTATGGGGAAGGAGGCGAAACGGGTCTTTATAGTATTGATGTGACGGGGCGATATGAACGAAAAGTTTTGACTCCGACAGATGGTTCGGATCCTGCATGGTCTCCTCTTTTACATTAAAATAAAAGACTTGATTTTAAACAAAAATTAAGAAATAAGTTCTTAAACTAGAAAATAGAATTTTTCTTATATGTAAAATAGGGGTGCTCTTATGAAAAAAACAACTTTATTCCTAACATGTGCTTTGCCACTAGCTTTAACAGCGTGTTATTCTACAAATGAATCAGAAAATCTTCGGCAGCAAGCAAGGCGTGATTATCAGGCTTTGCATGGCTGTCAGACACAGGCGGTTTATCAGCATAAGTATTTTAAAGAATGCGCTGTTCAAACAGCCTTGGAAAAAGAAAAAAAACATAAAACAGTCCATTTAATGGAAGATCTTGAAGGACGTTCTCTTGTCATTCCATATGCTTCCGATAATGAGCAAATGTTAGATCCTAGTATGGTTTATCCTGTTGTGGACATTACTATGACGGAAGTCGTTATTAAGGAAGGGAAACTAACGCAAGAGGATATGTTGAAAGATCAGCAAGGGAAAGAGGAAAATACAGAATCTCCTTTAGATAAAGAAATGACGGCTCAAACAGATGAAGAAAAAGAAAATGTTTCGGAAAATGAAACAAAATCTGAGTCCGAAAGTTCGGAAATGACGGAAACCGTGACAGATGTAGAAGTGTCGACAGATGAAGAAAAAGAAGGAACCGCACAGAACGAAACTACTCCTGACTTAGGAAGTGTGGTAATAACGGAAACCGTAACAGATGTGGAAGTGTCGACAGATGAAGAAAAAGAAGGAACCGCACAGAACGAAACTACTCCTGACTCAGAAAATGTGGAAATAACGGAGACTGTAACGGATGTGATTGTGGAAGTGCCGACGGGAGAAGGAGAAAAAGAAATTTCAGATAGTACGACTCAATCCGATTCGGGAAACTCAACGGCAGAAGCGGCTTCGGGGAATGAAACCAGTTTAGAAGAAAAAGTTAATAGTTTACTTGAAAATGGAAATTCAGGGAAAGAACAAAAAGAAGTCTTGCCAACAGAGGAAAAATAAGATACAACAAAAAAGTGGATTTTAATTAAATTAAAGGAGAGAGAAATGAAAAAAGTATTATGTGCGATGCTTGTGGCGAGTGCGTTGTTAACAGCGTGTGCGGCAACGGATGACAAAGCAACGGCAACGGAAAAGACGCGTTCCAATGCGGTAGAACAATTACCTGCGGAAGATAAGTAAAAAGGAGAGAAAAATGAAAAAAGTATTATGTGCGATGTTTGTAGCGAGTGCTTTATTAACAGCGTGTGCAGCGACGGATGACAAAGCAACGGCAACGGAAAAGACGCGTTCCAATGCGGTAGAACAATTACCGGCAGAAGATAAGTAAGAGGCTATAAATGAAAAAAACGTTCGTGGTTTTACTAATGGGCTGCGCTTTGTTAGCAGCGTGTGCTTCTACAGATAAAGGGGGAGATTCATCAACAGAAGCTTCTCATTTAAATGAATGGGGGAACGCCGATATTACAAATTTGGAAGATACACAATATTCAGAACGTTTCCAAAAAGAAGTACAACCTATTATTTATTTCGAATTTAATAGTGTGGCATTAACACCGGAAGCAATGAACGTTTTAAATACTCAGATTGAATGGCTGAAAAATAATTCAAATGCGATGATTGTAATAGAAGGTCATTGTGATGAAAGAGGAACCCGGGAGTATAATTTAGCCTTGGGAGAACGGCGTGCAAATGCAGTTAAGGAATACTTTTCTTTAAAAGGGATAAATCCGAATCGGATTCGTATCATTTCTTATGGGAAAGAAAGACCTCAAGAGTTAGGCGCTGGAGAAAGTGTATGGTCTAAAAACCGCAGGGCTGTTACAATAGCTAATTGAAAATAAAAAAAAGAACTTCAAAAAAGATGCTTTGTCCTTTATACTGTTAAGGACAGAGCATTTTTTTTGGAAATGAGGATAGAACAATGAAAAAACTGGTTTGCTTTTTAGTTGGAGTGTGTTTAATTTTCCCCGTAACCGCGCAAGGAGTCGTTGATTCGCAAACACGGGCATTAATAGACAGAATAGATCGATTGGAAAGAGATTTAACATTAATGCAGCGTAAAATTTATAAATCAACAGACGATGGAGAGAAGGAGAAAAAAAGAGTATCCGATTCATTTCCTCAAGGATCCGCGGAGCATCTTTATTCAAAGATAACAGACTTAGAACAAGTTGTTGCGGATTTAACTTCACAGGTAGAAATTTCAAAAGCTTCTTTGTCCGAATTAGAGGACAAATTGAAAAAAATGAACCAGGATATAAACTTCCGATTAAGCACCTTGGAAAGCTCTTCAAATAAAGGAGAGCAAGATTCTGTTTCCGTAACGAATAAAGATGATGTTACCATCAAAGATGTCAATGGAGAAAATCCAGTAAATACTCAAAAAGAGTATGATGAAGCATATGCGTTATTAAAGAAAGCTCAATATGAAACAGCCCAAATAGCTTTAGAAGATTTCTTAAAAAAATATCCAACAGATAAATTAGCCGGGAATGCTCAATACTGGTTGGGGGAGACATATTACGTTCGGGGACAGTTCGAACAAGCAGCGGTTGTTTTTGCAGAAGGAGTCCAAAAATATAAAAGCAGTGTAAAAGGAGCAGATAGTTTGTTAAAATTGGGTATGTCAATGGCACGGTTAAATAAAATAAAAGAAGCGTGTTCTGCTTTTAAAAATTTAGAAAAAGAGTTTCCGAAAGCATCCGAATCTTTGAAAGCCAGAGTAAAAAGTGAAATGGAAAAGATATCGTGCCCGAGCAATTAACGAGAATCTCTTTTGAGAGAAGGCTTAACGCCTTATGTACAGATGATTTAGGATCAGAAGTTGCTGTTGCTGTCTCTGGCGGAGCGGATAGTTTATGCCTGACTTTAATGTTAAATGATTGGGCAAAAAGCAAAGGAATAGAAATTATTGCTTTAACGGTTGATCATGGATTGCGTCCAGAGTCTTTTCAAGAAGCTAAACGAGTCCATACATGGTTGTCTGAAAGGAACATAAAACATTATATTTTGAAATGGGAAGGGATTAAACCAAAAACTCGTATAGAAGAAAAAGCAAGGGAAGCTCGATATGAATTATTATTAGATTGGTGTCATGCTCATAAAATAACGTATTTGTTTTTAGCTCATCAAATAGAAGATCAAGCGGAAACTTTTTTCTTGAGACTGTCTCATTCCAGTGGAGTGGATGGGTTAGCAGCTATGAAGACGATTACTTTAAGAGATGGTATTTTTTTAGTTCGTCCTTTTTTGGAAAATAGCCGAGTAGAAATTAGAAATTATCTAGAAAAGTATTATCATCAACAATGGATTGAAGATCCATCTAATCAAGACAAAAAGTATGAGCGTGTACGCATACGCCAAGCATTACCCGAATTAGAAAAATTAGGTCTAAGTCCTCAGGCGGTTTCTTTATCTGTTAAACGGATAGCACGGGTAAGACTATGTTTGGAAACATTAAGAGATTCTTTTTTGAAAACAAATGTAAAATGGTCAAACGGAGGATATGTATTTATTCCTCAAGAGGCCTGGGAAAATCTGCCTCGAGAAATAGCTTTACGAGTTCTTTCTTTCGTTTTAGGATGTATTGGAACAAAAGGAGTTCCCCGTTTAGACAAATTGGAAAAGTGTTGTGAAATAAAAATGAGTTCACAAACGTTGTCCGGATGCGAGATTGTTCCCGTAAAGCAAGGATTTTTTATTTGTCGAGAGCTTTCTAAAATGAGCCCGCCGGTTAAACTGAAACCTAATACTCCGACTTATTGGGATAGATTTTATGTATGTATTTCTAAGGAAGTTGTAATAGCCCCATTACGAGAAGCTCTCCCCAAAACAGGGCTTCCCGCAAAGGTAAGACGGACTTTGCCGGCGTTGTATAAAGATAAAAAGCTTTTATGGGTTCCGAGTCTTGACTATTATGCGAAAAAAGACGATATTAATGGAACTGTTATATTAAAGGTGTCAAAATGGAAAAAAATATAAAAAAGAAAAATGGACCAGAAATGAAAAAACCGCATGATTTTAAAAAAAATAGCTTTATTTGGTGGATAGTTATTTTCGGGATTATTTTTATTATATCTAATTTCTTTTATGATCCTATTCAAAAAGGTCAAGTTAAAGACCTATCCTTTTCGGAACTGTTAGCAGAAGTAAACGCTCAAAAGGTTCAGGAAATTACAATCATAGGACAGGCTTTAAACGGGAAATTAACAAGTGGAGAGAATTTTATCAGTTATGCTCCGACTGAGTCCGGGTTGGTCTCCACGTTAAAAGAAAAAGGTGTTAAAATTATCGCAAAACCGGAAACTCCGGAAGGTTTTTCTTTCGGATCTATTTTAATTTCTTGGTTGCCAATGATTATTTTGGTCGGATTATGGATTTTCTTTATGAGACAAATGTCTGCCAGTAATGGGAAAGCGATGAGTTTTGGGAAATCTAGGGCTAAGTTACTGACTCATAAGGATCAAGTTACATTCAAAGATGTGGCGGGAATCGATGAAGCAAAACAAGAATTACAAGAAGTCGTTGACTTTTTGAAGGAGCCTATGAAGTTTCAACGTCTTGGAGGAAAAATCCCTAAAGGAGTTTTATTAGTCGGACCTCCGGGAACGGGAAAAACTTTGCTGGCTAAAGCAATCGCCGGTGAGGCAGAAGCTCCGTTTTTCTCAATATCAGGATCGGATTTTGTAGAGATGTTTGTAGGTGTCGGTGCTTCGCGGGTTCGGGATATGTTTGAACAAGCTAAAAAAAATGCTCCGTGTATTTTATTCGTTGATGAAATTGATGCAGTCGGTCGTCAAAGAGGCGCAGGACTAGGTGGAGGCAATGATGAAAGAGAACAAACATTAAATCAGCTCTTAGTAGAGATGGACGGTTTCGAAACGAATTCCGGAGTGATTCTTATCGCTGCGACGAACAGGCCGGATGTTTTAGACCCTGCTTTATTGAGACCTGGGAGGTTTGATAGACAAGTTGTCGTTCCTAATCCAGATGTAAACGGACGAGAAGAAATTTTAAAGGTTCATGTTAAAAAAGTTCCTTTGGCTCCGGATGTCAATATTCATGTTATTGCTAGGGGAACACCGGGATTTTCCGGTGCCGATTTAGCAAACCTTATCAATGAGGCGGCATTATTGGCAGCACGGCGAAATAAAATGAAAGTTACAATGCAAGATATGGAAGATGCTAAAGATAAAGTCTTAATGGGAACTGAGCGGCGATCTATGGTCATGGATGAAAAAGAAAAAAGAATGACGGCCTATCATGAAGCAGGGCATGCGATTTGTTCTTTATATTTACCAGAGTCGGATCCTTTGCATAAAGTGACGATTATTCCTCGCGGACGAGCCTTGGGTTTGACAATGCAGCTGCCGGAGAAGGATAAATATTCTCAGAGCAAAATGTACTTGAAGTCTCGTATATCTATTTTATTCGGGGGACGTTTAGCTGAAGAGTTGATTTTTGGAAATGAAAAAGTATCGACAGGGGCTTCAAATGACATTCAAGTTGCGACATCTATCGCACGACATATGGTTACCGAATGGGGTATGAGTGAAACATTAGGCCCAATCGCCTATGAAGAACCCGCAGGAGAGGTATTCTTAGGACATTCTATTACTCGACATAAAAATATCTCGGAAAAAACAGCAGAGGAAGTTGATAAACAAATTCGTAAAATTATTGATGAGGCCTATTCTCAAACAAAAGAAATTTTAACAAAACATCATCATGAATTAGAGTTGTTAGCAGATGCATTGATAGAATATGAAACTTTAAACGGAGAAGAAATTAAACAGGTCCTTAAAGGAGAAAAATTATCTCATAAAGAAGAAAAAATCATCTCTGTCAGACCTTCTGTTCCAACTGTCTGGGATGAAGAAAATGTTGTAGAAAATAAAGAGGAAAAAAACACGCAAAAAACGAATTCCCAAAAAAAAGAAATTTAAAAGTCAGAAAAAGCCTAAATTTTGTGCTTTCAGAATTATTTGGGTACGATTCGTTGCTCCGAGTTTATGGAAAAGACCATGAATATGAAGTTTTACCGTCGGTTCCGTGATCCCCATTTGTGCGGCTATTTGTTTGTTCGATAGACCTTCATGAAGAAAGTTTAAAACTTGGATTTGTCTTTTGGTTAAGGAACTTCCATCCGGTAAATGATAATTTTTATTCGAATCTAGTTTTTCTTTAGGTAATGTTTTTGCTTCTGTTAAAATTAAAGGAGGAATATAAATACCAAAGTCAAAGATTAAATGAAGAATATGTTTTAATTTATTATCCATATCTGTGTATGGAATAAAACCGACAATTCCATGCTCAAAGCATTCCATCAATGCGGAGATGTTTATTTCTTTCGCTGTCAGAACTATTCTGGTTTTGTTTAGGGATTGAAGTAATTCAATAACTCGTTCTTTCCAGGTAATCCCCATAATATTTAAATCTAAAAATAAAAAATCAGCCGTTTCTGTGCGAATTAAATCTAGTAAAGTACAGTCCCAATCATAACATTCAACAACTTCTGCGGGGGGTTCCTGTGCTAAAATCGCCATTTTAATCTTTTGCATGAGCAAGAAATCTTTCTCTCCTATAACAAACTTCATTTTTTCTCCTTATCCATTGGGGAAAGAAACTTTTAAATAGCTTCTTTCTATACATAATTGGGTTCGAAAAATATTATTCCATAACAACAATTCTAAAAACGCTTTGTTATGTGGGGAGCGTTTTCTTTTTTTAAAAAGAACAGGGATAAAGAATATAAACTTCTTTAAAAAAAGAGAGATATTTCTTTTTTCTCCAGTCTCATCACAAAGGTCTCTTTTAGAAAAGCTGTTTTTAGTGATAGCGAATGCTCCTATCATCCGATAAAAAGCAAATATCCACATCAAAGAAAATTTGTATGAGACAGATTCCCCTTTAAAATAAAACAATGCCCCAATTTTAAATCGTTTTATTTCGACTGTCTCCTTTCCTTGGAAACGGATATTCGCAATCGGCATAACAATCATTTTCTACTTCCTTCCTTTGTGCCTATTGAAACGCTCCTTAAGTCTACATAATACATTTATTTATAGAAGTCAATAATGTTTTTTCGAGTTTTAATTGTTTTTTTATTTTAAATGCTTTATAAATGATTTGATGTTCCCTTTGATAGAATTTATTCCTTCTTGAATTGTTGTTGTCTGTTCTGTGACAACATTTTGAATATTATTTATTGCTGATTGAAGATTCGGCAGCAGATTGGAAATGTTTTGAACAAGAAAGTCTGCAGCTTGTTGTGAGAATATTGATAAAATAAGAAGAAGAGCTTTATCCATTGTTATCGGATTTTTTTCTTCTCCAATATTTTCCAAATGGATTTCGGGGAGAGGAATCTCTAGCATTTTTTTATTTTTTGTTAAGGTCGCGTTGAGTTGGATAAGACTGTTTTGTATTAATAGATTTTTAATGATAACTTTTTTCGATATATCTTTTTCTTTGTCAAATGTTTTTTCCTGAGGGGATGATTTTTCTTCTTTTTTAAAGGAGTTCTTAATATTTTCGTTAAGAGCTGCGATGTTTGTTCCGGAAGGAGATATTTCAACGTTTAGAATAGCGTGATTGATAATAATTTGATTAATTTTGACCGTATTACTGAATAAGCTTTTAATATCTATTGAAAGGTTAATTTCTGACAAGGTAAAAGCTTTTTGTTTTGAAAAACCAGGAGGATTATATATGGTGAAATTTTCCATCTTAAAAGTTCCGTTACGAAAATCCGTTTGAATAAATGAAATTTCGACGTCTGTTTTAATAACGGATGAAATATATTTTTGTGCTGTTTCTTTGATAAGAATATCTATAAAAAAATAGAAGAGGATACAGCATGACACGATAATTAAAAGAAGAGAATATATAAATTTTTTCATATTGGCTTCCCTTTAAGATAGTTGACATGATTATTGTTTCAACTTATAGTAGAATTTAAAAAAAACAAGAGAAACTAAAATAAAAAATACAAGAAATTTATTAAGAAAGGAATAATTTACCGATGAAGCGTACTCTGAAGGGAACAAAGCATTCTTTTACAAAACATAAGGAACTTGAAAATGATATGAGGGAAGCCTTAAAAAAACGACAAGAATTTATATTATTTTTTCAACCGGAAATAGATATTACAACAATGCAGATTGTTGGATGGGAAGCTTTATTAAGGTGGAAACATCCCGAAAAAGGCATATTACTTCCTGAAGTTTTTATTCCAATAGCAGAGGAGGCAGGATTGATCTTTTCGTTGGGAGACTTGGTTTTTGAGCAGGCGTTATATCAGTTGCATACTTGGTTATCAAGAGTTTCATATCCTATGACGATGGCAATTAATGTGTCTATAAAGCAGATTGAGGATAAAAGGTTTGTGAAAAATATTATAAAAAAGTTAAAAAAGTGGCATGTTTCTCCGATGATGTTAGAGTTGGAACTGACAGAAAAGATTTTAATGGAGAAAACATCTTTCTCTAAAAAGGAGATTCAAAAGCTATTAAAAGTAGGTGTTCATATTACAATAGATGACTATGGGATGGGATTATCTTCTTTAAAAGATTTAATGGATTTTCAGGTATATAAATTAAAAATAGACAAGAGGTTCCTTCAAAGAGCTCCCCAATCCGACAAAGGGATGAGGATAATGGAGACAATAATAGAAATTGGGCATTTGCTTGGAATGAAAGTCGTTATGGAAGGGGTAGAGACAAATCAAGATTTTAAAATATTAAGAAAGCTGAGATGTGATTACTCTCAAGGTTATTATACGGGGCAACCGATGGATGATGCATCTGCGACGGAGTTTTTGGAGAAGAATTTAGCGATGAGAGAGCTGTTTTTTCAAAATCAATTAGATCTACCGCTTAAATTTTAATTCTATCCATTCTTCATAACGTCGTTTTTGAGGGGGCTGATAGGAAGTGTTAAAAATTGATTTTTGAGAAATAATTTTAGGATGTGAAATACGGGATAAATCTAAGAGACTGTGAATCCAGGTATTTGTTTCATAAGATCTATGTAAGTAATTTTTGAAATGTTGGACATAATCATTGTTTTCTTGTTTATAAGTATCTGACAACCATAGAAGAAAAGGTATTTCTAATTGTTCTGGATCTTTTTTAGCATCAGCGTGACAAAAGCAGGCGTTTAATAATGAGACACCTTCCGCATGGTCCGAAAAATAAAGGATAAATGAAGACGCTTTTTTATTTTTTTGAACAAGTTTAAAGATTTTAGATAAAATCCAATCAGTGTAATGAATGCTTTTAATATATTCGATGTAACGAGGATTGGCGCTATTTTCTAACATCGTGAATTCATGGTTGTATTTTTGATAATGATCTGGATAACGATCGCGATAACGGATATGAGAGCCCATTAAGTGAATGAAAATAACTTTCTTTTGAAATGGATCTTCAAGGGCTTTTCCTATTGCTGGTAATAAAGCTTCATCAAGTTTATGCTTTTTAAATCCGTCTTTCCAATTGGTGTATTTGTTTATAAAAGTCTTGTGTTTGGCGTGTTTTAAAAGATGAGAATAATTATCAAATACTCCGAACATGGAATGTCCGGAGATCCAATATGTTTCGAATCCGGCCGCGTTGTAGAAATCTATTAATCCTGGTTCTTCCCACATTTTATTTCTGTCATGAGATGTTTCCGAAAGACTGAGCAATTTTTCCATCATAGGAGCTGTTTGAGCAGACCAACTTGTGACGTTATCAAATATATAAAGAGATTCTTGAATACTGTCTAAGAAAGGAGTTGTTTGAATGATGCTTCCGTATAAAGACATTTCTTCTCGTTTTACGCTTTCTCCGATGATAACAACGTGAATTTGTTGTTCGTCAGAAGGTTGAACAACGACATTGACTAAAGGAAAATTTTTTATAAGATGAACTCTGTTTTCAAAATCTTTTAAATCCTTATAGGAGGTTATGAGATTTTTGTTATAAAAAGGATATTCTTTTATGTTATTTTTAATATAAAAAAAAGTCATATAGAAAATGAGGAGCCAAGAAGCAATAGGAATATAGAAATTTTTTGATGACTTGGAGGGAGTATAAAAAATGTGGAGCTGATAAGGGACGTTTATTGTAGGTATCCAAATAAAAGGAAATAAAGATAAAAGAATTCCTCCGAAGGTTTTCCATCCTAGAAAATGCTCAAAGAAAGTGATAATCATTTGTGAATCTGTGTTGAACATTGTTAGGGAAGATGAATAACTTAATTTTGTCCCGAATAAAATAAGATGTTCAATCTGAATAAAATTAAAAGGGAATAAGAGTGTATAAAATAAAGTAAAAAAGTAAGTTCGTATCTTATTTTTGGGAAGCAATAGAATAATTAGAGCTAAAAATAACGAAGTTTTTAAATATACATAGAAGGGAAGATCAGATAAAGATTCGAACTTTTGTGTAATGACGAACTCAAATATAAAAACAAGAGAAAAACTTGAAAAGAAGATAATAATTAATTTTGTAAGATTATACAAAAAAAGTAGTTCTTTTCGTACGTTACGGAGAAAATGAGATGTTTTTAGCTTCATTAAAGAATCAGGTTTTCAATAAAGAGTTTATCAAGAATAACATAAAGAAAAAAACAAGTTTCGCAGATATTGTCAAGTTAAATTACAAATTTACTTTAAAAAATATAAAACGGAATATATTAGTTAAGATTATTATTAGGGAGATAATTTTAAGGAGACCATAAGTATTTTTTTAAATTGACGATTCCGTCAGGAGAAACGGCGACCCCTTCTTTTTCCAGTAAAGCAGTTTGTTTTTTAGGTCCTCCGAAAGCGAAACCGGAGGAGATAAGTCCATGGCGATTGACGACACGATGGCATGGAATAACGCCTGGTTTAGGATTGGCATGTAGAGCATATCCGACGATATGAGATAATTTCGGGTGTCCTATTAAAGAAGCGATTTGTCCATAAGTAGAAACCTTCCCTTTAGGAATTTTTCGAACGGTTTTATATACTTGTTCAAAGAAAGCCATAACTTTGTTTAAAAACCAAAAATAGAAGTTTCCGTAAGATTTTTATTAAATGGCGGATGGGAGAGGATTCGAACCTCCGTTAGGCTTTAGACCTAAACACACTTTCCAGGCGTGCGCCTTCAACCACTCGGCCACCCATCCTAAATTGAATTCCTTATACATAAAATTAGAGATATTTGCAAGTAAAAAATTTTTTAGCTTATATTGGTTGAAAAGAAAACCTTGATATTTCCTTTTTAGGACTTATTTATTAGAAGGGATAAAAAATAAGGAGGAGTTATGCAAATAAAGAATTTAGAACAAAAAAAAAGATCAACTGATAATAAAGACAGTGCTTTGACGGTGTCGCCGCAAGTGTCTGGAATTCAGAAGAGCGGGACGATTTATTTGTTTTTAGCATTTTTCTTTGGTTTTTTAGGCGTTCATAATTTTTATGCCGGATATGTATGGAAAGGAATTATTCAACTTTTAATGACATTGTTTTCAAGTTTTTTAATGTTTATTCCATTATTGATAGTTTTTATATGGGTCTTTTTGGAAATATGTTTTGTTAAAAAAGATGCGCAAAATGTTCTTTTCGAGGTGAACCCTTTTTTACAAGCCGCTATTATGATTATGTATTTATTTTCTTTATTTTCTTTCTTGTACTTTTATATTCCAAGCAGTATATTATTGTTGAATTTGTTTTAATATAATAATGGTTTTTTAGAAATGGTGTGTTCCTTTACCTAAGGAAATGTCGAACACGACATCTGTTCCGCCTCCGGCAGTGGAGCTTAATTGGATGGTGGAAATTCTATTGTCTTTAGCAAAAGTTAAGACGCTGTTTTGAGTACGAATCATTGTAATTTCTTTCCAGCCAAACTTAGGCATTTCTAAAACATAAAAATCAAAGATGTTTGTTTGAGTATAAGGGGCTGAGAAAACCAAGCGTCCAATTAAAGGATCATTTCCGAATAGAAGAGTTCTTTTAAGATCCATGGTCGCTTTTTCGGGAATAGGTATTTCTTTAAATTGAGCGAAACTCGCAGGAGGTTGTAACCCCCCTTCGGGAGTGGTTATATCAGTTCTATAAGAAGGTTCAATATGGGTGGAATTTAAACAAGCACATAAAGAAAACAAAACCAAAAGACAAGAGAAAATGGAAAGATATTTTTTCATATGTAACCTCTTTTTTTTTAGATTTTTTCTTTATTATTTATAAGATAATTTTTAAAAAAATCAAGTAAAAAAGGAGCTTTTACATTCGGGTGCCATAATCGTTCTCCCATGCTGTCGGCAGCGTTTTGAATATGAAACCCATCATTATCTATGAATATAGTATGAGATCCTTTGTTCCAAAGAACTTTATAATCTAAGACTTTCTTGGCATGACAAGGAGGTATTTCTTTTTGAGGTAGAATAGCTAAATCAGCTTCTGAACAGACATCGGGGGATAAAGCGATTTTAAGACCTTTTAAGGTCAGAAGATTTTGTTGAATAAGAGAAATAGATTCATCTGGATAAAAACCATTTCGTTCCATCCAAAATTGACGTGTTCTTTTTTCACGAGATAGTGTTGAAAAAGAAAAATTTCCATTTTCTTGAACACCGATTAATCGTCCTCCTTGACTGATAAAAATATCGGGTGTTGTGTGTTGAAGTAAGGAGAGGGGTGAAATAATCAAGAAAACAAGACCGAGATAACGTAATTTCGTTTTCCATAGACATAACCAAAGACCTCCGATAAGGAAACAGGAGAAACCCCAAATAGGAAAAGAAGGAATAAGAATAGAAGCATAAGGCAGGTTAGAAATCCAGGATGTTATATCAGAAACTAAATCCAAGAAGAATCCTGCTATTTTTAAAGGGTAGGTATCTAATCCGAAAGGCATAACCAAGACGCTGATTAATAATAAAGGCATAATGGCAATCCCAAAAAGAGAAGAAGTTAGAAAGTTTCCTAAGATACCATAATTTGGATATCTGTTAAAATGATAAGCGGCAATTGGGGCGGTTGCCAGTCCTGCGGCGATATTGGAAATTAAGAATCCGAAGGCAAGGCTGATTATCCAACGAAGGATTTTGTTTTTTCTTTTATTTAAGTAAGTATGTAAAGAATCTTTTAACGCTTCATAGGTACAAATTAAAGCCAAAACGGCTCCGAAGGATAATTGGAAACTGGCAGAGATTAGACTTTCCGGTTTAAATAATAAAATGAAAAAGGCTATCCAGCAAATATTTCTAACGGACAAGGCTTGTCTGTCTAACAGAACGGCGGTTAAAACAACAAATAACATAAAATAAGAACGTTGTGCCGGGACAGCCAAACCTGAAATCATTAGGTATAAGAAAGTAATGATAAGAGCAATAATACAGGCGATTTTTTTTGTATTGATTCTTAAAGCAATACAAGGGAATAAAGAAAGGGCAAAGCGAGTAAAAGTAAAAACAAGACCGGCGATTAGCATCATATGCAAGCCTGAAACAGATAAGACATGAGCTATTCCGGCATCTCTGTAATGTTCATAAGTTGTCCGAGAAATAGAAGTCGAGGAACCAATGACTAAAGGTAAAACAACGCTGCTTTGTTCCATCGGCAAGACACTTCGAATACGAGATGCAATTTTCTGACGGTACGTTTCAAATAAGTCAAGAAAAGAAAAAGAATTTTTCTTTTGTAAGATAACAGGCTTTCCGGTAGCAAATCCAACGGCTCCGATTTTATTGAACCATAAAGTACGACAAAATTCATATCCTCCTGGTTCGAACGGCAATCCGGGAGGCATTAAATGAGCACGAATTTCAATATAATCTCCTTTTTCAATTTTAGGAGATAGTCCATTAGATCGAATGCGGACGCGAGAAGGTGTTTTTTCTGAGGGAACTCTGTCTATAAAAACATGGCTTAAAGTAATCCGTTGAGCATTGGTATAAAGTTCAACTTGATCTACAAGTCCTTCTACCCAGACGAAGTGAATATTTTTGGAAAGGCGAGGAGCAGTTATTAAATGAGCTTTCGTTTGAATAATCGCAAAGCCTCCGCTTAAAAAGCATAAAGCCATGAAAAAACAATAAAGAAAAGAGTTTTTTCGTGTAAATAAAAAACAAATCAAACAGAAAAAGAAAAAAAAAGGACCGATTATCCACAAAGGCTCTTTTGGTAAAAGAAAGTAAGTGGCAATTCCAAGACCAAATAAAACAGGAAGCCATAAATTCCACCTATCATGCTCTGTTAAAAAAAGATTTTTTAAGGATAAAAAGAACTTATACATTATTTTTCTTTATATTCTGGTGAAAGTTTGTTATAACATAAAAAATCTTGAAAATATAGTGTAATATATAAAAGGCATAAAAAAATATGGAGCAAACATTTGTTTTAGCTTTAGTACAAAGTATCGCAGAATTTTTACCGATTAGTTCTTCGGCTCATTTGATTCTGGTCCCTCGATTATTCGGATGGCCGGATCAAGGTATAGCTATGGATATTGGCTTGCATCTGGGGACCTTGGGCGCCGTTTTAGTTTATTTTTGGCGCGATTTTTATCAGATGCTCATCGGGTTTTATAGAAAAGGACCGGCACAAAAATTATTTGTAAATTTATGTGTGGCGACTATTCCAGCATTGATAGCGGGATTTTTTTTAGAACATATTGTCGAAACAATGTTTAGGTCTCCGATTTTAATAGCTGGTACGTTAATTATTTTTGGAATTATTTTGTATGCTTCTGATCGTTGGAGCATCTCTCAAAAAGAAATAAAGACAATGTCAAAAAAAGATGCTTTTTTTATAGGGATGGCTCAATGTTTAGCTTTAATTCCAGGAGTAAGCCGTTCCGGAATTACAATGACAGCCGGTAGAATGTGCAGAATAAAAAGAACCGATGCCGCTCAATTTTCAATGATGATGTCAGTTCCGATTATTGCCGCAGCCGCTATTTGGCATATAGGGAAGTTATTTTTTGAAAATAATCAGAGTATATTAAATTCATCTTTAGCTTGGGGTATTTTGTTTTCTTTCGTAGGAGGATTATTAGCTGTATCTTTCCTGATGAAATGGGTAAAAACAAAATCATTCTTTGTTTTTATGATTTATCGGTTTGTTTTAGGAGTTTATTTATTATTTATTTTTCTTTAGCCATTAGACAGGAGATTTAAGAACTTTATAGAGAAAACGATAGGGCTAAAAGATTTTTCGAAAGATGAGGGGGATCTATTTTTTATCTTTCATTTTCAACATAAGGTTTACGTTTTCAAGGACGAGATCTAAGACGGATTCATCAAGAAGCAGAAGTTGACGAGATAAATTTTCTACTTTTTTTCGAACGTTTTTATCTCTGGGAAATTCCTCGGGAAAAGAAAAAAATCTTCCAATCCTATTTCCAAAGCAAGAGCCATACGATAGAGCGTATCTATTTTGGGAGATGTTTTCCCACATTCAATGCCAGAAATGGTATTTAGCGTTACATCCATTTCATTTGCGAGATCAAGTTGGCTCATTCCGTTCATTTTACGGATTTCTCTGATACGCCTTCCTAGTATTTTGCTAAATGTTTCGTTTATCATGGTTTTATTGTCTTCTTTTAAAGATAAAAGTAAAAGTCACTTTAGTATTAATTTTTAGTTAATTTTAGATATTTCTCCCATTTTTATAGGATGTTTTTTTGAATGCTCCTAATAAAATAGGATATTTTTCTTTTATAAATGTAAATAAGATGTGTTTATTGGAAATCAATATAAACTTTCATTTATAAATAAAGGTTTATATATGAAGTATTTATATAAAAAATCTTTTTTATTGCAATAATCTTCAAAATTTTCCATATTAAGAATATGAAAAAAATAGATATTTATACAGACGGAGCATGTAGTGGGAATCCAGGGCCAGGAGGTTGGGGGGTTTTGCTTCGGTACAAGGGGCAGGAAAAAGAGTTGAGCGGCGGAGAGATAATGACGACAAATAATCGTATGGAACTGACTGCTGTTATAGAAGCATTAAAAACACTAAAAGAAGCATGTCATATTCATTTGTATACAGATAGCCAGTATGTTATAAAAGGATTTAACGAATGGTTACCCGGATGGATCGAACGAGGCTGGAAAAATTCGTCTAAAAAAGATGTCTCAAATGTCGATTTATGGAAACAACTTTTAGAATTGACAAAAATACATCAGATAAAGTGGATATGGGTAAAAGGGCATGCAGGGCATGTGGAAAACGAACGAGTGGATGCTCTTGCCAGGCAGTATATTAATCAATCAGGTATGGTCTGAAGATTTTTTCCATTTTGTAATCATGGATGAAAGAAGGAATTTTTTCTCCGGAAGGAATCCTAGGTGTTATAATGATGTTTTCAGGATAAAACAAAGTGTTCTTTCCAAGAGGATTTGTCGGAGAAGTCATAAGAATAACTCGGTTTGCGGTCATTAATTTTTTCGCAAGCCCAACATAAGTTAGATTAAGACGGTTTAAAGTACAAGTCACACACCAATCAGGACCTATGGAAAGAATAATAATCTTATTTTGTTGAAGAATTTCTTGTATTTTTTCTTTAGAATAATTTGACCAATTAGCTGTTTGATTAATATATAAAGAACCACCGATCAGAGCATACCATAAAGCGCATATAAGAAGAGGGAGTTTTATGAAATAAGGAGACCATGAACGAGATTGCTTTAATAATGGAAGAGCAATACGTGGGGATAAATAGAAAAAAATGTAAGGAAAACAAGCAAACCCGGTTAAAGTGAAACACAAACCGATTTTCTGTAGGTTTGTTGAGGCGATTTCCCATGCGGGAGCTAGATATGTCAAGGGAGCTATAAGCGTTAATACGGCATAAGAAAGAGCAGTTGTTTTTATAGGTAAAAGATATATGAGAATAAAAATAAAAAAACAGGAGATAACCCAAAAAGACGAGGATAAAAATGTTCCGAAGGATATTTGTTGTAAGCTGAAGAATAGAGTAAAGATTGAACCTGTTATGATAAAAGTGAATAATGTTTTTAAAGATTTTTGTTTAACTTCATATTCATTACGAGGCTGCAAAAGGAAAAGCCACGAGAGGAGAGGAGAAAAAATTAAGAAAAAAATACATATTTGAAAGAAAGAGGGGAGAGAAACTAAATTTTCTTCAGGGATTTCTTTAAGGATAGGTTTTTGCTGTGATATTTCCCATAATCCTTTAGGTCCGGAATAAATAAAACGGAAAGGAGTATTATTTAAGGGAGGATTTGTTTTTAGGATAATGCGAGTGAATGTTTCTTTTTTTATAAATTGTTCTTGGATGATGTGAACGGGGGAATTTGATAGGATGATGAAATCAGCGTTTAAGATGGGGTATTCGGAACTAATATCAAGCCAGAGAATATTGTCTTTTGTAATAAAAACTTTTTGATTGGGAAGGGGTTTGGGTAGATAACCCCAAACAGAAGCAATAAAAGGCTTAAAAGGGGAAGATAACGTTTTTTGTTGAGAAAGAGAAAAAGAAACAGGGTAAGTTTTTTTTATACATTTTTCTTGAGAACAGGCGTTGATGTCGATATTGAGTGTAAAGAAAACAGGGGCACTTTGTTTTTTTAGTTTCAAAGAGAAAGGGAAAGCGGCGTTTAAAGAATAAGGATTATGTATGTTTTCTTTAAGAGGGGGGATAATGGGGATAAAAAAATCTATAGATTGGATATTCGTTTTTTCTGTAATTTGAAAGGTAGGTTTATCGATGATCCAGTCTTTAGAGATGGAGATGTCAACAACTCCTGAAACGTCGGTTATATTTTCTGTTCCGGTAACGTCTGTGAATAACTGAATGGATCCAAAAGGTGTAGAAGTTAAAGGAGAACTCCCAAGCGTTCCTGTGAATGGACTGACATTTTTTTCATCCCAGAAAATTAAATTATTCCATTTTACTTTTTCTAAGTCAGTTAAAGACTTATTTTGAGCGATTAAGATACTCTGCCGAGTGTCTTGTGCAAAATTATAAATAGATTGAATGAAAGACTCTTGGTTCCTTTCTTGGGAGAAAGCAATAGAAGGAAGAAAAAAAATCAAAAAAAGAACCTGAATAAATTTCATACATAAAATATATTAAAAAATCTTGATTCTGTCAAAAAAATAAGTATTCTATTGTGTGAAAAGGGAACTTTTCATTAAAATTAACAATAACAGGAGGCTAAAATATTTATAGATAATAATAATAGCTTTGGTCCTACGGTTGAAGAAGGACCGAAAGCAAATGAAAAAATTACTGCCAAAGAAGTTCGGTTGATTTTGGCAGATGGGAGAAATATCGGAATTGTTTCTTTGCGGGAAGCTTTGAAAAAAGCAAAAGAGTCTGACCTAGATTTAGTCGAGATTTCATCAACGGGAGGCTTAAGCGTTTGTAAGATATTAGATTATGGAAAATATAAGTATGAATTGCAAAAGCGTAAGAGTGAGGCCAAGAAGAAACAAAAAATAGTTGAAGTTAAAGAGCTTAAACTAACTCCTATGATAGATACGCATGATTTTGAAGTAAAATTAAAAAGTGCACGTCGTTTTTTAGAAGATGGAAATAAGGTCAGATTTACATTAAAGTTTAGGGGGCGTGAAATGTCTTATCAGGAACAAGGCGTAGATGTTCTGAATAGGATTAAAACAGAATTAGCTTCCCTGGGAAAAGTCGAACAAGAGCCTAAATTAGAAGGGAAGGCAATGGGAATGTTAATTGGGCCTATAACAGCTAAATAAAGGACTTTAAAACAGTGTCTTGGAGGCTTTTGTGAAAAAAAGTCGTCAAGGAGCGATGGTTTTTTATAGATGCGATGATAAAGATAAATCTTCTTTGTAAAAGAAGATAAAAGGAGGTTTTGCAGATGTATCAAAAGAGCTGGAGTGTTAATTTTTAACTTGTTTGATTGCGTTGAAATAAGTATGATACACAGGAGAACTTAAAAGGAATTATATGCGGCGGAGTGTCATTATATATGTTTTTTTATTTATTTTCTTAACCTCATTGATAGGGGGGAGTGTATTTTCTACCTATAAGTTTTTTATAGAGGAGGGACCTTTAACGACAAGGAAAGAGATTTTTATAGAAAAAGGAATGTCTCTTCGACAAATAGCTTCTTTCCTAAAAAAAGAAGGAGTCATAGAAAGTCCCGCTATTTTCACGTTTGGAGTACGCGCTCAGAATAAGTCGGGCGCTATGAAAGCAGGAGAATACTCTATTCCGGCTCGTGCAAGCGCAAAAATGGTTATGGATATTTTAACAGGTGGACAGACATATATTCGGCGGGTTATGATCCCGGAAGGTTTAACATCTGCTCAAATAGTTAATCTTCTAGGGAAAGCTGACGGATTGATAGGAAAGATTTCAGAAGTTCCTAAGAATGGGACGTTGCTTCCAGAGACTTATTATTATTCATCTGGAGATACCCGCCAAAGCATCATTGTACGAATGCAAAACGCAATGAACAGGACTTTAGAGGAGTTGTGGGGACAGCGTAGTTCCGATATTCCTTTCAAAAATATTGAAGAAGCCGTTACTTTAGCATCAATTGTAGAAAAAGAAACTTCTATTTCGGCGGAAAGGAAACATATAGCATCTGTGTTTTTAAATAGGCTTGAAAAAGGTATGAGATTGCAATCGGATCCAACGGTAATTTATGCTGTAACAAATGGAAATTTACCTTTAAACAGAAAATTATATATTAAAGACTTAAGAATACAACATCCTTATAATACATATGTTATTTATGGTTTGCCTCCTGGCCCGATAGCGAATCCAGGACGAGAATCAATAGAAGCTGTTTTAAATCCGATTAAAAGTAAAGATATCTATTTCGTCGCAGATGGAACGGGAGGTCATGTTTTCGCGAAAACATATGATGAGCATATTGAAAATGTCAAGAAATGGAGAGAAATTCTTAGAAATAAAACCGCAAGGGAAAAAGCAAGCCAAAGAAAGAAAGTTCAAATTATTCCTGAACTGCCGGATCTTCCGGATACATATCAGAACATAGAGCAGACAAACGAGATAAAATAAAAATATTAGGTGTTATTTCAGAATAGAAACCGTGTATGTTTCATGAAAAGTCTTTGTCAAAAAAAGTATGATTTTTTATTTTTTTTTCTGTCCTTTTTTAAGGATTTTGATATACTGAGAATAAGTCAAGTTGGAAAGATTGGTTTTTTAAAAGATTTTATGGCTAAATTGAATTTGAAAGGAAAAATAAATGGTTAAATTTTTAATTGAACGCGATGGATTATTAAGGTCTTTATCTCATGTTCAAAGTGTTGTGGAACGTCGTCAGACAATTCCAATTTTATCAAATGTGTTAATTAAAGCGAGTGCTCAAAACGGAGGAATGTTATCTTTACAGGCAACTGATAATGAAATTGAAATTTCCGATAAAGTTCAAGCTCAGGTGGAAACAGAAGGAGATTTAACTGTTTCTGCACATAAATTCTATGATATTATTAAAAAATTACCAGAAGGGGTTCAAATAGAATGTCTTTTGAAAGAAGAAAACAGTCAACTGTTGGTTACTTCTGGAAGATCACGGTTTTCGTTGCCCACTATTTCCGCATCAGGTTTCCCGACAATGGAAGTAGAAAATACATCATTTGTATTTACTCTAACAACAGCGGAACTCCAGGGGTTGATAGATAGAACTCAATTTTCTGTTTCTACAGAGGAAACGCGTTATAATTTAAATGGAATTTATTTACATGAAAAAAAAGGGGAAAAACCTGTTTTAAAAACAGCCGCTACGGACGGTCACCGTTTGGCTACAGCTGAAATCGAACTGCCAAAAGGAGCTCAAGGAATGCCGGGAGTTATTATTCCTCGGAAAACAATAGGAGAACTAACAAAATTACTTTCCGAAACCAGTCAGGATATAACGGTAAGTGTTTCTGAAAATCAAATTCGTTTTTCTTTCGGAGATGTTATTCTGTCTTCACGATTAATTGATGGAATTTTCCCGAACTATGAACGTGTTATTCCACAAGATAATGATAAATTTTTGGAAGTTGACTCAACCGCATTAACAACCATTGTAGATCGTGTGGCAGTTATATCAGAAAAATCTCGTGGAATTAAGTTGATTATGAAAAAAGGCGTTTTAATGGTTACTGCCTCTAATACGGATGAAGGAAGTGCCGAGGATGAAATTGAAGCCGGATATGATGCCGAAGTGATAGAAATAGGATTTAACTATAGATATTTATTAGATATTTTAAATCAAATTAAAGGAAGTACTGTTCGGTTTTCACTACTGAACGGAACGTCTCCGGTCATTATTCAGGATGCGCAGGATTCTTCTGCTTTATATGTCTTAATGCCAATGCGGGTATAGGATAAAGAATCTATGATTGGACAAAAACCGTGTCAACGGCAATCGGGGATAGAGCAGTTGAAATTAACGAGTTTTAGGTGTTATGATGCCTTGACTTTATTGTTAAACACGGAGCTACCTCCGGTTGTTTTGACCGGACACAATGGAGCCGGGAAAACAAATATTTTAGAAGCAGTATCGTATTTGGTTCCTGGGAGAGGCCTCCGTTCGGCGCGTTTAGCTGATGTTGCAAAACGAAATTCGGGAAACGACTGTTTCCCGGAAAATGTTAAGACTTTGCCAGCTCGATGGGCTGTATCGGCTTGTGTCAGAACGGCGGTGGGAACAGTTCATATCGGGACAGGGAGATGTGATACGTCAGAAAAACGACAGATAAGGATAAATGGACAGCCCGCTAAAAACCAAAGTGAGCTCGGGGACTATTTAAGTTCTGTTTGGTTAACTCCGGCGATGGATCGGTTGTTCTGTGGAGATCCTGCCGCAAGAAGGCGGTTTCTAGATAGATTGGTTCAAGCATTTAATCCCAGTCATGCGACTATTTCGGCGGATTATAATTATGCATTAAAACAGTGGGGAAATTTGTTAAGAGAAGGACGAGGAGATCCAATGTGGCTGACGGGACTTGAAGAAACAATAGTTTCTTCAGGAGTCGCTATAGCAGCCGCTAGAAGAGATGTTGTTTCTCGGATTTCTGTTTTTTTAGGACAAAAAAAAGAAGTTCCTTTCCCGACAGCGTCGATAACATTACATGGTTTATTGGAAGATTTGTTAGAAACAATGCCAGCATTAGATGTTGAAGAAATTTTTAAAGAAAAATTGCAAAAAATGAGGCATTTATTTGCAGAAGGAGGTTCCGTTCCCGGTCCTCATACATCGGATTTTACGGTAAGGCATGAAGAAAAAGGAATAGATGCGGGATTATGCTCAACAGGGGAACAAAAAGCATTGTTAATATCAATTATATTAGCACAAACAAAAGCGCAAATGCAAGAGAAGGGACAAAGTCCTATTTTATTATTAGATGAAATTTCGGCGCATTTAGATGTGGAGCGTCGTGAGGCGTTGTTTGAGTTGTTATGTGCCTTGCCTTCTCAAGTGTGGATGACGGGCACAGAAGAAAGTGTTTTTAAATCGCTTTCAACCAAAGCTCAATTTTTTAATATAGAAAATGCAGCAATTTCACTATCAAATGTTGCTTAAATGAAAAGGAAAAAGAAATGGAAAATGTGAATGATTTAGAACCGGGGAAATCAGGAAATGCGTCTGATAAAGATTATACGGCCGAATCAATAAAAGTGCTTAAAGGCTTGGACGCTGTTCGTAAGCGTCCAGGAATGTATATCGGAGATACAGATGACGGAACCGGATTACATCATATGGTTTATGAAGTATTGGATAATGCTATTGATGAAGCATTGGCAGGGTATTGTGATAAAACAGAGGTTATTTTAAATCCTGATGGATCTGTGACGGTTATTGATAATGGGCGTGGTATTCCTACGGAAATTCATAAAACAGAGGGAGTATCGGCCGCAGAAGTTATTATGACGGAATTGCATGCCGGGGGAAAGTTTGATCAGAATTCTTATAAAGTTTCGGGAGGCTTGCATGGAGTAGGCGTCTCTGTCGTAAATGCTTTATCGTCAGTGTTAGATTTAAGAATTTGGCGAAATGGGAAAGAATATTACATGCAATTTAAAAATGGAGTTCCGGTTGCCCCGTTAAAAGAAATTGCGGATGCAAAAGGGAAAAGAGGAACTTCTGTAACATTTACTCCGTCTAAGGAAACTTTTAAAATAACTGATTTTGATTTCAATACATTAGAACATCGTATGAGGGAATTAGCTTTTTTAAATTCTGGAGTTCGATTGATTCTGATAGATAAACGTTCATCAGAAGAAAAGAAAGTGGATTTATGCTATGAAGGGGGGATTAAAGAGTTTGTGAAATTTATCAATCAGTCGAAAAACGCTTTGCAAGCAGATATCTTCTCGGCATCTGGAGAAAAAGATGGAATTACTGTTGATATAGCGATGGAATGGACAGACGGATATCATGAGACGTGTTTATGTTTTACAAACAATATCCCTCAAAGAGACGGAGGGACTCATTTGGCAGGATTAAGAGCCGCTTTAACTAGGACGATTAATAATTATGCGACATCTTCGGGGTTGACTAAAAAAGAGAAAGTTGAATTAAGCGGAGAAGATATGAGAGAAGGGCTGACGTGTGTTTTGTCTGTGAAAGTCCCGGATCCAAAGTTTTCTTCTCAGACGAAGGATAAATTGGTATCTTCCGAAGTTCGACCGGTTGTAGAGAGTATTGTATCTGATAAGTTGGAGCAATGGTTGGAGGAACATCCAAGTGATGCTAAACAAATCATCGGGAAAGTCATAGAAGCCGCTGCGGCCAGAGAAGCTGCGCGTAAGGCTCGGGAATTAACTCGTCGTAAAGGAGCTTTGGATATGGCTTCGCTACCCGGAAAGTTGGCGGATTGTCAAGAAAAGGATCCGGCTCTTTCGGAAATTTTTATTGTTGAGGGCGATTCCGCAGGAGGCTCCGCAAAACAGGGAAGAAATAGAGTTAATCAGGCTATTTTACCGTTAAGAGGTAAAATTCTAAATGTGGAACGAGCTCGCTTTGACAGAATGTTAAGTTCGGCGGAAGTGGGAACAATGGTAACGGCTTTTGGAACAGGTATCGGAAGAGAAGACTTTAATGCGGATAAATGTAGATATCATAAGATTATTATTATGACAGATGCGGATGTGGATGGAGCTCATATTCGGACGCTGCTTTTAACATTTTTCTTCCGTCAAATGCCAGAGTTAATTGAACGGGGATATATTTATATTGCGCAACCTCCTTTGTATAGAGCAAAACGAGGAAACTCTGAAATTTATCTGAAAGATGATAAAGAAATGGAAGAGTATTTAATTAATATAGGAACCGCAGATACCGTTTTAGTTATGAAAGATGGAACGCAGATCGCCGGAGCAGATTTGATACAAAAAGCAGAACAAGCTCGGGTTGCACGGCAATTAATTATGAACATGTCAAAACATGTACCGATGAGGCTATTAGAGCAGATGGCCATTGAAGGTCTTTTTAATCCAGAAGTGGAGTTAAAAGAATCTTTTGTCAAAAAATTAGATGCCATAGAGCCGGAATATGAAAGAGGGTGGCAATGTTGTAAAAATGGGAACAATTATGAATTTTCCAGATCTTTGCGAGGGGTTACAGAACGGTATGTAATAGACGAGACGTTGATACAGTGTGCTGAGGCAAAATGCTTGAATGATATGACGGCAGATTTAAAAGAGTTTTATTCCGAGCAAGGGGTTTTAAAGAATAAAGAGGTTGAATTTAAAATTAATGGTCCTATTTCTTTGATTGAATCTATTTATAAAATAGGGAAAAAAGGGATTGCAATTAATCGTTATAAAGGATTGGGAGAAATGAACCCTGAGCAGTTGTGGGAAACGACTTTGGATCCAAACTCAAGGCATTTGTTACAAGTCAAAATTACGCATTTTGATGAAGCAGAACAGGTTTTTTCTACTTTGATGGGAGATGTTGTGGAACCTCGGCGTGAGTTTATTCAAGAAAATGCTTTGAATGTCGTGAATTTGGATATTTAATTCATATTGATAAAACGAAGAAAACCGCATGTTATTTAGAAAGGAGAAAGATGACGGATGTATATGTGTTAAATGCTGTTAGAGCTTTTATTTTAATAGGTTCTTTTGCCGCAGCCTACTATTTATATCCAAAATCCGACAGACAGATAAGCTTGCCAAAAAAAACTCCTGAGAAAATACTTCAGTTTGAATTGGCAAAAAAAGCATATTCTCCCATAAAAGATAAGGAATCGTTATTTGAAAAATGGAGAATGGAGCGTCCTAAATATCAATATATGATTGTTACAAATGACATATCTCCAAAGGCTTATTTAAGTGAAGCACAACGAACGGAACTTGTAGAGGATTTTAAAAGAGCAAGTATGGCCGTGAGTTTGTTGTGTGACAGAGAGGTGGTAAAAAATAAAAAAAGACGAGATCTTCTCTTAAGGCAGAGTGAGGCTCTTTTCCCTGAAATTAAAAAGTGTAAGAATTATTATGATGTCGCATATGAATTATATAAGAAAAAAGAAAAAGCGGATATAAAGATTAAATTTGAAGATGCTTTCCTTGCGGCGGTGTCTATAGAAATGGCTAAAGAAAAAGATATTCAAAAGAACTCGGTGCAATGTCTTTATCTTTTACATAAGGCTCTTCAATTGGCTCCGGAAATGGTGACACAAGCATTGGATTCTAAAGCTATTAATGAAATGGTAAAAACAATTCAAGACGGCAAGTATAGTATTAAAATAATTCCTAAAGAAGAAAAAGTTTCAACAAATACAAAAATGATCAATCAAATAAAGACCTTTCAAAGAGAAGGAAGAGTATAAAAAAAGAATTGTAAAAGATAAGCCTTCGAAAATAAAGAAAAAAGAATACTTTTGGAAATTTCTTTTATATTAACTTACGGAAGATATTAGAAATATTGACAAAATATAAAAATAAGTGTATACTATAAAATGTGTTTATTTAGACATAATAATTAAAGGGAAGGTATATTATGCAAAACGATAACACCTCATCATCCTACGATAAAAAAGGGAAAAAACATAATAAATTAAAAAAGTTTTTGTTAAAAAATGGAACAACGTTAGCGTTGATCAGTTCTCTTGTCGCATATTTTGCAGTTCAAAAGCATAAAGAAGCTCAACCAATATATGAACCTCGTGAAGTTACAGAAAGCACTTTAAAGATTTTAGATCAAAAAAGAGCTGCCCAGAGACGCAATGAAGCTCAAGAAATATATAACTTTCATCGGATGACTGAAACTGCTTTGAATCCTACAGAGCAAAAGGAAAATAATACAGAATTAAAGAACTTATTATTTGAAGAGACATTTTTGGAAAAATCAAATTATACTTTTATAAAAGTTCCCAAAAATAATTCAAAAAATTCTCGCTCCGATAAAATAGACGAGAATAAAATGAAAAAATTGAAAGAACATTATAGAAATTTACGTGTAGCGGTTGCGTCTTTCGCAAAAGTCTCTGAAAGTGTTCTGGAAAACAAAGATGTATTAAAAGATGAAAACAGTCAAGAAGCAAAAATTATAGGAGGGATTGTAGATGTTTTCCCGGATATTTTAAGTTGTAGCACATTACAAGATGTGGCATATAAACTTTATAAAGAGAAAGAAGCCGCTGGAATAGAAACGGATCCTATTAATGCGATGATTGCTTATAGGTGCTTGTTGAGGGCAGATGAAGAAAGGGAAAAGGATTCTAAAAATTATTTAAGAAATGTATGTGATGCAATGTTATTGGCTCCGGAGCTTGTAACGAATATGCAAGATATGGAATCTGTCCGTGATATGACGAAAGCAATTCTTTCAGGTGAGAATCGAATTGTTATTGTTCCTAGTGAAGGGAAACTTGTGAAGAATGAGAATGTTATGAAACAAGTATTGGATTCTCAAAGAGTAAGAAGGGCATAAAAGAGAAAAAGAACTTTTAAAAGCATTCGGGAGTTATGTGCCTGAGAGCTTTTTTTTAGAAGAGAACTTTTAATAAGTCTTCTTCTTTTATCTTAAATTGTAAGAAGAGTGTTAAAAATATTGACAAAATAAAAAAATAAGTATATATTATAACTGTATTTAAAATAACAATTAAAAAAAGGGTGTATTATGCAAAATGATAATAATTCTCAGTCTCATGAGAAAACAAAAAAAACTCAAGGAAAGTTAAAACGTTTTTTATTAAAAAATGGAATGACAATGGCGTTAATAGGTTCTCTTGTTACTTATTTTGCGGTCCAAAAGTATAATGTCCCTCATGTGGTAAAAGAGAGTATTTACCGTTCTATAAAGGAAAAAGAGATTATTTCTGAATTAAAGAGAAATTCTTTATTTAAAGATAAGCTTCCCAAAAAGAAAGATTATATGTATGTGGAAATTCCGAATAGTGTCGCTTTTTCGCATCTGGAAGGGATGGATGTAGGGGATTATCTTGAAAAAAGAGGCTTATATGAAGGAGCTCGTATCGCCGTGTCTATTTTCGAAACGGAAAGAATGCAAAAAGTTCCAGATAAAAAGAGGATGAAATTAGTCGAATCAGAGTTCCCGGAAATAAAAAAATGCGAAACTTATCAAGATATTGCATATGAGCTTTATAAGAAAAAAGAAGCGGTCGGTCTAAAAACAAAACCGACTGATGCGGTGAAGGCGTATGATTATATATTAAAAGCTCAAAGTACAAAAAGTAAAAAGACTTATGAGAAGTATTTATACAAAGCAATGTTAATAGCTCCGGAACTTGTAACCATGTCCAATCATACAGATGAGGTTCGAAGAATGCTGAAGGTTATTTTATCAAATGATAATCATGTTGTTATTATGCCGGGAGTAAAAGAAAATCCTATAAATAAGAGGACGTCATTTAATAACCACAGGACTGATCAGATATTGAATCGTCAAAGGGAAGGAAGAGTATAAAAAAAATAAAAATTTCAAGGAATCGAATCTTTTACTTGATATAGGAGTCGCGAAATTTAAAAAAAGTCTGATTGATAGAAAATAAAATTAAAAATATTAATAAAATCAGTATGTTATTTTATCTCTAAAAATATTGACAAAACAAATAAAATTTTGTAAAAAAGAAAATATAAGTGAAGTATCATATTTAAGGAGAGTGAAAATGGAAAAAGCAGGTTTTATAAAAAATATCAGACAAAATGAATGGACTCTGTTAAAGGGGAATGGGGCGTTAGCGGCGATAGTTGTTGGTGCCGAAAATGTGAAGGGTATAAAAAAAAAGGGAGAGATGAATAAGGCGTCTTTTAAAGGGAATACTCAAGATAGGGGTATTCTTGAGACGAAAGTAAGAGTCCTTAAAGGCGATTCAGGTAGGTAAGTGCTTTAGAACCTATGACGTATTAAAGAATCCCTCTTTTCAGAGGGATTTTTTATGATGATTATATTTAAAGTTGTTAATTAGATTCTACCAAAAGTTTATTTTTATTTGACAGTGGATTGAATAAAAAATATCCTATTTAAAATAGGATTAAGCATAGTTTTTGTTGATTTTTGGGGAGATTGTAATGGTATCATCTGTAACTTCAGAATTTTGTTTTGTTTTAGATGGGAAGGGGAAAGGGATTCGTGTTTCCCCACGTCATATAGAGAAAGTTGGAGACAAAGAGGCATGGATACATTTGGATGAAGAAAACGAGAAGAATGTAGAGTGGTTGTATAAACAAAGTGGCTTAGAAAAGGCTGTTATTGAGAATTTATTAGATAAGGACATGCAGCCGCGTTATTTTACGACTCCGCGTGGTTTATTCGTTGTTTTGCGAGGGGTAAATTCGAACAGAAATGCGGATGTAGAAGATATGATAGCCTTAAGAATGTGGATAGAAGAGAAAAGGATAATATCATTTTCGCATAGGCGATTGATGTCGATAGAGAAGATGGCAGTTTTATTGAAAGAAGGACTTGGTCCTATTACGGCGATGAACACATTTATTATGATAGCGGAAGCTATGAATGAGAATATATCGGAAGTTGTTGCCAAAATAGATGATGATTTGGACGACATAGAAAACGACATGATAGATGTTCGTAGGGACAGTACGACGATGTTACAATCACGTATTAGTGATATAAGACATAAGATTCTAGGGATAAGAAGGTATTTAGGCCCTCAAAGAGACTTGTTTAACTCTCTTAAAGTAATGGATATTCAATCAGTTTCTAAAGAAGAACATATGATATTAAAAGACATAAGCAGAGACTTACAAAAATGCGTAGAGGATTTAGATTTTGCGAGAGAGCATGCGACTGTTAATCAAGAAGAATTAAACAGTCGAATTAATGTTCAATTAAATCAAACGATGTATTTATTGACGATTATTATGGTTGTATTGGCTCCATTGACTCTGATTACGGGAATTTTAGGATCAAACTCAACGGAAGTAATGCAAGAACCGATTCGTTTTCTAGGGATAACCGTTAGTTTGTTATTTTTAGGAGTATTACAGGTATTATATTTGAAGAAAAAGAAATGGTTTTGAATAAAAGAGTTGACAGTTTTAAAGATAGGGTATAGAAGAAGGGATGAAGGAAGCGTATGAAGAAGGAGGTTAGGAATGGAAGGATTAA
>CALXXA010000031.1 GCA_944392585.1 uncultured Alphaproteobacteria bacterium | reverse complement strand
TATCTCAAGTCTTTCCTTAATTTCTTGTACACTAATGCACAAAACAACGTCGCCTGTCTCTTCTTATAACAGATCAACTACCGTCCGTGCATCTATTCCTTCCTTCTATACAACTCTAACAACTTATTATACTTTATTCTCGTATATCTTCCGACCCTCTAAAAGAGGAACAGTTGCGCATCCTATATCATCTGTTTCTAATTGTCAATACTTTTTTTCATTTTTTTCTTTTTTTTTACAAAAATCTTCTAACTCTTTCTTTTTTATAGATATTTTTATCTTATTCCTCTTTTTAAAAAAGAAATTCTTTTCTTCTTACCCTCACAAAACTTCCTCCTTAGAAGATTTTTATTCTATTTCAAACATTTCTTTTAATATTTTACTAATTTGTTGATGACTTTCGTTTGGTAGTATTCCTATTTTCTTTATTAACTTCTCTTTTGAAACTGTTTGTATTTGTTCCAGCGCAATTTGTCCTTCTTTTTCTTTCAGTATTAAACCGACTCGAAACGGATAATATCTTATTTTCTTTGTAATAGGAGCTATCATAACATACGGTAATGTTGCATTCAGCTCATCCGGAGAAATAACAACGGCTGGTTTTTTTTGAGATTGCAATAAATTTCCAGTCTCAACCAAATAAACAAAGAATCTTTTTACCATTCCCATTCTCCCGAAGAGTTTATCTCTTCTTGTTTTTTTTCTGTTATAACGTAATCATCCCATTCTTCTCGAATTTTTTCGGCAGATCGAATTGTCATAACTTTATTTTTAACTGTAACGTCCACCGTTGGGCCAAAAGCACATTCTTTTATCAGCGTCCGAGGAAGGCGCAATCCTTGTGAGTTCCCTATACGAACAAGTGATAATTTCATTTATATATCTCCTTTCTTTCTTTTAGGCCCTATTATATGTTTTAATATCATATAAAGTCTTCCTGCGTCAGATCCTATTAAGACTGGCAAAAGAACATTTTTTTTCTCGCTTGCTTTTGCCTTTTCCGCCAATGCTTCAAATTCCGCCATATACCGCATCATCGCCACACGGCAAGAAGGCGTATGTTCAAAAAGATCTTTAATTTTCTCTGTTTTTTTATCTGGAAGCGCTGTTATTAAATATCGCATAAATGCGCTATTATCTCCTGCGTAATACTTTTTCCATAATTCTTCTTCAGCCTTAGGTGTAAAAATATGAGCAATATCCATTGAAAAAGCCGATAAATGCTCTAAAATAACGCGTGCGTCTTTCATAAATTGATCTGTTTGAACATCTTCTAAATCCTCTTTAAGCTGCTTATAATGCTTTTCCGCTTTTTTCGACGTTTCTATTAATTTTTCTGCTTCCTCATGCAGCCCTATTTGTGTTAAATCTTGAATTTTGCTTTCCGTTTCTTTCAAAGCTTGCCCCATCACTTCTGTTTGTAACACAAATTGTGATCCGACATCATTTAAATGGTGAATTGCCTGATCAGACAATTGGAACAAAGCTTGACTTTGTTCTGCTACTTTTTCTTGCGCGACAGAAAGTTTGTGAACACTTTTTTCTACTTCTTGATCTAAAAAAGCGGCTTGTGTTTTTAAGACGGTTAATATTTTTTCTGCATTTTCAAACAAACGATTGTTATATTCTTGAGTTTGAGCCTCATAACGTTCAAAAACAGCGTCTAAACGAGAAGAATGAGCTTCAAATGTATCGCAAACACACGATGCTTTATCCATCATTGTCCCGGTTTTTTCTGTCGCCTGATATAAAGAATCCGTTACACCTTCTATTCTAGACACGTTTTCTGTCAGTTCGCCGGATATTCCCCCCATGACACGGGCTATTTTTTCAGAGGTCCCTTGTAAAATTCTTGCTCTATCTTGTAAAGACTCTGTTATTTGCAAAGTTGCGTCATTCGCTTTTTCCGTCGCTTTAGCTAAAGAACTGACATGTTTTGCCAATTCTTTCGCCGTTCCTGTAATTTTCACATCTGTTTGTTCCATAACATATGCTAAGTCTTTAACCCATTGTTTTAAATCTTCTCTTGTTTCATTGGTTTGATTTGCCATTTCCGTATACACATTTTTAAATGCCATGATTTGTTTTTGAAGAGCATCCGTCAATGTCTTGGTATAAACAGCTCCTTCTTCAGTCGGGTATAGCAGCTGACTCATATAACTACGAAGCATGTCTGTTTCTTGCTTTAATTGATTACGTCTTTCCACCCACGCAACAACAAACCATATCATCGCAAACGGCAGTATTTGACTGGATATCATTCCTACAAACTCTGCGGGACTTAAGTGAAATCGATTCTCCCACCACCCTGCATAAAAAAAGTACTCTCCGGCAAGATAAATCCATATTATACTTAAAAAAATAGCTATCCAATAAATTGGTTTGGTCCACCAGCGAGGTCTGTTCACAAACTGTGTTTCCAATATCGGGTGTTTTTGTTCCATTGTAAAAATCTCCTTTTTTTTTCACTATACAAGATTGTTGAAAAAAAACAAGAAGAAATTACAATGTAATTACATCTATTCCCCTTTCTATAAAAAATACATTTGAAATTCCACGCGTTAAAAAAAATTTATAAAAAAAATTTGACATTCTTTTTTATATTTTCTAACCTGAAAAAGGGTTTATAATAACTATACATAAAGGAGGTTCAAATGAATAAATTCGGAATCTGGCTTTCTCAAAACAAAATGATGTGTGTGGCTTGTGTATTGTCTGTTATTATTTTAGCTATGCTCCCATACGTAAATTAAAAAATTAAAGCCCTGTTTTCCGCAGGGCTTTTTTCTTACATATTTTATTTTCTATCGGATACAGCTAATATCTCACACAGCATACGGAAGATAATAAACGTAACGCAAACAGCTATCAAACCTCCGAACATTTCGGAAATGTTCGGAAAGTGGAATAATGCAACCAACGCATAAACGCCTAAAATAACGAGCCCCGCTAAATAAACAATCTCTATACGACTTTGCAAAACAGGCCCTAATTTTGCCGAAAAAATAGGTTCTTTAACATCTTTAAAGCGCATTAAGAACGCTTTACTTTTTTCAAAAAACTGCTTTACTTTAGAGTTTTCTTTTTCTTCTTTATCTTGAAACTCTGTATTTTTTAATTCTTCTTTTTTAACCATAATTATCTCCTTGTATTACTTATTAGTATTACTTATTACGCATTGTCGGGAAAGCCAACACATCTCTAATAGAAAGCGATCCGGTTAGCAACATAACCAACCGATCAATCCCCACGCCCAAACCTCCTGTCGGGGGCATCCCATATTCCAAAGCAGTAACAAACTCATCATCAAACATTTGAGCTTCTTCATTCCCAGCTTCTCTTTCTTTCACTTGCGCTTCCAGTCTTTGCCTCTGATCCAAAGGATTTGTCAATTCCGTGTAAGCATTTGAAATTTCCCATGTATTACAAAAAGTTTCAAATCTTTCGACCAAGCGCTTATCAGCTCTATGTTCTTTGGTCAGCGGAGAAATATCTTTTGGATGGTCAATGACATGCGTCGGTTGAATTAAATTTTGTTCGCATTTTTCTTCAAAGACACGTTCAATAACATGCCCCCAGGAAGCGTTATCCGGAACATCCACCTGCAAATCCCGAGCGGCTTGAACGGCTTGTTCATTTGTTTCAAACTGATGGAAATCGACGCCTGTTGCTTCTTTAACCAGTTCTAGCATCGGACGTCGAGGCCACGGTCCTTTGAAATTAATTTTCTTTCCATCAAAAAGAACTTCTGTTGTTCCCAGAACATTCATGATAGTCGTTTCAACCATTTTTTCAAGCAAAGACATCATATCGTTATAATCTTTATATACCCAATACAATTCCAACATAGTAAATTCCGGATTATGTTTTGTATCTATTCCTTCATTCCGAAAGTTTCGTCCTATTTCATAAACGGCCGGCATTCCTCCGATAATTAAGCGCTTCAAATAAAGTTCTGGTGCGATTCTTAAGTACAAGTCCATATCCAGAGCGTTATGATGCGTGGTAAACGGCTTCGCGTTCGCACCGCCCAAAATAGGATGCAAAAGCGGCGTTTCGACCTCCAAGAAGCCTAAAGCATTAAGAAAATCCCTGATAGAAGATATAATTTTTGATCTTTTGACAAGGACGCTCTTGCTTTCAGGATTCATAATCATATCTAAATAGCGCCGTCTATACTTAATGTCTTGATCCTGCAAGCCGTGAAATTTCTCTGGCAGCGGCAGTAATGATTTTGCCAAAACCGTTAATTTCTGAGCAGAAACAGATAATTCTCCTCTTTTCGTTCTTCTGACAGTTCCTTCAACACCCAGGAAGTCTCCGACATCCATCAAAGCCAAAATATCTTTTTCGTTTTGAGGCAGATGCTCCAAAGAACAAAAAATTTGAACTTTTCCCGTATCGTCATATAAATCCATAAACATTCCAGAATTACGAATAGCTTTAATTCGACCGGCGACTTTAACAACATCATCCGTTTGTGTATCATTTGGCAATTCCGCATATTTTTTATTTAAATCGACGGAAGTATCTGTCGGCTGATAAACATGTGGATAAGCGTTTATTCCTAAATTTTCTAATTTTTTTAATTTTTCCAATCTGATAGATCGTTGATCCAAGACATTGTTTTGAAAATCTGTCATTTTATTCCCTTTTTTTTTACATTTTTTTTTCAGCTTATCATTTTTAATAAAATGGTCAATCATTTTTTAACGCCGTGTCCCTAAAAACGACAAGAAAAATCTTTACAAGGGATTTTAAAACATTTACCGTTGTAAAGAAACAATAGAGGGAAACATAAAAGACAATGGAAGTTTGTCCTTTTTTTGGATTATGCGGCGGATGTGAATTTCAAGATATTCCTTTTGAGGAATATTTAAAGATGAAAATGCAAAAAGTTCAAGAAGCTTTGGCGCATAAAGCCATACAAGCGCCGATAGAGCCGATTATTTCCATTCCTGAAGGAACGCGGCGGCGCGTTAATTTTAGTTACGGTTCGGGGAAATTCGGTTTTAACGAAAGAAAAAGCCACCGATTAATCGATATTACGAGTTGCAGGTTGTTGGTTCCAGAGTTACAAAATCTTATTCTTCCGTTAAAAGAACTGTCACAGAAAATAGGCGGGACGGGGCATGTAGCTGTTTTAATGACGGATATCGGTGCGGATATAGCATACTTAACAGATTCTTCGTCTTCTGTCAGAGGCAAACGGAAAAAGAAGATTCGTCAAAACATAGAAACACTAAATGAAATATCTTTTTTTTGCCAAACGCATCCGATTGTTCGTTTTATATTAGACACAGACTTACTGTTTCAAGCGGTTCAAATATCGGCTCCTTCCAACGTTTTTTTGCAACCGTCCGTATTGGGGGAAGAAATACTCGTGAAGCTTATATTAAAAGAAGTTCAAAAGAATCAACATGTTTTAGACTTATTTTGCGGACAGGGAACATTTACGATTCCTTTGCATGAGGCGGGTATTTTAGTGAAAGGATATGACATAACGGCATCTTCCATAGAGTTTTTAAAGAAGTGCGGAATAAAAGCGGAAGTTCGAGATTTATTTCGTCATCCGCTGGAAATTGAAGAATTAACCGGCCTTGATGTGGTTATTTTAGATCCGGCGAGGTCTGGGGCCTCTGCGGTTTGTGAGAAATTAGCACAATCACCCGTAGCAAAGATTATTATGGTTTCTTGCAATCCCGGGACATTTGCCAGAGATGCGAGAACGTTAATAAACGGAGGATATTTTTTAAAGAAAGTCACGCCGATAGATCAATTTATTTTTTCAAGACACATCGAATTAATCGGTATTTTTAAAAGATAAATATTTTTCTTGACAACTTTAGTTAAAATCTGTATGATATGCGCTCAGTTTTATGGGATTATTGGAAAAGAAGGTGTTATTATGAAAATCGTTAATTCATTGAAAGCGATTATGAAGCGGGACAAAAACAATAAAATGGTTCGCCGTAAAGGTCGTCTTTTTGTTATTAATAAGAAAAATCCACGGTACAAAGCCCGTCAAGGTTAATTAGGTTTATAAAAAACGAAGACCGCCTTTTGGCGGTTTTTCTTGCAAAATTTTTAGGAAATAGGACTTTTTTTTATAAAAAGGTTTGCAATTAAAATAAATTTAAGATATAAGACATTTAAAGTGCGGGCGCGTAGCTCAGTTGGTAGAGCAGCTGACTCTTAATCAGCGGGTCCAGAGTTCGAGTCTCTGCGCGCCCACCATGGAAAAATATCTTTTTATTCTCGAAAACAATTCCACGAAAAAAGTCTGTTTACGACTAAAAAACATCCTTATTTCGACTCTTCTTAAAAAGTGCCTACAAAAGATATTGACAAAAAATAAAAAACCAGATAAAATAATCCTATTAAATTTAAAACTTCTTTAACATCAAAAAGAATAAGGAAATAAAATGAAACAAAAAAACGCTTTACTATTAGCCGGCTTAGTATCTTTGGCGGCAGTGCTTCCTTCTTCCGCTCACGCAGAAGAAACTCAAAATAAAACAAGAATTTCCATAGGAATCGGTATCGGGATTGGAAATCCTTATTATGTTCCAGGACCTATCGTTTATCCTCCGGTTGTGGTCCCTCGTCCAGCTCCAATCATCATTAGTCCGGCACCTGTTATTATTCCGCGTCCTGTCGCGCCTGTTATTATTCCACGTCCGGTCGCACCTGTTATCGTTCCGCGTCCGGTTGTCCCTCATAAACGACCGCCAATGCCTCGCGGAGGAAGAGAAGGACGCTAATTTCGTTCCTTAAAATCTTTCTTTG
>CALXXA010000030.1 GCA_944392585.1 uncultured Alphaproteobacteria bacterium | reverse complement strand
GTGAAACCCATACCATCACAATCGTTCTTCATTCTTACTTCTTTCTTTCTCATTTTTTGTACTCCCATCATTCGTTCTTCCTCTCTTTTCTTCTAACTCCTCTTCCTTTCCTTGTCAATACATTTTTGGGATTTTTTTATTCTATCTTCGAATAATAAAAAACTCCCCCTTTATAAGGAGGAGTTTTATGGCGGAGCGTATAGGAGTCGAACCTATTCACGAGTCACCCCGTGTACGGTTTAGCAAACCGCTGCCTTACCGTTCGGCCAACGCTCCATTAGCCCCGTTATATTTTATTTTGAATAAATTGTCAATGCTTTTTTTGAATGATCTAAATCTAATAATTCATATATTCTTTTATATTTATGACAAAAACATATTTTCTATCGACAAAAATAAAAAAGGCTTTATAATAAAGTTGTTTTTCTTAAAAAAGAGAGTTTTGTTATGATAAAAATTAGTATATTGACGGTTTTACTGTTTGCTGTGACGTTTCAGCTAAATGCGGCTCCTTATTTTGGTCTCAGAGGTGGTATTTCTGAAACAAGATTAGTTTCTAAACAGGCAGATGTTCGAGAGTCCGAAACAGATGAAATGATTTCTCCTTTTATCGGATATCGTATAGAAATTCTTCGTGTCGAAGCCGAATATACTTACCACTCCGAGGGGCAGTACACTAAACCGGCGTTTGATCATAAATCTCATTCTTTTATGGGAAACATGTATTTGGATCCTATGAGTAAATCTATAATGCATCCGTATATTAATGCCGGAGCTGGTGTCACTATTCATCAGTTTGATGCTATTTCTGGGTCTTCTGATAATGTGTCTGCTTTTACTTGGTCCGTCGGGGCAGGGTTCGGTTTAGAGCTTTCTCACAACTTCTTTATGGATTTTGGATATCGCTTTTTAAATATGGGGAAACCTAAATTCGAACAAATCTCGTATACTTCTAAAGCAAGTGAAGCTTATGTCGGTTTGAGATTCCAGTTTTAATTAATAGCTGTGTGAGAGAAATATATTATAATAAAATTATTCTTTCTCAGACAGCTTCTTTTCTAGCAGTTGATTCGCTAATACCGGATTAATTTTCCCTTGACTTACTTTCATAATTTGACCAACGAACCAGCCTTTTAGTTTTTCTTTCCCGGCTTTTATTTCTTTGACCTTATCTGTGTTTTCTTGTAATACTTTTTCTATTATCCCTTCTATGGCGGTACTGTCCGTTACTTGTTTTAATCCTTTTTCTTCCACAATGACAGAAGGAGATTTTCCTGTTTCCAACATTATCTCAAAAACTTCTTTTGCTATTTTCCCAGAGATTGTTCCAGATGTAATCATTCCGACTAACGCTCCTAAGTCTTTTGCTTTTATGGGACTTTGCGATATGGATAAGCATGTCTTATTTAATGCGGCAAATAAGTCTCCCATAATCCAATTGGCAACTTTCTTTGCGTCTTGTCCTTGAACAGCATCTTCAAAGTAAAGAGCTGTTTCTTTATCCGATACCAATATTCCGGCATCATAGGCGGATAATCCAAAATCTTTCATAAAGCGAGCTTTCTTTTGTTCTGGGAGTTCCGGTAAGTTCTGACGGATATTCTCTATGTAGTCATCCGTAAGAATCAAAGGAGGTAAATCCGGATCCGGAAAATAACGATAATCAAGTGCGTTTTCTTTGCTTCTCATCGGGCGAGTTTCCTGATTTATCGGATCAAAAAGCCTTGTTTCTTGAAGAACTTTATTTCCAGATTCGTAAAGATCTACTTGACGATGCGCCTCTATCTCTATCGCATGCATAACAAACTTTACAGAGTTCACATTTTTGACTTCTACTTTCGGACGATAGCCTCCTTCTCCTATCGGACGCACAGAAACGTTTACATCACACCGCATGGAACCTTCATCCATATTCCCGTCACATGTTTCCAAATACCTCACTATACTGCGGAGTTTCCTTAAATATTCTCCGGCTTCTTCCGGAGACCGAATGTCCGGTCTTGATACAATTTCCATTAAACCAACTCCCGCACGGTTGAAATCCAACATCGTCTTGCTTGGATGCATGTCATGAATAGATTTCCCCGCGTCTTGTTCCAAATGAAGCCTCTCTATTCCTATTGTTCGACTGCCTTCTTCTGTCTCTACTTCTATATATCCTTCGCTGACTATCGGATGAAAAAGTTGGGTTATTTGATATCCGGTTGGTAAGTCTCCATAAAAATAATTCTTCCGATCAAATACTGAATATTTGTTTATTTTCGCATTTAGTCCTATCCCGGTTTTTATACATTGTTCAACGCACTTTTCGTTTAAAACTGGGAGTTGCCCTGGAAATCCAGCATCTAAAAAGGAAGCTTGATTATTTGGCTCTCCCCCAAACTTTGTAGAAGCTCCGGAGAATACTTTTGATTGAGATATAATTTGACAATGTATTTCTAAACCGCAGACTAATTCCCATTCTGTGGTTTCTCCCTGTATCCGATAACTCATTTTATTTCCTCCACAACATCTAGTACTTTTAAAACAGTCGCTTCATCCCACTGACGCCCAATGACTTGTAAGCCGTTATGAGCACATCCCGCGGGAAGTCCCGCCAAACACGACGGCATCAAATAGGTATCATTAAAACGACCTTTTGCAGCTCCATGTTTTGCTTCCTCTATGGTGAATGGTCTTATTGGAACAGAGGGACTAAATAAAACATCTACTTTCTCAAAAGCTTTATCAAAGTCTTGTTTAATTAAAGACCGCATCTTCTGAGCCGGAACAAAGTAATCATAATAGCCTTTCGCAGAGGTAAAAAAAGTTCCGAGGATTATTCGATTGCGAACTTCTTGTCCAAAGCCAAGCATGCGTGTGTTCATGTACATCTCTTCTAGCGTTTCTCCAGGAGCTCTTTCCCCATAGCGAACTCCGTCATAACGTGCTAAGTTAGTTGTTGCTTCTCCTTGCGATATGACATAATAGACCATCCCCGCTTCTTCCGTATGAGGCATCTCTATATCTACAATAACAGCTCCTCGCTCTTTTAAAAACGTTAAAGCAGATTCCCAATTTGATGGAACTAATTCTGTGTACTCTCTAGGAATTCCTATTTTCATTCCTTTAATATTTTTATCCAACATCTTATGTAATTCGGGAACTTCTTTACGTGATGAAGTAGAATCTTTCGGGTCATATCCCATCATAACTTCTATCATATGCGCGCAGTCTTTAATCGTGCGACCTAGAACACCAGGTTCATCCAGACTGGAAGCATAAGCAATAACGCCATATCTAGAACAACGGCCATAAGTGGGTTTAAATCCGGATACTTGACAAAAACTAGCTGGATGACGAATAGAACCACCTGTTTCAGTCCCTGTTGCTCCCGCGCACATGTGAGCCGCGACCGCTGCAGCAGAACCTCCTGACGATCCTCCGGGAACACAGTTCTCATTATGAGGATTTTTCGTCACTCCAAAATAACTGGTGATGGTTGATGATCCCATCGCAAATTCATCTGTGTTGGTCTTCCCCAAACAGACTGCTCCGGCATCCCAAAGCTTTTGGGTCGTCGTTGACTCAAAAGGAGGAATAAAATTTGATAAAATACGGCTGGCTGCTGTCGTTTTTATCCCTTTTGTACAAAACATGTCTTTTATAGCTATCGGAAGTCCTTCTAATTTCCCAACGTGTCCTTTGGAGCGACGAGTATCCGATGCTTTCGCCATTTCCAACGCTTTTTCGGGAGTCTCCGTAATAAATGCATTTAAGTGGCGCTTTTCTTCCATTTTTTTGATATATGCACTTGTTACTTCAACACTTGAAAACTCTTTCGATCCAAGACCGTTTAATGTCTCTGATAAAGTTAATTCGGTTATGTCGGTCATATTTTACTCCACCATTTTAGGGACACAAAAAAAGTCTGGAATGGTATCTGGCGCATTAGAAAGTATTTCTTGCGATTGATTTCCTTCTATTACCTCATCTCGGCGCAAAGGAATAGGTTCGTCAAAAGGACTTACCATCGGAGAAACTTTCTGAAGATCCGGATCTTTAAGCCTTTCTCCGATCCACGCGAGGGTTTCTGTAAATTCTTTCGCCATGACTTCCGCTTCTTCCTCCGGAACGCGGACTTGAGCCCAAACCGCCATTTCTTTTATAGTTTCTTTATCTATTTTTATCATGTGCTATTTTCTTTCATTAAATAAAGCAGGTTTCTTTTATTAAGGATTTGTTAAAAGAGTACATCCACCATTAACATACGTATGATTCTTCTGGCAACAGTAAGACCCTGATTCTGTTTCTGTTATGGTGCCTATACAAGTACAATTTTCAATCTTTGATCCGTGAGAACACAAACCGCTCGGAGTGCATTTAGATCCTAAAGGCATGTAATAACACCCGTTTGTTTCTAAATTCTCTAAATCACAGTTTGTACAATCAGCACTGTCTCCCGCATAGCGACAATCATATGTTCCGTCTCTGTACCAGCAGAAGATATTTCTTTCTGTTTTCTTACGACATCCATAAACATTTCTGGTTTCGTCATATTCGTATGTAAAGTCTGAAGGACAAGGCGGATTTTCACAACTTCCTTGTGCACAAGACGTGAAGGAAGTGCAATTTTGGCCGCATTGTTTTAGGTCATTGTTTTCTTTTTTATAACAACTGAAAGAATTGCCTATCATTGGACAGCATATATTTGTTCCTTCTTGACAACACATTCCATTTTCTTCATCGTAAGTAGAACCCGACGGACAGGAGAGTTTATTACAATCTCCATCACAAGAAGGAGGGTTTTTACAACTTGTTGAACAAAGACCTCCATTATTATAACAATACCAGTAAGAAATATCGTTTTTGTTATAAACAGGATAACATTGAACGGTTAGGTTTTCAATTTCCCAAGAACAACCTGCGTGACATTGGAAGCCCTTATAAGGAGTTCCGCCGTTAGTTTGTTCACAGAGATTGTTTTCACAAACGCCTCTTCTTGATTCCAAATCTCTGGTTAATCCTTGCATACAGGACGCTGAGTAAGCTCCTTGTAATGAAGGGTTCTCATAACAAAATGATATATTTCCGTTCCAATAACAATTATCCAAACCGTATTTTGACGGCATCTTGCAACCCCATTGCCACGGACCGCACATCCCTTCCGTCATTTCTACAAATTTTTCGGCGCCGGTACATAAATCCGAATTACAAATTCCTGTTCCGCAGGTGATGGTTTTTATATTTTCCGTTCCCGTGCAATCCGAACCGCAAAGTTTATCATTTATATAACAAGATGTCCCTTGGCATTCGACTTTTAAACAGGTTCCATTTACCGGAACGGACGCTGAGGGACAACATATATTTTCATTTTCAAAATAATATGTGTTTGCTTCGCAGCATGTCCATTCTCCTTTGGAATTGCTTTGATATGTTGTCCCTTCAGGACAACCGCATTTTTGCTCTTTTTCATTCCAGAAAGTGCCGTCCGGACAGCCACATTTCCCTTCGCTGTTGCAGGTCATTTCCGCGCTTGCGCAACATTCTCCATTGCAACAACTTGTCTCACAACAATTATTGTCACCGCATTTTATGGCATTAGCGTTCGTACAACATGTGTTGCTTGTCGTACAATAATATCCTTCTCCGCAATCTATACATCCGTCCGGGCCGCAAGGCGTCGTTATATCTCTGCAAACATTGTTACAACAACGTTGCCCTGCTGTACATGTCGGTATGCAAATGTTGTTGGTATTTTCCATTGATTTGCTTAAGTAGAACTTCATCGGTAAAGCGTCTCCGTCGCAAATATCCTTATTTGTTCCTTCATAACGTAAGTCATTGACACTGATAGACATATTTTCATCTTGCATGTCCAACATTAAAGAACAAACGCGACTTGGGACTTCTTCCACATAAATATGGAAAATTTGTTCGTTTTCTATGTGAACGCCTATGGGATAACCATGTGTAGAATATTCGCCTAATTCCTTTAAAACTAAATCTCCTTCCGTCATCGTATATAATTGAGCATTATCTAAAGCGGCCATCGCCCAAATATGAACGTCGTGCATGGTGTTGTTGGCTTTGTATTTAGCCAAAGCCCATTGTATTCCTGCAACAGCGGCAATGGATAAAATTCCGATAATCGCTAACACAGTTAAAATTTCTATCATACTTCGTCCAGAACAATTATGATTTTTAGATGATGTGATAGAGGGAACTTTTGTAAAGGAATGTGTATCAAGAAGATTTACTTTAGATGCTTTTTTCTTTAAAGATAAAGCCTTATCAAAGGTGAAACGAACCATTTTTTTCTCCTAAATATTTTTTACAGTTATAACCTTAAGCTTATTTAATGTCAAGGAGTATTCTTTTTGTCAGGAAAAGATTTTATTGCTTGAAAATAATTTAAAATAAAAACCCGCAGTGCGCTGGATAAGTTTGTTGTCCGTGTTTTATCAACCTGTGTGATTAAAGAACAAACGGAAGTTTTTTTTATTTGCGCGATTTGTTGAAGAGCTTCCCAAAATTCATCTTCAAGAGAAACACTGGTCGCATGTCCGAACAAAACAACGGATTTTTTTTTCATTTTTTCTCTCTTAAGGCATTTAGGTCAATGACTTGAGCTTCTTGATGAGGAAGCGGATTTTCTTTTTTATGGTACAAAGCAGGTAAAAATTGTAAGGCAAATTGAGATGATGGATCAACAAAAGAGATGAATGAAGTGAAGGGAATATAAAGAGGCGTATATTGTCCGTTAAAAGATAAATCTACTTTGAAAGCTTCTTCGGTGACGATTAGATTTTTAAATTGATGTTGTAAGACGATAGTCATTTCATCAGGATATTGTTCTTTTAAAAAGGAAGGAAGTTGTATTTCGGGGTGGTGTGTTGAAACGGTAATGTAAAAATAATGAGGATCTGGCAATCCGTTTTCTTGGATATCGCGCAATATATCTTTAACGACATTTAAAAAAGCTTTTTGAACGAGTTTTTGATAGTCATATCCCATGTACGGATCCTTTGTCTTAAGAGTAAAGAGGGGGTTTCTGTTGCGAGGGAACCCCCAACCCCACCTTAAACGTTCATTGTTCAAGGGATTAAGTTGTCGCTAAGCTACCTTATGCAGCGCGAGCGACTGGAACGAAATTATCATTCGCATTTAATAAACAGCCCGATAACGGTGGTACAATGCCGAATACAAGGAAAAGCCTTTACGACGCGTGTCGAACCTATGTCACCCCCGGCAGATTTATTGGTGGAGGTGTCGGGTACCGCCCCCGAGTCCACTACGGCTATTTCGCTTCCCGTTTAGTATCATAGTCAATGACTTGACGCATTTATTATACACAATCAAAATAAAAAAAACAATAATAAATGCGTTAATTTAAAAAAAAGGTCTAGTTTATAAAAAATGAAGAAAGGATATAATAAAATCTTCTTTTTATAGAATTAAGGGAAAAAGACTTCCATAAAAAACTTAAAATAAAAAAACTTGAAACCGTTTATGAGTATGGTATCATTTCATACAAATAAATAAGGAGGTTTTCATGGTAAAAAAAATCAATTCTAGAGAGGAATATAAAATTTTAAAACAAACTTCCAAACCAAAGAAAATTGCATTATGGTTTATTTCGGTATGGGTGGCCGGCGTTATTGTTCCCGGGATGGTTTTTTGTTTGACCCAAACAACTTTTCTGAAAGAATGGGCAGTCGTTAAAGTGGTTGCCTCTTTAAACAAGGTGTTGCAGAGTCAATATACTGATTTAACAAATAAAGTTATTAATCAAGTTAATATTCAGCAATATGTAACACAAATTAAAGTTCCGGATATTAAGTTAGATCATTTAAATGAAACTTCTCAAAAAGTGGCGACGGCTTCAGATGCTTTAGCTCAATTAGGTGTTAAGAATTTGGGTAAAATAGAAGAAACTTCTGAAATTTTACAAGAACAGTTACAAACAGTTCAAAAACAATTACAGAAATCTGTAACAAAAATTCAAAAAAGTCTGGAAACAGATGTTCAAAGTGCTTTGAAAAAAGAACTTTCCAAATTAGCTCAATCTCAAGTGCAAAAACAATTAGGCCTCAATAATCTTTCCTATCAACATTTGCTAGAAGGAACATATGGTCTTGTGAAGCAAACAGATCGTCGGATAACGTCTACAATTTATCAAGAGCTAATTCAATCTCAAAACGGGATACTAAAACAACCGCTGGTTTATTTGGATGCTTATTTTTGTTGGCTGAAATGGATTATATCCGCTTTTATTTTCCTTATTTTGTTAATCCCTGTCGGGATTGTCTGGTGGATTGCAAAAAAGCTATCGGCAAATTTTATCAAATGTCCGTATTGTGATAAGGTTTTTTTATCAAAAGCTGCTCAAATTAATTTGCTTAAAATGCTTAGTAAATAAAAACGAAACTTCTTACTAAAGTATAGATTGCTTTTTTATTCGCTTTATGCCATCTCCTTTTTAGGAAGGAGATAGCTGATGAATAATATGAGATTGCATCAAACACTTAATAATGAGAAAAGAAAACAAGAAAGCGTTGATATTTTAAATCAAATGCTGACAGATTTTTTAGCGTTGGCGTTAGTGACAAAACAAGCCCATTGGAATATAAGAGGGTTAAATTTTATAGCTGTTCATGAAATGTTAGATTCTTTCCATGAAAAGCTTTTAGATTATGCGGATACAGTTGCTGAAAGAGCTGTCCAATTAGGAGGAACTGCCTTAGGAACGGCAGAAATAATAACTCTGAATGTTTCTTTTGAAGCATATCCGGGAGACATTTATTCTATAGAAAAGCACTTAAAAGAATTACAGATTCGTTATGCGCAAGTTGCAAATACTGTTCGGGAGGTTATTCAAGAAGAAAAAGCCGATCCCGACACAATTGATATCTTAACGGCGGCTAGTGAGGATTTAGATAAATTCTTATGGTTTATTGAAGCTCATGAGAATAGAGAAAAATAAGAACGAAGCAATATCAAATTCAGGAAAATATAGATACGTTTTGATGATGTCGAATATAAATTATTTTCTGATGAGAAAAGACGACTGAGCAAACAAACTGTTTCTCCATCGATAAAAGCGACAAAACACGAGTTCCTCGATTTCTCAGACAGTTTCTTAAACTGGGAGCTAAATTGATGTTTAAAAATTTTGTTTGTTCATCAGCAAAAGCCACCCCGTGTTCTTTTGAATATAAGCAGCAGTGCGTTAGATATAATTCTCGTCGACTGTCAGAGTATTTAATACCTCATCAGGCAGATACCCTCGATAGCAGCTCTGATATGTTTCAACTTAAACCTCTTTAATGGATTTAGAATCTTTTGGTATAGAGCGACGTATCATCATTTCATATTCTTTTAAAGTTTTTGGTGGTGATTTTTTCATTTTCTACGGAAACTAGCATATATTCATTTGCTTTTTAGGCATTTTGTAAATGACTTGTATGCAAAAATAGTGTTGCTTATCGTCAAAAATGCACATCTTGAAAATATAAGTTGAGAAATCTGTAAATAAGAGCATGTATGGTGATACCCTCAATTGAAAGGATAACACATGGAAAAACAACTTAAACTCTTGGCTCAAATCATCCTGCCAACGCTTTTGACCGTATTGAAAGATAAGAAAAAAGGTAAAAACCGCCAATCAAGAGGTATGAAATGAGAATACGGATATTATCGGATTTACATTTGGATATCAATGAAGGGTTACAATTTAGCTTAAAAGATACAAAAACATTTACTGTAATTTGCGGCGATATATCTGGTTATTTTACAATAACTTCAAAGTGGCTTAATCGCTACATAAAAAATGGTGTTTTAGTGCCCGGTAATCACATTGTATATAATGAATACAATCACTCTCTTCAGTATTTTTGTAAACAATTAGAGCAACACTATCCTTTATCAGCCTCACTTTCATTTTTAAACAACAGTTATAAAATAGTGAACGATATTGTCTTTGTAGGCGGAACTCTTTGGACAGACTATTGTCTATTTGGTCAAGAAAAAAAGGATATGAGTATGTGGTTCGCATCACGTTATATGAATGATTACCGATATGCACGATTCAATCCACTTTCTGATGAAGAAGCAAAATGTTCAGAGGCGCTAAGAAGAATGCAACCGGAAGATTGTGTGGAAATGTTTAAAGATATGGTTGCAACAATCCATGATGTTTGCCAATGTTTTTCTGATAAAAAAATTGTTGTTGTCACGCATCATGCCCCAAGTGAACAGTCTATATCAAAAGTTTATAAAAATGATCCATTAAATCCGGCATTTGCTAGTAATTTAGAAAGCTTTATTTTAGCTCATCCAAATATAAAACTCTGGTGCCATGGTCATATTCATTCTTCTTGTGATTACACTATCGGTCATTGTCGTATCATATGTAATCCGCGCGGATATGAAAAATATAGTGAAAGCGCGAAGGCTACCGGATTTAATAAAGATTTGATAGTCGAAATTTGAATATAATCAGCTTTTTGCATATTTCACTGGACTCTTCTTTTGTTTCAAGCATTCATTGTGTTGCAACGAAAGGAAAACTGATGAAAATGCGTAAGTATGAGGATATCGCCCCCAGCAACCGGACAAACTTTACAATGCTTTATTACCACGCCGGCCGGATTTTGACACATATTGAAACCCAGCTGAAGCAGGCTTACGGTACTCCTCTTCCCATTAAACAGGCGCGAAATCTGACCCGCATGCAGCACAAATTGCAACAAATGGTTACGCGGTACAAGCAAGTAAAATCGGACCTGGACAAGGAATATCAACTCAAAAAAGCAAAATAGGGCTTGTTTTTTGACCGTTCTTCATATATAATGGATTTCGTTAGGACAGCCCAAGTTCTAACAAGGGATTGTTAACCCAGAATCTTATGGGCAAGGGACTTTTGTATTATTGAAAGTTTCTTTGTTAGTGGGCATCTCACCGTTTGGTGGGTGCCGGCGACATAAGGCACGCTCGAATAAACCGGGCTACTTTTCATAAGATTCGTAGTTAACAACACCCACCGCCTTCTGGCGGTGTTTTGTTTGGGCTGACAGGTAATTCAGTTTGAGCATCTGCGCGTTCTTTGGCCACCGTGACACCCCTATGTCCAGCAACATAGAGCGACATTTAGAGGAAGTTATCAGAGATTTAATAGCCCAAGGGGTAGATGAATTTTGGCTGTGCGAGCAAGGCACATTTGACTGTATGGCGCGACTTACCTTGAAAGAATTAAAAAAGGAGTTTAGAGGGATTTCCCTGTGTTTGCTTCCGGCGTATCATCCAAGTGATGCTAAAATGGAGTGGGTTGAGGCGCAGGATTATGACCTGATATACACCGATGAAGTGGCCAACGCCCCACCGCAAGTTGCCATTTTACGGAGAAACGACTACATCACCAAGAATGCGGATCACATTGTTTGCTATATCACTCACAATTCCGGTGGTGCTTATAAGGCTGTCGAAAAAGCCCGAAAACACAAAAAGAAAATCATCAACCTGGCCGAGTATATTTAGCCCCAAAGGATTGACTTTTATGTGCGGTTTGGTTAGGATGAAAGCAATCACAAGGAGTTTTAATGTTAATACTGAATATTAATGGACCAATCAATTCAGGCAAGACAACAGTTTCCAAGATTTTGGTAAATCTGTTGCCCAATGCCACTTTTATTGAAGTGGATGAGTTGATGAGTGACGAAGAGGAAGCAAAATTGGGACTTTCTATACAGGATGGTTGGGCAGAACGTCAAAAACGCCTAAATGAAACACTCTTAGCATTGAAACAATCTCGTCAATACGAAACGATTATATTTGCCTATCCCATCAGTGAAAATAGTTATAAAACATGGTCCTCTATGACGGATGAGGTCACTCGTTTTATAAATATCACCCTTGCCCCCAGTTTGGAAGAATGTTTAAAGAATCGTGGCGAACGGGAACTGGATGATTGGGAACGAAACAGAATCAAAGAGATGTATGAGGAAGGATATCAAAATCGTCCATACTCTGACTTTATCATCAATAACGATAACCAAACACCCGAAGAAACTGCCGAAATTATTAAAGGTTTTATTGAACACGCGCTTTCCCCAAAACAGCAGTGGCTACATTTAGTTGAAAAGCGTTGGCCGGCCCTTTTGAACGGAGAAAAAACTTCCACTTTCCGTTTAAATGAAGGTTTCATCCATAAGGGCTTCTTGGTTTATAAAGATTGTCCAAAGGAACAGTGGGCTGAGGTTGTTTATGTGACACGGGTGTATTATCTCCCTTTACGTCAAGCATTAGAAATAGATGGTTTCGATGCGCATACACCAGATATTGAAACAGCACTAAAACAAATGCGTGTTCATTATCCGGATATTACTTTGGATACGCCCATTTTATTTGCTCAGCATTTAGGAGTTCCTGAAACAAAAAAACTCTATCCCAATCAAGTAGAGGAGATTTTAGATGCAATTAAAAATTCGTAAGGCTATCCCAAACGATGCCAGAGATATAAAATCCGCCCACTATCATGCTTACCAAGCCTGTTATCGAGGATATTTACCTGATGATTTTCTGGACAATATGCCTTTTGATGAAGCGGTGATAGAACGAACAGCTAATCGTATTAAAGAAGTTGAATATTATGTTGCCGAAACAGAAAATCACGTTGTTGGATTTTTAACTCTTGAATATCCGGAAGAAAGAACTGTTGAAATTCAAATGCTTTATGTTCATCCTGACTTTCAAAAACAAGGTGTCGGAAGCGCTTTAATGAAAGAGATTTGCCGATTAAAAAAAGAAGACGGCTATAATAAGTTAATTGTGTGGACAATCAAGGATGGACCTTCCATTGGTTTTTATCAAAAACAAGGGATGATAAAAACAAACGCTCCGAGTAAAAACTTTTGGAAACTTGATGTTCCACTCATCCGTTTTGAAAAAGAGTTATAGGAAAGTTGAAATTATTTCATTAATTTTTAAATGGGAGGAAGTTTATGCCTAAAATTTATATTTCGGGTGGACCGGGGAGTGGCAAAACCACCTATGCCAAAAAATTATCGCAAGAATTAAATATACCTTGTTTTGATTTAGATGAGGTTAAGTGGATTAATCGCCCGAATGCATTTAATCTGCGTCGTTCCAAAGAAGAAAGATTAGCCTTGTTAAACCAAGTCCTATCTGAAAATAAAGATTGGATTTTAGAAGGGGTTTATTTCCAAGATTGGATTATACCCGTTATTGAACAAGCCGATAAAGTCATAATTTTAAAACCGCCCCGCCGACTAAGGCAGTATCGAATAATAAAACGTTCTATCCGCCGAATGTTTCATATTGAGCCTAAAAAGCACCGTGAAAATCCGATTACGCTGTTCCGTCTTTTACGGTGGAGTCATGAATACGAAAAGAAATACTTGCCCATTTTATTAGAGAAAGCAAAAAAAGAAAACAAATCTGTTGAAATGATAGAGAGCATTTAATTTTTTGACTTTCTTTTTAAGATGTTTTATAATTTAGTCTAAAAGGAGGAAGTGATGTCTGAACGGGTCAAATTTAATGCTAGTGTCAGTTTTATTTTGGAGCAAGACGATAAAATCTTATTGTTCTATCGGACGGACGGTTATTTCAAAGATGGATGGTGGGTATTGCCGGCCATATAGAAGAAAATGAAACCGCTACTCAAGCCATTGTCCGAGAGGCCAAAGAAGAACTGGGAATTGATGTAGACATCAAGGATGTTGAGTTTGCTCACATTGTTCATAATTTGGTCGGTGATAACAAACGGATGGATTTTTATTTCCTCATAAAAGATTTTAAAGGTGAATTGCAAAATCTGGAACCGTCTAAATGTACCGATATGCAATTTTTTAGCAAGGATAAACTGCCATTTGAAAAAATCGCTCCAACCACATTGCAGGCTTTGCAAAGTGTTTGGGCTAAAAAATATTATTCAGAAAGACAAGAATAAAGATTATTATTTTATTTTCCGAATGACTTTACAGGGAACTCCGTAGGCCAAAGTATTGGTTGGAATGTCTTTTGTAACGACACTACCGGCACCGATAACTGCATTATCTCCAATGGTAACGCCCGACAAAATTGTTACATTTGCCCCAATCCATACATTATTGCCGATTGTAATATCTTGAACCGTTTGCCAACCTTCTTTGCGTTGCTCTGAATTCAAGGGATGTTGGGCTGTATAAATACCAACATAGGGACCAACTATCACATTATTGCCGATTTTGATTTTTCCGCCATCTCCAATAGATAAATGATGATTGAAATAACAATCGTTTCCAATCTCGGTAAAACAACCATAGTCACAGTTTAATGGAAATTCAAACCAACTGTTTATTCCCAATTTTTTAAAAAGTTTAGGCAAAATCTGTTGATGAATTTCCACTCTTTTGTCTGGAAAAGACATATTGATTTCATACACCAATCGGGTGGTATTTTCTTTTAATGCTAACAACTCACTGTCGTTTCCTTTATAAGGTGTGTTTTGTTTAATCAACTTCTTTTTCCTCCTTATTTTTCAAATACTTCAAAAATGCATCGCAACCTTCAACGATATCCCAATAGGTTTCATCAAAATTGCCGGTGTACCAAGGGTCTTTGATATTGCGGGGCTTATTTGAAAAATCTAACAAACGATGGATTTTATTATCCGTATCTACGCCAACGATAGATTGAATGTCTTCAATATTGCTGTCGTCCATCGCTAAGATATAATCGTAATAAGCATAATCAGACGGACGAATTCGACGAGAATAATGCTCTTCAAAAGGAACGTGCATAGCGCTCAACATCTCGCGCGTACCATAGTGCATACCGGCATGACACATTTCATTATATCCCTCGGTGGCGGCAGAATCTATTTCAAACTGATCGGATAGGCCTCGCTCATTCACCATTTGCTTCATCACAAACTCCGCCATCGGCGACCGACAAATATTCCCAAGACATACGAATAAAACTTTAATCATTTGACATCCCTAATAACTTAATAATTTTAACTCCATTTTCTCTTTTATCTTTTCCCAGTTAGGCATCTTAAGAGAAAGAAAATTATAAAATTCATCGGTATGATTTGGGTAATATGCATGACAAAGCTCATGATAAATAACATAATCAATAGATTGTTTACTAGCTTTAATTAAAGCTGGATTAAGAACAATTTCATGTTTTTTTAAATAACTGCCCCAGCGCTTATTAAGTTTTCTTATCTTTAATTTTGGCATCTTTAAATCAGGAAATGCTTTCATGCAAAAATTCAGACGTTCATTAAAAATAGTTTCACCACGCCTTATAAACCAATTTTGTAAAGCATGATTAATTTCATCCAATTTTTGCGGTGAGGGAGTTAAAATATAAATTTTATTGTTTAGAACCTTTATAATATTGCGCAATGGTGATTTCTCAATAATGACCTGATATTGACGTCCTAAATATAGCGCCGAACTACCAGATTCATAGACTTTATCTTCGGGCATATTGAACTGTTTAAAATAATTTAATTGTTTTTCAATCCAGGTTGTTTTTCTCTTAATAAAATCTTTGATTTCAAAATCTTTTGCTTGTTCTGGTGATTTTACTAGAACAGTAAAATTAGGATAAACTTCCACTGCTAGAGATTTGCGCTTTTCTTTAACAACCTTAATGTTATCCATATCAATCATCTAGAGCATATCCTTATTTTGAACCGCAATATTCCAAGCAGTTTCTGTAATTTGTTCAATTGTATCTGCAGACAATTTTTCGTCTACTTCATCAAACAAATAATCTTCCAGCTCATTAAAGATCTTTCTTTTTACATTCAAATTATTTTGGAAATCTACCACTTTTGAAGATTTTATTAAGCCAACGATATGTTCAATAATTTGTGTATAAGCGTCTCCGGTTGTTGTAAAAAACTTTTGAATATTTCGATAAAAAGGATGATATACCTTGGCGTTTCTCATATTTTGAGGAATATCATTATCTTCATAATCACTCACTTTTTTTTGTATTTCTTTTGCCTGACTTAGTAGAGAGGCCAAATCTTCTTTTTTTGCAATTTTCAAGTCATTTAGAAGCTTTTCAATAAATTCACTGAATTTCCCATAAAAGACTTCATCTTGAAGCTCATAGCGTTCTCTTAAAACTTTTCTTGTTTGTGCTAAAATAGCATCAGCTTTAGATTTATCCGATAATCCATTGTTTTCATCTTCAATATACTGATTAAATTCATGCATATCAGACAAACTAATTTCTTTAGACAACACCTCAACATCGCCTGCGCTGACATATTTATCCAGTAATTTCATAATTTGGTCTTTATATTTTGAAAAATCGACCTTTTCCGCCAGCACAAGTTGGGTTGTTTTTTTGATTTCAACAAAACGTTTCAGATCTTTTTTGTAAATCTCTAAAGTATCTTGATCCATTTTATCATGAAAATCATACAAAGAGTAACAAACAGAAAATTGTTTAATGAATTTATTAACATCATCGTAGAATGCCTCTTTTTCCTTTTCATGAGCTTTATCTGCAAAAAATTCTACGTAGGCATTACTATTATTAATGTCAGTAACATTTTTTAACACATCGTGTAGACGTGTGTATATGTTCTTCAAAAGTGCAATTTGGCTTTCTGTATCCAATAAAGCATTTTCAATATCTTCAGGAGCATAGTTTGAAAACAGTTCCAATGCATTTTTTAGGTTTTTTGCGTTTTTAGAATAATCTACAATTAAGCCTGCTGTTTTACTTTGTTTATTTGCATCACCATCAAAAACTCGGTTAACACGAGCAATTGCCTGTAACAAATTATGATCTTTCAGTTGTTTGGCTAAATACAAAACAGTATCCCTTGGCGCATCAAAACCAGTCAAAAGTTTGTCCACAACAATAAGTAATTCACATCCTTCTGGATTTTTCTTGTAATCCTGAATGATTTGTTTTTCTCTGCTTTCTAAGGAACCATATTTGTGTTTTTGTTCGGCCATATATTCAGTTACCAGCTTCTTATGGGTTGAGTTAACATCATCCTTACCTTCTTCGGCTAATGTATCAGATATAACGACTTCTGCGTTGATATTCCCCAACATTTCCAGCGCTTTTTTAAACATAACAGCCGCATATTTACTCGGAGCAACCAACTGTCCTTTTAGACCTGTGTTCTTAAAGTTTTTCAAGAAATGATCATTTACATCCAAAGCAATCATTTCAATACGTTGTGATGTTTCCTCTAAAACCGAAGAAGAAATACACTTCTTGGCAAAATCCTTACGTTCACTTTCCGAGAATCTTGAGGCTAACCGTTCATAAAATTTATCTGCAATTTTATCAATTTTTTGATCAACAAAACGTCCTTGATAGATAAGAGGTAATACCGCTCCATCCTTTTCGGCTTCCGAAATCGTGTATTCGTCAATCAAACCACCAAACTTTTGAATCGATTGCGATTTAGAGATAACTTTCCCTTCCAATCTGGCCGGAACCTTTTTCATTAACGGAGTTCCTGTAAAAGCAATTTGGCAAGCCCTTGGCAACATTTTATTCATCATTGCATTGGCATCACCGCCTTGAGTTCGATGTGCTTCGTCAATTAAAACAAATATATTGTTATCCTCGTCTACAAAATTGGTCGGCTTATCAAATTTGTGAACCAAAGTTGTAATAACATCCAAAGTTTTAGATTTAATCTTTTTAACTAAATCGGAGCACGATGTTGCTTGTTGAACACCTGTTTTAATATTACAAGCGGCAAAAGTATCGCGAATTTGAATATCTAAATCTATTCTGTCTGTTACAACAATAACGCGCGGATTGGTAATCGTTTCAATCAAATTTTTAACAAGCATAACCATCGTCAGAGATTTACCGCTTCCTTGGGTATGCCAAATTAAGCCACCGCGTCTTTTACCATTTTCATTCATTGTTTGAATTTTGGCAATCGTCTTTTTAATGGCAAAATATTGTTGATAGCGGGTGATTTTCTTTATGCCATTGTCATAGATGATGAAATTACGGACTAAATCCAATAATCTTTCTGGCTTTAATAAGCTATAAATTCCATAATCTTGTGCTGTTAAAGTTTGTTTTTTCGCTTGCTTGTAGGAGCTCCGCAACAAATCTTCCCCTATTTGAGCTACAGTTTTCGCATCAACAGGCTTATTGACACTTTCCAACACATTTTTTTCATAATCCTTTAGAGCTTCCTTTTCTTTCCAAACAGAGTAGAACTCAAATGGAGTTAGCATAGTTCCATATTTAATTTGGTTAACATTGGTTGCAATCAAGATCTGTGGAAATAAAAAAAACTTTGGTGTTTGTGAGTATTTCTGATTGCGTATCATTTGGGTAATAGCTTCATCCACAGAAACAGAGGCCTTTTTGTTTTCAATAACCGCAAAGGGAATACCATTAACAAACAAAACAATATCTGGTCTGCGATTTTGATCTTCTTCCAGTTCAAACTCTGCTACTACATGAAAGACATTATTACTTAGCTCTTTCCAATCAATAAATTTAAGCTGTGGAGAAGTACGTTTCCCATCAATAATCTCAGAAACAGCACGTCCCCCCAACAAATCAGAAAACACGTCTTCCGAGGCTTTAACTACGCCATCATCCAGTTTAATTTTTTCCAACGCAAACAAGGCTTCATCAATACTTTTATCAGATATTTCTGATGGATTAATTTTACGTAGGGCTTGATGTGCAATATCACGCAAGATATATTGATTTTTCCCATCACGATGAGCTTCAACTTCATGACGTGGAATATAGGTATATCCCAAGTTAATCAACTGCAAAATCGCAGGGATTTGTGAACTGCTAGCTTCATCAAAATCAGGAAGAATGTGTTGTGTGGTCATTGTTTTTTCTCCTCTTTTTCACAGTATTTAGAAGCTTCATTAAAAAACTTAGCTAAATTTTTTGTTAACTCACGTTTATCTTGAATATTTAACAACCTTTGTTTTTCAAATTCTAAAGCATCAAGGTGTGCTGTTTTTTGGTAATCTGTTAAATAAGGGTTATTTTGAATGCTCACTTTTTGATTGTAAAAACATTGATTTATTTGTTCTCTGGATTGTTTTATATCTTGATCAAGCACTGCATTCAAAATATCATTGATATCATTAATAATGGACATCTTTTTTCTCCTTAGTTCACTTTCACGAGGGTTTGGCCGGTTAAGAGTTGTTGCATTAAGCCTTTCTTTTGTTCCTTTAAGGCTTCTAATTTTTGGTTTAACAGGTTAATTTCATCATCTGCCGTTGATAAAACATCCGCAATAGCTTGTTGCTCTGATGTATCAGTAGGAAGATAAATTTTGATAGTTGACAAGGTTTTGAAGTCAACAGTTTCTCTAACACTTCCTTGCGCCGAATTTCTAACCTTTGTAATAAATTCTGCTGTAGTTATCCAATGCTTAAAATAATTTGAGCATAACTTATCATTGCACTTAAATATTACATACATTGGACTTAACACGCCATTTTCAAAATTATCTAATCGATCAATAGAGCCCACATTTAATCGAGATGGATTATATGCATACTGACCTTTTTCAATAACTTTATAATTGCTTAAATCTTCACTAGCCACAACTCTTGCAAACTGTTCCTCAGGTAAAATAAAACCTCGGCTATTCGTAACACTGAGTACTCTGCTAGTTTTTAAATCTTTATTACGTTTGCTTTTAGGATCCAAAAGAGTTCCAAGTTTAACTTCTTGCCAAGGTTGAGTAAAGCCAGGGAGGCGGGTTTTGCCGGTTAAGAGTCTTTGCATCAGACCTTTTTTAAGGAGTTTCTTTTGCTCTATCAAACCGGACAGCTTTTCAATCGCCTCATCCCACGTCCCCAATATCCCCGCAATCTTTTCTTGTTCAGCCAGCGGAGGAAGAAGAAGTTTTAGCTTTTTAAGATTATCTTTAGATACACCATAAACTTTGAATCCACTGACTTGCTTCCAAAAATTGATTTTAACAAATGGCATTGAGGTAATATAGGCTCTAAAACCATTAGTAAAATAATTTGCATTATCGCGCAAAGCTAATGTGTGTAATCCTGCTATTATCTTATCATTATCCTTGACATCCATTAATTCAATGCATTTCGTTGTTCCTTCATAGTCTTCTGATGCGTCTAATAAAATCAGGTCACCAGTTTTCAATAAATCACCTCTCTGGGCTTGATCGTTGGAAACATAAATATCTATATCTTTTGGAAAAACATGCAATGGATATTTGGTATGAATGTCACCATAGTGGATATAATGAACATCGCCACTATCAGTCGTTTCTGCTCGAGAATAACTGGGAGTTTTTAAGAATGAAAAACATTCTTCCAGTTTCTTAACACTCCACCCCTCAGGTATTTTTTGATTAT
>CALXXA010000029.1 GCA_944392585.1 uncultured Alphaproteobacteria bacterium | reverse complement strand
ACGTTTGTAAAGGCGGGGGATATTATCGGAGAAGTCGGAGCAACCGGACGAGCAACAGGACCTCATTTGCATTTGACCGTTACATGGCGGGGAGTTCGTGTCGATCCAGAGCTTCTTTTAGAAGAACGATGTCTTTAACAGGTCGGAAATAGCTTTTGAAAAGAAATAAAAAGAGTTTATATTTATTTTAACGCACGGATAAAAGGATTTAAATAATGCTAAAATTTTATAATACAAAAACACATAAACTAGAAGAATTTAAGCCTCTTTTGGGGAATCAGGTTAGAATGTATGCTTGCGGTCCGACTGTTTATGATTACGCCCATGTGGGAAATTTTAGAGCAAATATATTTTATGATACGGTTTTCCGGTATTTAAAGTATAAAGGGTATGAAGTTAAATATGTTATGAATATAACGGATGTGGATGATAAGACAATTCGTTCCTCTCGAGAGAAAAAGCAGTCATTACGAGATTACACGACTTTTTATATGAATGAATTTTTTAAAGATTTTGAAACACTTAACATTCAAAAACCGACCTTTGTTGTTCGAGCGACGGATGAAATAGAAGCAATGGTGGAATTGATTGAAATTCTCCTTCAAAAAGGATATGCGTATAAAACAGAAAAAGGGGATGTTTTTTTTAGAATTTCTTCTTTTCCTCAATACGGTCGGATGGCGAATATAGATGCAAGTAAACTGAAGGTTAATGCGGAAGGAAGGCTTTCGGATGAGTATGAGAAAGAAGAAGCTCAGGATTTTGCTTTATGGAAAGCGGTATCGCCTGCGGACGGAGATGTGTTCTGGGAAACAAGGATTGGGAAGGGACGTCCGGGGTGGCATATAGAATGTTCTGCCATAAGCCATAAGTATTTAGGGCAGCCGTTTGATATTCATTTAGGTGGAATAGATTTAATTTTTCCTCATCATACAAATGAGATTGCTCAATCGGAATGCGCATATGGAAAAATGTTTGTTAATTTTTGGATGCATAATGCACATGTCTTAGTCAATGGGCAGAAGATGGCGAAAAGTGCTCAAAACTTTTATACTGTTCGGGATTTATTGGCAAAGGGTTATTCTAAAAAAGCTATTCGTTATGAATACTTAAAATCACATTACAGACAAACCATGGATTTTATGGAAAGTAATATGGTAGGGAATCAAACGGCAGTGAACAGGATAAATAATTTGGTGGATCGTTTGAAAACAGCGGAAGGTCTCGGGTGGGGAGATATTGATAGAATTATTCAACAAGCTCGGGAAGCCTTTGAAAAGGCAATGGATAATGATTTAAATACGCCGGAAGCTTTAGCGGTACTATTTGAATTTATAACGGAAATAAATAAGAATTTTAATGCGCTATCGGTGGCAGATGCACAGAAAGTGAAAAAAGCAATGGAGGTTTTTGATTCTGTTTTAGGACTATTAGAAGAAACTAAAGAAATGGATTTGCCTCAGGGAGCAGAAGAATTGATAAAATTACGTCAGGAATACCGAGCCGTAAAAGATTGGGTCAACGCAGATGCTGTAAAACAACAACTTTTGGAAATGGGCGTAGAAATCAAAGATACGCCGCAAGGTCCGGTGGCTAAAAAAATTTAAAAAAAAACTTGCTTTTTTGAAAAAAAAGATTTATAAGGAAAATACATTCTCAAAATTTTAAGAGGGTGGGGCCTAAAACCCCGCCTTTTTTGATAGGAAACAGAAAATGGATGTTATTTCAAAAATCACACGTATTATAGAACCGACTGTTCAAGATATGGGATATGAATTAGTCCGTATTTTATTTCAAGGAGATGATTTAAATCGGACTCTTCAAATAATGGCGGAAAGAAAAGATCGTCAAAACATGACGGTTGAAGATTGTGAAATGTTATCAAAAGCAATTTCAATGTTGCTGGACGTAGAAGATCCCATCGATCGAAGATATGTCCTTGAAGTAACGTCTCCTGGAATAGACAGGCCTCTTGTGAAGGCAGAGGATTTTGTAAGGTTCGCAGGAAATGAGTTTAAAGTCGAAACAATTTCTGTGATAAATGGTCGTAAGCGTTTCAAAGGAAAATTGTTGGGATTGGATACGACGCAAGAGAATATTTGTATGGTTTTTGAGGGACAAAATTTACAAATCCCTTTGTCTTTAGTCAGCAAGGCCAAGCTTGTTCTAACAGATGAGTTGGTTGCTTCTTTTTTGAAAAATAAATAAAGGAAAAACAATGGAAAATACAATAACACAACCTCGTCCTGAGTTGTTACAAATGGCGGATCTTCTCGCCAGAGAAAAAGGAATTAGTCGTGATGATGTCTTACATGCGATGGAATTTGCCATTGCACGGGCGGGACGTTCTAAATACGGTCCTCAATATGACGTGCGGGCGAGCATTGATCGCAAAACGGGCGAAATAAAAATGGCACGATACACGAAGGTTGTGGAAACAGTGGAAGAAGAAGGAACGCAAATTTCTTTGACAGATGCTCAAAAAATCAATCCGTCGCTAAAATTAGGCGATGAAATTATAGATCCTTTGCCTCCGATGGATTTTGGTCGGATTGCAGCACAAACGGCAAAACAAGTTATTGTGCAAAAAGTACGAGATGCGGAGCGTGTCCGACAATATAATGATTTCAAAGATAAAGTCGGAGAAATCGTACATGGTACGGTTAAAAGAATAGAAATGGGAAACGTCATTGTTGATTTAGGTCGTGCGGAAGCTGTTTTACGCAGAGACGAGCTGATTCCGGGGGAGGCTTTTCATGTCGGAGACAGAGTTCGGGCGTATTTAATGGACGTTCGCCAAGAAACAAGAGGTCCTCAAATCTTCTTATCACGGTCTCATCCGAACTTTATGGCGAAGTTGTTTGCCGGAGAAGTTCCAGAAGTTTATGATGGAATTATTGAAATTAAAGCGGTTGCGAGAGATCCGGGGTCTCGAGCGAAAGTCGCCGTTTATTCAAAAGATTCTTCTATTGATCCTCGGGGAGCATGCATTGGGATGCGGGGGGTTCGTGTTCAAGCCATTGTTACGGAATTGCAAGGTGAAAAAATTGATGTTGTTCATTGGTCTTCGGATCCGGCAAAGTTTATCATCAACGCGTTGGCGCCGAGTGAAGTGTTGAAAATTGTTTTAGATGAGGATACTAAAAACGTGGAGGTCGTTGTCCCGGATGATCAATTATCGCAAGCTATCGGCCGGCGGGGGCAAAACGTTCGTTTGACAAGTGTCTTGACAGGATGGCATATTGATGTCCTGACAGAGGCTCAAGAGTCAGAACATCGTCAACAAGAAGCTAAAGGACGTGTTGAATTATTTACAAGTGCGTTGGATGTTGATGATATGATTGCGCATCTCTTGATACAAGAAGGATTTACCAAAATAGAAGAAATAGCGTATGTTCCTTTAGATGAATTAGCGTCTATCGAAGGGTTTGATGAAGCGTTGGCAACCGAACTTCAAAATCGAGCAAAGGCTTATTTGGATGAAAAAAACACGTATTTGGAAAAAGAATTGACTCAGTTGAATTTGGCGGAAGATTTAAAGACTTTGGAAGGGTTGTCTTTGGAAGTGTTGGTGAAATTAGGTCAAAAAGGGATTAAGACTTTGGATGATTTCGCTGATTTAGCGGTGGATGAGTTATTAGAAATTGTCGGATCTGAGACCATGAATGAAGAAATGGCGAGTACGCTCATTATGAAAGCACGGGAGCATTGGTTTGAAGAAGGTACAAAACAAAAATAAACTTGTGCCGGCAGAAAAAGGACAACGCCGTTGTTTTATGACTGGACAGGCTTTAGATAAAGCAAAAATGATTCGGTTTGTCGTCGGACCGGAGAAGCAGGTTTATCCGGATATAACGGGAAAGTTAGAGGGAAGAGGTGTATGGTTGACGGCTTCGCGAAGCTTGTTGCAGCAAGCTGTTGATAAAAAAATGTTTTCAAAAGCCTTCCGGTTAGATGTTCAACCTGTTCCAAAAATAGTTTCTTTAACTTCTGATTCGTTGGAAAATCATTGTTTGCATCTATTGGGATTGGCCAATAAAGCGGGAGTTGTCGTGAAAGGATTTCAAAAAATAAAAGAAACGGCTCATAAAGAAAAAATAGATGTTTTAATCGAAGCGTCGGATGCGGCAAGAGATGGTCATGAAAAATTATGTCATTTGCTGTCGGATGCTTTTTGCGCGGATGATTGGACTTCTGAAGTCTTAAGTAAAAATTTTGGACATGATTTTTGTGTACATGTCGCTATGAGATCTGGTAAGATGGCTCAAAATTTTAAAAAGGAAGTCTTGCGATATCGCAGTTTCAACGAAATTAGAAAAAAGGATTCTTAAAAAATGAGTGAAGAAAAAACTACAAAAAAACCGTTAACTTTAAGTCGCGGGAAATTGGAATTAAAACATTCATCAGGGTCTCAAAACAGAATAGGGCCTGTCGTCGAAGTTCGTAAAAGTAAAAAACATGTCTTGCACCCTGTGAAAGTAACTCAAACTTCCGCTGAGCAAGAGGCTATTCAGTCTCATAAAATCAAGTTGATAAAAGAAGCAATGAAACTTGAAGAGCAAAAGGCTAAAGAACGCGCTCAACAAGAAGCTCTTTCTCTAAAAGAAGAGAAAAACGATACACCGATATCTCAAGAAGAAGATATTTCCAGAGAATTTGAAAAAGAAGCTCCCGTCGTCAAAGAAATCAAAGTTGTTTCAACGAAAGAAATTAGGAAAAAACATGCAATGGATGATGACGATGAAGAGGATGATATTCCTTTTAGAGGGAAAAGAACAATGGAAGATAAAAATCTTTCTAAAAAATCAAAAGGAATGGAGGAAAGACGTCGCTCTGGGAAAATAAACATATCGTCTATTTATACGGGGGAAGATGATGACGATGGAGATGTATTTACTCAAAAAAGAAGCAGAAGCTTGGCGTCTATTCGGCGAGCAAGAGAAAAAGAAAGATTAAAACATGCTCAAAGCTTGAAAACAGCGGAAAAAATAATCAGAGAAGTGACAATTCCGGAAATTATTACTGTTCAAGATTTGGCTAACCGAATGGCGGAAAAAGCCGCAACGGTTGTCAAAACACTAATGAACATGGGCGTTATGGCAACAATTACGCAAACGATAGACGGAGATACGGCTCAGATAGTTGCTGAGGAGTTGGGACATAAAGTCATCAGAGTTTCTGAATCGGATATTGAGAATGTTTTGAAATCTTCGCAAGATAAGGAAGAAGATAAAGTTCCTCGTCCTCCGGTCGTGACGGTTATGGGCCATGTGGATCATGGAAAAACGTCATTGTTAGATGCCTTGAGATCTACGAACGTGGCAAGTGGAGAAGCTGGCGGAATCACGCAGCATATCGGAGCCTATCAAATCGTGTTGGAAACAGGTAAAAAAGTGACGTTTATAGATACTCCCGGACATGAGGCTTTTACAGAGATGCGAGCCAGAGGGGTAAAAATAACCGATATTGTGATTTTAGTCGTTGCTGCCAATGATAGTGTTATGCCTCAGACAATAGAGGCAATACATCATGCAAAGGCGGCACAGGTTCCGATGATTGTGGCTGTTAATAAAATAGATCTTCCGGGGGCTGATCCCGAAAAGGTAAAAATGGATTTATTAAATCATGAAGTTGTTGTTGAAAGTTTAGGAGGAGATGTTTTATCAGTTGATATCTCTGCCAAGAAAAAGCAGAATTTAGATAAATTAATAGAAGCCATTTTGTTGCAGGCAGAAGTCTTAGATTTAAAAGCAAATCCAAATAGAAGTGCGGAAGGCGTTGTTATTGAAGCAAAAATGGAAAAAGGTAGAGGGCCTGTTGCAACGGTTTTAATTTCTAGAGGAACTTTGCATGTGGGAGATATTGTCGTTGTCGGGCAACAATGGGGACGTGTCAGAAGTTTGCAGAGCGATCAAGGAATTCAAGTGGAGAGCGCAAGACCAGCAGATCCGGTGGAGGTAATAGGATTACAAGGCGTTCCTGCAGCCGGAGATGATTTGGCAGTTGTTGAAAATGAAGCTAAAGCAAGAGAAATTTCCGGATATCGTCAGCGTAAAGCACGAGAAGCGTTAGCGGTCAAGCGTATAAAAGGATCTTCCATGGAGCAAATACTAACGATTATTAAAGACGGAAAAATGAAAGAGCTTCCTGTTATCATTAAAGGAGATGTTCAAGGCTCTGTGGAGGCGCTTCAAGGAACATTGGCAAAAATAGCGAATGAAGAAGTTCGAATAAAAATATTACATGCGGCTGTCGGAAGCATAAACGAAACGGATGTTTCTTTGGCCAGAGCTTCTCAAGCGATTATTATCGGATTTAATGTCAGAGCAAACGCTCAAGCGAGAGAAATTGCGAAAAGGGATAATGTGGATATAAGGTATTATTCTATTATCTATGATGTCGCTCATGATATGAAAAAAGCCGTGGAGGGATTGTTGACGCCGGAGGAAAAAGAAAAAATACTAGGTTATGCGGAAGTAAGAAAAGTATTTAACATCTCTAAAGTGGGGAAAGTTGCAGGATGTATGGTGACGGAAGGAACTATAAAACGAGGCGCAAAAGTACGGTTACTCAGAGATCATGTGGTTATTCACGAAGGAGATTTAGTTCAATTGAAACATGCTAAAGACGATCTGAAAGAGGCTAAGACGGGATTTGAGTGTGGAATAAGAATTGCAAATTATGATGATTTGAAGATTGGAGATCAAATAGAATGTTTTGAAATAGAACAAATTGCGCCGACTTTAAATATTAAAGTTTAAAGCAGGAGAAAAAATGAAAAAGGAACTGACAAAAAGGCAATTAAGAGTAGGAGAAGAAATCAAGCATATTTTAGCAGACGTCTTCCTAAAAGAAGAATTGTTTTTCCCAGAACTGATTGGACAGACTATAATGGTGACTCAAGTGAAAATCAGTCCGGATTTTTCAATTGCAACAGCTTTTATCAGACCGGTCGGAAACACAGATACAAAAGAAATTGTAGAAGCTCTGAACAAACATAAAGGAGTCTTCCGTAGATTTATGGGTAAAAATTTAAGGTTGCGTATAACTCCGGATATCAGGTTTTTAGAAGACGATAGTTTTGACGAAGCCGCAAAAATAGAGGCTTTGTTAAATGATCCGAAAGTTAAAGCAGATTTAGAAAAAGACGATGATAATGATTTTAATTAAATAAAGAAGAAGTGTTTTTACACAATCAGTTTAAGAGAGCTTAAATGCAAAAAATCAAAAATGATATAAATGGCTGGTTGGTTATTGATAAACCATATGGAATGAGCTCAGCTCAGGCGGTCGGTTTGTTAAAGCGGTCTTTTCATCCGATAAAAATAGGGCATGCAGGAACTTTGGATCCGTTAGCGACCGGTGTTTTGCCAATAGCATTTGGAAAAGCGACTCGAACAATTTCCTTTGTGATGGATAAAGAAAAAATATATCAGTTTAAAATTAAGTTTGGAGCTTCAACGACAACAGATGATATAGAAGGAGAAATAAAGGAAACGACTTCTATTATCCCATCAGAACAAGAAATTAAGAATATTTTACCGAAATTTATAGGAAATATTTATCAATTTCCGCCGGTCTATAGCGCTATTAAAGTTAAAGGGAAACGTGCATATGATATGGCTCGGAAAGGGAAATCTGTTGAACTGAAACCGCGGCTTGTTCAAATAAATCAATTAAAGTTTATTCGGATGATGAAAGACGAGGTCTTTTTAGAGGTTCATTGTGGGAAAGGAACATATGTTCGTTCTTTGGGTAGAGATATAGCGAAAAGATTAGGTTCTTGCGGCCATATATCCTATTTAAGACGATTAAAGTGCGGTCCTTTTTCTGTAAAAGAGTCAAAACCTCTTGAAAAGTTGAATAATTTTGGATATAATAAACCTTCCGTGTCAGATATCATCCCTGTTGAAGCCGTCCTGACCGACATCTTGGAACTGGCTGTGACAAAAGATGAGGCACGGGCTTTGAGCCAAGGGCAATTTTTAAGAAGAAAACCTTCTCTTCAAGCCGCTTTTTATAAGGCGACTTTTAACGGAGAGCTCATTGCTTTTATAACGGTTCAGGACGATATTATTCGTCCAACTAAAGTTTTCAAACAATTTTAATAAGGAGAAAACGATGTCGATTACAAAAGAAAAAAAAGCAGAACTGATAAAAGAATATGCTATTAAAGAAGGAGATACAGGTTCTCCGGAAGTTCAAGTAGCAGTTCTAACAGAACGTATAAAGAACTTAACCGAACATATGAAAGGGCACAAAAAAGATTTTATTTCTCGTCGTGGCTTGTTGATTATGGTTGGGCAAAGGCGCCGTTTGTTAGATTATGTTAAATCTAAAGATGAAAAACGGTACAATGCGTTAATTAAACGGTTGGGTTTGCGTAAGTAAATAGAGTAAGGGGTGTGAAGGTCATACCCCTTTCTTGTCGCTTCAAAAGCGCGAAAGTATGTATGTTGGTAGAAAGGTAAATTAAAAATGTCTATGTTTAAAGAATTTAAAAAAGAAATTGAATGGGCGGGACGTAAACTTGTTTTGGAAACAGGAAAAATCGGTCGTCAGGCAGATGGATCCGTTATCGTTCGATATGGAAATACAATTGTTCACGCAGCCGTTTGTGCGGCAAAGACTCCGATGGACGGATTTGAAGATTTTATGCCCTTGACTGTGAACTATATTGAAAAAGCATATGCCGCCGGAAAAATTCCGGGAGGGTTTTTTAAAAGAGAGGGGAAACCAAGTGAAGCGGAAATATTAATCTCTCGATTAATAGATAGACCTATACGTCCTTTGTTTGTGAAAGGATTTCGGCACGATACTCAAGTTACTTGTACGCTTTTAAGCCATGATTTAGAAAATAATCCGGATATTGTGGCAGTTATTGCTGCCTCTGCAGCGTTGACTATTTCCGGCTTGCCTTTCTTAGGTCCTGTCGGAGCGGCTAGAGTCGGATATATCAACGGAGGATATATTTTAAACCCAACGTTTCAGCAAATGAAAGAATCTGCGTTGGATTTAGTCGTCGCCGGAACAAGCGAGGGTGTTTTGATGGTTGAATCAGAGGCTCAGGAATTATCCGAAGAGGTTATGTTGGGAGCCGTTGCTTTCGGGCATGAGAGCTTTCAACCGGTCATTAAAGCAATTATAGAATTAGCAGAAGAATGTGCTCGTGATCCATGGGAAGTTCCTGGAAAACCGGCAGAGTATGATTTGGTTCGCTCTACATTGACAGAAAAAATCGGGAAAGAGCTTGCGGAAGCTTATAAAATACATGAAAAATTAAACAGACAGGAAGCCGTGAGCGTTATTAGAGAAAAAGCTAAAGATTTATTTTCGGATAATGAAGCTGCTCTTGCTTTGGTTGAGCCGGTGTTTCATGAATTAGAGTCTGAAATTGTTCGAGGAGATGTTTTGAAAACGGGAATTCGAATTGATGGACGAGATACTAAAACTGTTCGTCCTATTGAAGCTCAAGTCCAAATTCTTCCTAAAGCGCATGGTTCGGCTTTATTTACGCGTGGAGAAACTCAAGCTTTGGTTGTCGCGACTCTCGGGACAGGAGAAGATGAACAAATCGTGGATGATTTAACGGGAGAATGGAAGCAAACGTTTATGTTGCATTATAATTTCCCTCCTTTTTCTGTTGGAGAAGTCGGAAGAATTGGAAGTCCGGGACGTCGTGAAATCGGGCATGGCAAATTAGCATGGCGCGCCATCCATCCGATGCTGCCGACAAAAGAAGAATTTCCTTATACCATTCGTGTTGTTTCGGAAATTATGGAATCAAACGGATCTTCTTCTATGGCGACTGTTTGTGGGTCCTGCCTTTCTTTAATGGATGCGGGAGTTCCCATGAAAAAACCTGTCGCAGGAATTGCCATGGGCTTAATCAAGGAAGGAAATGATTTTACTGTTTTGACGGATATTATGGGTGACGAAGATCATTTAGGTGATATGGATTTTAAAGTCGCTGGGACAAAAGATGGCGTGACCGCTTTGCAGATGGATATTAAAATTACTTCTATCACCAAAGAAATTATGAAAACGGCATTACAGCAAGCCTATGAGGGAAGACTCCATATTTTAGCTAAAATGGCAGAAGCTTTGCCTGCTCCCAGACCTCAAGTGTCTGATAATGCGCCTCGTATTACAACGATCAAAATTGATAAGGAGAAAATAAGAGACGTTATTGGAACTGGCGGAAAAGTTATTCGGGAAATTGTCGAAAAAACAGGAGCTAAAATTGATATCGACGATGAAGGAATTGTTAATATAGCAGCTGTTGACTCAGAAGCCAGCAAAGCTGCTTTAAATTGGATTAAAGGAATTGTCAGTGAGCCGGAAATCGGTGAAATTTATACCGGAAAAGTCGTTAAAATCATGGATTTCGGAGCTTTTGTAAACTTCTTAGGCGCTCGAGACGGATTAGTTCATATTTCAGAGTTGGCCTCTAAACGTGTCGAAAAAGTTACAGATGTCGTCCAAGAAGGAGATATTGTTAAAGTAAAATGTTTGGGAATGGATAAACGAGGCAAAATTAAACTTTCTATGAAACGGGTTAATCAGGAAACAGGAGAGGATTTGGAACCAACCAAAGAAGAAAAACTTTCTGAAAACGATAAAAAAGAGTAATCCTTTTCTTAAAAGACCCTCAAAACAGAGGGTCTTTTAATCCTTTGAAAAAACTCTCTCCTTAAAAAGTTATTGCCTCTTTACTGAAATAAAAGGAATAAAAAATAAAAAATTAATTTGAATCTTGATTGGTGTGCTTTTTATTTTAAGCATGGGAAATCCACAAATAAATATTTTCTTTTCAATAACATGATCAAAGTGAAAATGATTTGTTATTTGTGTGTAAATAGGAAGAGAAATAAAAAAAAGAGTTGTTTTATTCCCAATGGTTTTGATTTTAATAGATAAAGGAATTTTAAAAAATAAACGAATTTTAAAAGTTTTTTTATGGTAGTTTCGTTTTAATTCCTTTAAAAAATCAGGATGATGTTTGTTCTTCAGAAAAAGAAGGGTGTCATGATTAAGCCAACTGGAAGAAAACCAGTGAATGGCATATGTTTGTTCCTCTATACACGCAGGAGAAAACTTTTCATTAAAACGACAAGGAACAAAAAAACGTTCGGGATAAATGGTAATGTTTTTCAAAGAAATGATTTTTTGTTGTTTTTTTATATTAAAAGGAGGACAATTTTCTTTTTTTAAGAAAAATTGAAAAATCTGCGGCATTGAGTAGATAGGAAAAGACCAAATATCATTATCATAAAAAGAAAGAACTTTTTTTAAAAAAGGATTTCCTTTTTGAGCCCCCAAAATAGCAGGTTCAACAATATCGGCAGATGTTTCTGTTAAGTTTCCCTGCATACCGACAAACGCTTCGTCGTTTAAGAAAGGATCAAAAGATTTTAAAATGGAAACATCAGTGTCTAAATAAATACCTCCGTTTAAATATAAGGTTTTGATTCGAATAAAATCAGAAACATAAGCCCACATTTTGAGTTTATAAACTGTTCTGAACCACTTGTTATTTTTTAATTCATTTTTAAAGTGAAAGTAACGAGTGCTTTTTTCATTAATTTCTATAATTTCATAAGAGGGGCATGTTTGTCGCCATGTTTGAATACATGCAAGAATGTCTTTCCCTTTATCTTGGTAGGAACTCCAGACATAAAAAATACGTTTAGGGATCATTTTAAATTCCTTATTATTTTCTTGTTGTATGTCAGTATAAAGAGGGATAAGAAAAATACAAGAACTTTATGTTTAGATGAACATAGAAATAAAATAAAGATTAAAAACACTTGATTTTTAAATAAAAAACAGATACCTTTTTTTAAAAAAGAAAGAGAGAATATATGAAAAAATTAACCCCAATTTTAATTTCTGGAAAAGAAGTCCTCCCTTTAATAGAAGGAGGAAAAGGAGTGGCAGTATCGGATGGTCGTTCAAGCGGAGCATGGGCGGCGGCCGGGGCTGTCGGAACAATATCCGGAGTTTTTGCGGACATGTTGGATAATGAAGGGAATTATATTCCTAAGAAATATACAAAAAAAACCAGACAGGAGCGACATCAAGAATTAATAAATATGTCTATTAAGGGAGGAATAGCCCAAGCAAAATTAGCTCATGAAATAGCCGGAGGAAACGGACGAATTCATATGAATGTTCTATGGGAAATGGGAGGAAGTATTCCTATTTTAGAAGGGGTGATGAATTCATGTGAGAATATGGTTAAGACATTAAAGGCTCGAGTTCCGGATAAGTTACAACCGAAGATAGATCGTTTAAGTGATCGTGTTCAAGGAACTTTAGGAGCGTTGAGATTTAAATATCAAACGCATTTACATGAAATTATCCCGGTAGTGGATGACGTATTAGGAGAAGTAAAGAATTTTATTCATGGAATTACTTGTGGAGCGGGGATGCCGTATCGTTTGGCGGAGATAGCATCTAAGCATGAAATTTTTTATTATCCGATTATTTCGAGTGCAAGGGCTTTTCGAGCGTTATGGCTGCGCTCTTATAAAAATTGCAAGGAGTATTTAGGGGGTGTTGTTTATGAGGATCCTTGGTTAGCGGGAGGACACAACGGTCTATCGAACAGTGAAAATCCGGAAAAACCAGAGCGTCCATATGAAAGATTAATTGCTTTGCGGAAACAGATGGAAGAATATGGCCTGACACAAGTTCCGATTATTATGGCGGGAGGGGTATGGAATTTATCGGAATTTGAAGATTATATAGATAATCCGGAGATAGGTCCCATAGCTTTTCAGTTGGGAACTCGTCCTTTATTAACACAAGAAAGTCCCGTATGGAGAACGTGGCAAAAAAAATTAATGAGTTTAAAAAAAGGAGACGTCCTTTTACAACAATTTTCGCCGACGGGATTTTACTCTTCAGCCGTAAAAACACGTTTTTTGCAAGAGCTTGTGGAGCGCAAAGAAACGGAAATGCCATATAAGGAGAAACCAGAAACAATATTTGTAAAACCATTTAAAGTTTCTCAAACGCATACGGTTTATTTAACAGCGCATGATTTAAAGAGAGCGCAAGAGTATATAAAAAGAGGTTTAAAAGTTCCGTTAAGAACGCCGGACAGTTCTATAATTTTTGTGACGGAGGAAGTAGAGAACAAGATAAAACAAGCGAGGTCTAAATGTGTAGGGTGTTTGTCTCAATGTTTGTTTTCCGGCTGGAGTCAGGCGGAAGGATACACGAAGAGGCTCCCGGATCCGCGTTCTTTTTGTATTAGTGCGACTTTGGAAGATATTGCTCATGGCGGAGATGTTGAAGAGAATCTGATGTTTGCAGGGCACAGTGCATATAGATTTGCACAAGATCCAATGTATAAAAATAATTTTGTTCCGACGGTGAAAGAGCTGATAGAAGCTTTGTTGGAAGGGAAGTAAAGAAGAGGGGGAAAGAGGTAGATATGACAGTACTTTTATATGTTTTAGCGTTTATTTTATTGATAATTGGAATATCTTTTATTCTTCCGGTTATTCGTGTTATAACACCGCCTATTCCTTCGACGTCGAAAGTAAATAAGCTATTGATCAAAAAAATAAGAGAATTAGATTCTTCTTCCGGAGATATAGTAGATATAGGTTCTGGATATGGGACAACGGTTTTAGCATTATCGAGAGCGTTTCCGGACAGGAGAGTTGTTGCGAGTGAGATTTCATTTTTCCCGTTATTTTTTTCTAGAGTAATGGCATTATTACTTTGTCGTAAAAACATAAAGTTTGAGCATGGGGATGGTTTTTCATACGTAAAAGAGCATAAAGAAGTCAGGTGTGTTTTTATATATCTTTTAATGACGAAGGGAGTACGTAATTCTTTAAGAGAATTAAGTAAGAGATATAATGGTTTATTATTTTTAAATACATATCCATATCCGGATTGTGATGCGCAAGAGATATTATTGGCGGGAGATTTATTTAAGAGTTGTTTATATGTGTATGACATGAGGAAGAAAGATAAAAGAGTTGCAAAAGCGATATGAAAAGGGTAAAATAAAAGGAAGCGCTTGTAGCTCAGCTGGATAGAGTGTCGCCCTCCGAAGGCGAAGGTCGTGAGTTCGAATCTCGCCAAGCGCGCCAATTAAAAAAAGCACTTGCCAAGAATGGAAGAATGTTGTATAAGGGAAAATCGAATGGGGTGTCGCCAAGCGGTAAGGCAACGGGTTTTGATCCCGTCATTCGTTGGTTCGAATCCAGCCACCCCAGCCAAAACAGACAAGTCGCTAGAAATAGCGACTTTTTCTTTATTTTACAAGCACTTAATATGGTCCGTGTACAGTGTTTTTCAAAAAGCCCGTTTTTCAGCCCTACACGGACTCACATTTCAAAAAATCCTTATTTTACAATGCTTCTGTCTTGGGATGTCAAAATTTTATCCCAGAGAAAGGCAGATGTATTCAGACTGAGCTTAGATGAGAAAAAGGTGGTCCTATAACACGCTTATTGCTACTGCCATCTCGGGAGCCCTACCTGTAATCTAGAGGACCTTGGGAGCCCGACCGGCACATCCCAGTCATCAAAATTAAATGCAACATCGTTAATGGAGTGTTTTTTTGCAAAAGCCTTTACATGCGAGAGTCCATGAGAGGTTATACGTATTCAGTGCAATTGTTCATTTTAACCTCTACCTATATGCATACAAAGGTTAACAAATGTGATATTCAAAATCTGCCCCTAGGGCAAGAAGTGAATAGTGCATAACCTCGGTTCATTAAAAATCGAGGTTAGTTTTTATTCCATTATGTGACGTTGATGTCACTTATTCAAAGAAAACATCTCAAACACAAACAAACGGTTTTACATTTCTTATAATTCACGACATGTTAAAATGGTTTTCAAGGCATTATTCTAAAAAGTAAGTTTCTATCGCTTTAAATTTCAAAAACAAAATGTTCTATAAAAAGTATGAATGGTACCGAATTTTGAAGAATTGCTTGAAAATAGTTGAAGGTTTCTTCCTGTTTAGATTCTGAAAAAGGCGTACAGGTAAAGCGAGACTTCTCCTTTATCTATTCATAAGTATACCCTCTCTTCACTTAAAAAAGGAGACAATGCAATGCGCAATATCGTTGAAATATTAAGTCCAGAACAAGAAAAGATAATCAAACGGTTATATGAAAATGGCTTTGTACCTAATACGTTCATTACCTTTAATCCTAGACAAATAAATATCTCAGAACAATATCTTGCATATCATTTTAAAGAAGCATTGGGAAAATATTATTCCAAAACTCTTGGTAAAAGGTACAACAAACATCCTGAAAAACAATATAAGATGATCGTATTCTTAGAGCATGGTAAGAACAGAGATATAGATGAAAGCACACCACATTTACATATTTTAATAGACCTACCTAAAGACAAGGTTCAAGACTTTTATGAGTTTATGCTCAATCATTTAATGCTATATTACTATTACATATCCAATGTAAGAGATAAAACTTTAATAGATATAACCGGACAGCCATTAGATATAAAGCAACTCTGGTGTTATGGTGATAAAGAGTTTATGAAATCAGAAAAAGACAGACGTTTCAGACCCAGCAGAATATTTACGACCAAAGATTTTCAGAAACCTATCCGTCATTTTAACCAGTATAATAAACATGAATGCATACGTGAATGGTTTTTATCTGCGCCATAATTTTATTTTAGTTTGTGGCGTGATTCAAAAATATTTTATTAGCTATTTGTGGGATATAGTAATCAGTCCATTTTTTGGGGAAAGCTGACGAAAACGTACTTTATCTGTAAATGATGAACGAAAAATTTTAACACTTCTTCATAAAATGAGCAGAAACGCATCCCAAACACTCACCAGACACAACGGATTGAAAAAGTGATTCAACCTATACCAAAAACAAAAACGCTCACCACGGGTCATTTAAACTGATTTGGGAATTTATAGCTAAAAAATAACCGCTATCTAAGAAAATAGCGGTACATTTTATTTTTATCATATTTTTTGATTTTTCAATTAGATCACCAATCTGAATCAAGCATAATAGTGAGGGTTCTGGCACACTTTGACGGATCTGAAGGATCCTCTGAACCATATTTCATATCAGGTGAGTAATAATCTACTTTCCACACTATCTTTTCACCTTTATAATCAAAACTGCCAAAATCTCTTTCTGAATAAGGATCATTTCCTCTATGAAAATCACTAAACGTTCTTATCTTTTCAAATATTTCGGCAATTTCTTCTTTTGATTTAGATCTAATGGATCGTGTTAAAAGTATTTGGCCGCCGATTCCATAACGTCTAAGCAAATCATTCAATTTTCTGATCTTGGCTACTTTATCTATCCCTTTATTCGACATTAAAATACTCCGTACAAGTAGCTAGAAGATGGTTATAATCAGCACTCATTGCTTCTTTTGTAAATTCGTTTATTTCAGTTTCAGATAGTCCTGCATGTTTCATAGCACGTCTGCATATTCCAAGAATGTTAAATGCATTTGAATCTTGACCAATCAATTCAACTGTTATATCTGGATATTTAGGCATTGACGCCTCCAAAACGTTGAACTAACACAAACTTTCTAAATTGTTTTAAGGCGTTGATATAGGATTCATGGCTTCTACGACCAATTGTCCATTTATCACCACGATGACCATATTGTTCTAAAATAGTGTTGATGTTGTCAGCTAATTGCTTTGCTGTATAATTTTCTTTTTCGCATACTTTGGCAACTCTCCATGCATAGTCTATGGCTGTTGATGGATTACCATTAATTGAAAATTCTCTATATCCTCTTTGGACTAAGTAAGCTTGAAATTGATTTAACATAAACGTTTCTCCTTTTGCTTGCATACTTTTTTATCCTTTCTGTTTATTTTGTTAATACGCTGATTAAAATTTAAATTATCTAAATTCTTCGCTAATAACGCTCATCATTAAGGTAATTTAAAAATTTTAGTTCTGTTTATTTATTGCTCAACTGATATGATATCTGTCATAACTGCACAACCACGTTCGGCTTCACGTTGACAAGCTTCTATTGCTTCTCTTAAAGACCAATAAATTGTCGGCATTAAGATCCCATTTACTTTAATCTGATACATAATAAAATCCTTTCTTTTTCGTTGGTTATAGAAATATAATATCGCGTTTTTATTCATTCGCGAGCCACTTAAACGCAAAAAAAATTAGAAAAATTCTACTTTTTTATCATTTTTAGCACAAAATTAGTAAATTGAACGGAACTTAAGTTTTTATAAGGAGTTGGCATACTATTTGAGTATATTACAATAAAAAAAAGCCCCACCATTGGCGGGGCTTCATTGTTTTTAACAGATTAAAAATTATATCTGAAATTTACTAACCCACTATGATCTGTATAATCTTTTTTGAATTTTCCTTCATAGCTTAAAGCAAATTCCATATTATCGATTGTCATCCCGAGTTTAGCACCAGTTTCTACACCAAAACGTTCAAGTGTATCGCCGGTTGTCACATAACTGGAACCATTGGCCAGATAGACCGTCGCACCACCTTTATCATTTTTGATATCATAAGTGGCTGCTAATTTTAGCTCAGGAGTAAATACGGCATTTTCTGTCACAAATGTCATACTGGCGCGACCACCCAACACACCCGTTAATGTATTGGTTTTATCAGACTTAATATGCTGATCGGCCGTGTCAGTATAACTGTGTGTATTAGTCCATAAATAACGTAATCCTGTTTCAGGTGTTAATACGGCATTATTGATATGGAAGTTATAACCAGCCATGATTTGTGAGTAAATTGCATCCATATCATAATCGGCATTTACCCTTGTCCCACCAACATTTTTGTCTTCATTATATTTTGAACGACCATAAGTCGCAACACCGTTGACAAAAGCGTTTTTAATTGTTTTTTCAGCATAAACAATTCCTGTATGTGTATCAACATCTGTGGAACGTCCGGTAGCATCAATATCGGAGTTTGTATAGGCATAACCTAAACCGATTTTTAATCCTTCTGCAACTTCACCATCAACACCCATAGCTAAACCATATGTTTTAGCATCAAAGCCTTGTGCTTCATCCAATTTGGATTTATTGGCTAAACCTTGAGCCCAAAGTCCTGTATTTTTAAAGGCATCACCGGCAGAACGTCCTTGTGGGGCTGGTCCGCCAAAACGTCCACCGACAGCACTTGCAATTTGACTATTGATTGCACCTGCTGTTGCTTGTCCGGTGGGAGCTGAATCCGGTTGTAAAGCTTTGATAGCGTCTTTAAAGGCAACAGGATTTGTTTGTGATAAAGTATTTAAGTGATCTGCAACTTTTGCTGCACCAGAGCCGGGAGCAAAACTATCGCTATCAAGCCACGCAGTTGCAGTGGATTTATCATTGTTATCACCACCAACATCACCGATAACGTCCGCAGATGTTGCTTTGCCTGTTATAGAGAAGAGACCATCTCCTAAATCTTTAAATTCATAGCGTGCATTTTGACTTAATGTTGCAAACTTACCGTCGACATTACCATTTAAAATTTTAAATTCTTTTGTTTCATCTTTTGCTAGTACGCCAGTATCCAAAGTCAAATTTAAACTTGTTCCGGTTTCGCTGACTGAAATTGTATCAGCAACAATTTTACCAAAATCTTCTTTACCGGATACACGGAATGCTAATGTTGCATTATCGGCAATTTCAATAGAATTCGCAGTTAATGTATTTGTGCTCAAATCCAAAGAGTTTTGTACATTTACAGAACCAAAAATTAAATCTTTAGCGAGTGTTGAGGCTTTTGTTAAATTTGTTGTTCCTAACAATCCCTTATCCAAATTCCCCCAAGTATTAACAATACCATTAGTGTTGTCAAATGTTCCTGTGACACCTGAAATCAAACCGGTATATATACCATTATTTGTTAAATTACCTTTTATTGTTCCTTCATTAGTGACTGTCGCACTATTTACGATATCAGCACGCAATGCTCCCAAAACATTCAATTTCGCTTCATCAGATAAATTGATAATTGAAACAGGTTTGGAAAAATCAATACGGTCCCCACTTGTATATTTTTGTTGCGTTGTTTTTAAGGTCGCACCGCTGGCAACTTTTAATTGAGCTGTGTCGCTTAAGTTGATATTTTGTGCTAAAATTTCATTAGCAATAAAATATCCTTCGGCAGCATGATTTGCATCATCTACCCAATTTTGTGCTTCATCAATTCCGTTTCCACCATTAAAGGTTAAAGATGAAGTGCCGGAGATATTAATTTCTCCACCTTCACTTATTGTATCTTCAGTTTCTCCACCGTCTGAATAGTTAAAGGCACCAATAAAACCTTTATTAACAGTTATATCGCTGTTTGTAATGTTTATTTCACCTTTTGTTGCACCATCTGTTCGGGATAAAAGATGCGATGCATTTAATGTAATGGTTGCATTTGAAATATTGATTTTTGGTTCTCCTGCCAATTCTGAATCAGAAGCAAGATTAAACGTTCCACCTGTAATATCCAGGTTATTATGTCCGCCTAATTCCGAATTAGTCATAGTAAATGAGCCACCGGCAACAGATATTGTTTGGTCCGAATATATACCTGTATTAGTTAAATTTAGATTAGCATTAATCGTTAAATTTTCATTATAATTTTGTTCATTCTCTTCACCGGATATTGTTAAATCTTCTGTAATACTTTTCGCCATAGTTGGTATTGCTATCATAGCCCCAACCAAGATAGTGGCATTAAACAATGCACACTTTCTTAAGATGCTGGCATATTTATGTGATAACTCCATAAGTGTTGTTTTGGAATATTTCATTACGAAATCCTTTCTTTAATTGTTAACAATGAAAGACTTTTTTATCTTTCGTTACCTATAAGACCACAAACCAACGATTGTGGTCATTCTGGATTTGTTCAAGTTAGTCAAATGTCTATACAGCCCTTGAAGTGCTTGTTTTATTTAATTTTTAAATAGTTTTTCCAAAATATACAAAAAATACAAAAGTATGAAAAAAGTGGTTGATTTTATCGTTCTATTAAATGAGCCACTTTTTTTAACTTTATTTATCAGGAGGTATAACATGGC
>CALXXA010000028.1 GCA_944392585.1 uncultured Alphaproteobacteria bacterium | reverse complement strand
CCAAGAGGTAATTTAGAGATAATAACCTTTTTATTTTGTATACCTTGCTCTTTTAAAATCTTGAGAATATTCAAAGTATCTTTTTTCAAAGTAGGAGATAATGGTTCACTCCGATTATTAATTAATAATGGAACTTTTGAATCAAAAAATCTTGATATGAGCAGATTTTCAACTAACTCTTTAGGTGTAAATGTTTCTTGTATTTTTGTTTGGAATTCACTAACAATACAATACTTACAGCCCATTTTACACCCTAATTTGGTGTTAATGGATATTCCTGATTTTAAATACTCTATGGATTCTTCTTCAATAGATAAAGTGTTCATTTTGCATTCTTACCTGTTATGTAATTTTATATTGGCTATATTATTTTTTCCCGAAATCGTAACCATTCCTCCGATTGGAAAGGTAAACATCGGCTGAGTATGCCCAAAATCAACGTTATAAATGATAGGGATATTCTGTAATTCTTTTTTATGTAAACTTAAAATAAATTTAATTTTTTCATCTGTTAATTCTCCGCCTATACCAGACTCCGGAGGTTCAAAACGTCCTATTACGATTCCTCTAACATCTTTAAAGTCTTTTTGATATAATAGGGCTTGAAAATTGCGTCTAAATTCCAAATCATCACAACCATTTGAGGCGGCATCGCTCTCTATGAAAATAATTTTATCCTTAAAAGATGGACAATAATCCGTCCCATACAATAACTGAAGTGTAGACAAATTACCACCCACAATATAACCAGACGCTTCACCCTCTTGAAAAATTTTATAGCCACCATCTGTGCCGGATGATATAAGCTCAACGGCTTGATGAGAGCATAAAACTTTTTTAAAATAATTGAGCATATAATCAATGTCTTGATACGCCAATTGCCCAAAGAATATTCCAGAATACGTTAATATTCCTGTTTTTGCATAAAGAGCATTATTAAGTGCTGTAAAATCAGAAAAACCACAGAAAATTTTAGGATTTTTTTTAATTAACTCCCAATTGATAAAATTCAACATTTCATTGGCGGTATGCCCTCCATAGCAGGCTAAAATAGCCTTTACATTTGGATCTTTAAAAGCTTCATGTAAGTCCTCGACTCTGCCCATAACATCTGATGACTTCATAATATCAACATTTGATTTCACATTTCTGCCATAAGTGACTTTATAGCCCAATTCATTCCATTTTTTTAAAGCAGTTCTTTCTCGATCTTGTTTTAAGAAAAGCATAGAACGAGATGGTGCAATTACTCTTATTTCATCTCCAGGTTTTAAAAAATCAAACATTATTTATATCCTCTTTATCGAGTATTTATCATTGAATTTTTAACTGATACTAAATTTTTAAAAGCCATGTAGCTTCTATCTACACCTATTGCTAAGCCTGTGGATGGTGGCAATCCCAAATACATTTTTTGAATAAAATCGACATCAACATCTTCGGGCTGTTTTGCTGTTTTTCTCAAAGATCGTTCAATTTCTTGTGCGTCTGTTTTTTCTTCACAAATATGGGCCAAGCCTATGCCGTTATAAATGAATTCAGCATCTTTTGCCGTACCATCATTATTTTCTAATGTCAACGGAGACCACTCTGCTGGAGGGTTTGTAAGAAAGAATGGCCCCAAAGATCGTTTAACTTTTGTCTTATACACTTTTTTTTGATTGTCCGGCGTTAAAGAATCAAAATTATATCCAAGTTTTTTGAAAATTTCTCTCATAGTATACCTAGGTATCTCTGAAAAACTATTACAACCTAAACACGTTGCTATTTCTTTCATTGTTTTTTCAACAAATGTTAGAGTTGTAGAAAGAGTCTTATATGGAAATTGAGCCTCTAAAACTGTGTATTCGTGATGATGAGTTCTTGATTCCCCCATGTTCCGAAAAACTTTTCCTATTTCAAAAATAGGCAATTGAGTATCAACAATAATTTTCTTTAATTCCATTTCATGAGTAAATTTCAAGAAGTAAACACTACCATATAAATCTTGTGTTTTGAACGGTTCTATTTTCGATGTTCCTCTTGCTTTTCCGAGTATGTTAGTAGAAACTTCTATTGCCCCTTCTTTTTGTAAAGCATTTCTAAGAATTGTTTCTACTTTGTTTTTTAAAATAATTAATTCTTTTAGTTTTAAGTTAAGAAGAGTTGGGTTCTTACATGTATTTAATAAATTCAAATGCTGTACAAATAGAACTGGAAAACCAGCATTTGTCACTCCCTTTGTCCCTTTAACTTGCACGATGCTACCGATTTGTGGAATGTCAAAATTATTATCTAAAAGAAGTTGAACAACTTCATCCGCCAAAATAACACCTAAATCTGAAGACGTATTCAAGGCAAACAAAGCAGCTTCTATCTGATGCGGATTCAAATCTATTGTAGAAGTACTCAAAGCAGAAGAAAGCGCGGCGGTTTCGTCTTTATTTCCACCGGATAAAATTTCATAAGCCCAATATTTGGTTTGTACTTCTTCTGTTCTACTCATTATCTCGTATGTTAATTATTTCTCCAAAATTTTCAAGTTTTGTTTTATGAATAAAGCCACATTTTTCTAATGTTCCCATTTGTTCTCTAAAAATTCTTTCAATGTAACCCAAAATTCTATCATCATACTGTCGTAACAAACTTATGAATTGGCTCTCTATGTTCTGACGATATTCAGATGTTTTGGAGAAAGACGACATAACAGGCGGGAAAAAACTATCAAGGGAAACATGGAAAAAACAAGCCATTTTGACTAAATAGAGCAATTCAGGAATACTTTTGCCTCTTTCTATATTGGAAATAGAACGCCAACTATATCCTATTTTTTCAACCAAAGCTTCCTGAGATAAACCAGAGTTCTTCCTGAGTGCTTTAACTCGCTTCACAAGAAACAAACGAAAATCAACCTTTGTCATCATCTTTTAAAACCACCCATCCACGCCTGTCCTGTTTAGGATAAGCATAGGGCTCCGGATATGATCGTACATTTTTTATCCAAAGAAGCGTTACATATCGCGCAGAACTCCGAGAAATCCAAAAATCCTCCTCTAAATAAGAGCAAATTTCATTTTCATATTTGCGGATTTGGCATAAATCAAAGAATGATATATTTTCAAAAAATGAGACTTTTGCAACTTCAAACTCACCTTTAACTCGCCCTCCACTTTCTTTTAACAGAACAACATCTCCTGCTTTAATAATTCCAAAAGGAGCGCATCTTACCTTTGAAAAACGACTTTCAATTGTCTTTTTACCTGACAAGATATAGTCTAAATAAGGTTGCTTTAAAATGGCCAAATGTTTTCTCATGCCCTGAAACCTTTTAGTTAAACAAAAGCCACCTTGTAAAAGGTGGCGGATGTTGAACTTCCGAGACACTAAGTTATCGGGTCTTGTTTATTCAATATATTCACAAGCATCCGCCAAAAATGGTGGATATGGATAATTAAGAGCTGCCATATACAGCTCCTTAGTGTCTGACGGGAGTTCAACCCCGGAGACGGCAACTCGCCATCTCGACTTACAGGGTACGAGAAACAAAAAAAAGAGTCAAGATATATAATAGCTTGCAAACTTTAGAAGAATGTCTGTTTTATAAAAACTTATGTGTATGCATTTCTAGGTATATTGTAAGGAGTAGCAAAGAGAGTGCAAACTGCTGGCCTTTACAATAAAAATCTGTATTTTCAATAGCTTCATAAATATGTATTTTTGAATAAAAGGATGTATGCGGTTAGATGTCTTAAGTTTGTTAACGCCCACCAATTTGATTAAACCGGAAATGCATCCTTCCGGTTTTTATTCACTCAAGCCCGTTATCTGCGTCCTTTTTTATCTGCTTTAAAGATAATGTAAAAAGTATCGGAAACAACTAAAAAAGTCAAAATATATAACAGAGCTCAAACTTTCGTTTAAATTCACTTAACAATCTTATTTATCAAAAAAACTCTTATGATTTTTGAAAAATCAAACAACGAATGATATTCTTCAAATCTCGCTTCATATCAACCAATTTAAACCCTGCTGATATCCCCTCTGAAAGAACATCCTTTTCTTGATCTTTTCCTATTTCCAAAAAAAGAAAACTCTCTTTTTTCAATAACGGGACAACTGTATTGAAAATACACCGATAAGCATCCAATCCATCATCTCCTCCATCCAAAGCAATCAAAGGATCATAACAACGGACTTCTTTATCCAAGTTTTGTATATCCTTTGTCGGAATATATGGAGGATTAGACACTATCACATCAAAAGCCCCTAAATCCCGCCCCCAATTTAAGTCCATCCAATTTCTATTTAAAAAAGCAGCTTGTTTAAAGGTCTTCCCGTTTTCACGAGCAATAATCAAAGCTTTATCAGATGCATCAATCCCAATCCCTTGAGCATGTACATATTCACTTAATAAAGCTAATAACAAACATCCGCTTCCAGTTCCTAAATCCAAAAAATGAAGTGGGGTTGATTTATCCGGGAATAATTTTAAAACGGCATCAATAATTGTTTCGGTATCAGGGCGAGGATCTAAAGTATCTGCAGATACTTTCAATTCCAACGACCAGAAACCTTTATGTCCGATAATTTTAGAAACAGGCTCTCCTTTTTTACGACGAGAAATAAAAGAATTTAATATCTTTTCATCTGTTGTTTCTGCGACAAAATAACGAGCATCTAATAACGGCGTATCAGAAGCTTCTTTTAATTGTTGCGCGATATTATAAATTAAGTTATCCATTTTCAAAAGCGGATAATTTAGCTAATTGATCATCTTCGATTAGAGCTGTAACAAATTGATCTAATCCTGGTCCTGCCATAACCTCATCTAGTTGATAAACGGTTAGATTAATTCTATGGTCCGTGACGCGTCCTTGAGGATAGTTATATGTCCGAATACGTTCGGAACGATCTCCGGATCCGACTTGTTCTTTTCTTGAAGAGGATTGCTCTTGCTCAATTTTACGTCGTTGTATATCGTACAATTTCGCACGCAATCGAGCCATTGCTTTATCTCTGTTTTTAAACTGAGATCTTTCCTCTTGACACTCCACCACGATACCGGTTGGAATATGAGTCAATCGAACAGCACTAGATGTTTTATTGACATGTTGCCCTCCTGCGCCGGAAGAACGGAAAGCATCCATTTTAATATCTTTTTCTTCATCAATATGAATATCAACGTCTTCAGCTTCTGGTAAGATTGCAACCGTTGCTGCAGAAGTATGGACTCGCCCACTTGCTTCTGTTTCGGGAACACGCTGCACTCTATGAGCGCCGGATTCGAACTTCAAATGAGCAAATACATTATTTCCGGAAATACGCGCAACAGCTTCTTTATATCCTCCCAAGCCTGTTTCATTTAATTCCATGACTTCGAAACGCCATTTCTTAAATGATGCATATCGCTCATACATTCGGAATAAATCAGCAGCAAACAAAGCAGCCTCTTCCCCTCCTGTTCCGGCACGCACTTCCAATATCGCATTTTTTTCATCGGCTGCATCTTTAGGTAATAGCAACAACTTAACCTCTTGCTCAAGTTTGGGTAATTTTTCTTTTAAATCATAAAATTCCTCGGAAGCCAGTTCTCTTAAATCAGGATCTTTCGTCTCATTCATCATTTTTTCGGCTTCTATAAAATCGGCATTCATTTTTTCCCAACTTTTCCCTACTTTTACAATATCTTGTAATTGACTTTGTTCTTTAGACAATTTCACTATAGTCGAACCATCAGTCGTTTCAGACAATAACGCATTCAGTTCTTCATAACGAGCAATAATTGTCTCCAATTTACCTTTAAAACTCATATTAACCTCTTTAAATAAAATAAAGCCCCACAAGGGATTTTAACCCCTTTTCTTTAGATTCAACTTTATTTGCTAACGATTTTTTAACACATCCGGTACTAATTTAACTTGCGTTCGAACAGATCCTACGGGACCTAACGGTTTAATTTTTTCTCCATCTACGTAAATATCCATCCCTCCGGCATTTCCGGTTTTTAGCACCATGTTTTCACTTTCATTTGGGACTTCAAAGACTTCACCTTTTTTCAGGATTCTGTTAAATATGAACATATCCTCATCTTGGATTTCCAACCAAACATCTTGATTTGCAATAATTTTAATTCGAGCGGTATCATCTGCCGAAAGTTGAGAAGAAGTTTGTTCTGCAAGAGTTGTCTCTGTTTCTGAGGTTTCCGGGACAGGTTCCATAATAGCCTCGTCCGGAGATAGGATAACCTCGTCCGGAACAGGTACCATATCTGTTTTTATTTCTACGGGTTCCGGCAGAGGAGCATTTTTAGGCGTATTTTGATAAGACAAGAAAAACCAACTTCCCCACACGACTGCTAAAATAAAAACACCGGCCAAAATATATGATACGGAAGGCATCATGCTGGATTTTTCGGGAATAGGCATAATAACAGGCTTTGGATCTAAAAAGTCTGTTTCTTTTCTATATAAATCTATAAGCTCATTTGCATTTAAATTTAAATAATTTGCATAAGTTTTGAGGAACCCGACTGCATAGAATTGCCCGGGGAAAACGTCGTACTGACTATTTTCCAAGGCTTCCAAATAAGACTGGCGAATACATAACTGTTCCGCAATCCGTTTAATTTCCTTACGTTTTTTCTGACGCGCGCGAGCAAGGATTTGCCCTACTTTTAGGACATTATTTTCTTGTTCTTGATTGTCAACATTTATTTGTTTTATTTCTGCCATTTTTCTGCCTTATTTATATAATTGTTTATTTTAAATAAGTTAAAAAAAATTTTCAATCATTTTTTAAAAAAAGTGAGTATATTGGAAATGGGAAATAAATAAATAAACAAGAGATCCGAAAGCCAAATGAGGACCGTAAGCTCCGCTGCGGCGACGAGACCAAAGAGACCATGCAAAAAAAGAAACGACAGAAATTAATAATACGATATTTAAGCCATAGAAACCAAACCACGCTCCCAGAGCCGTCAACATTTTTACATCTCCACCCCCGAAACTGTCTTTAATAAACGGATGGATGAACAAAACCGCGGCACTGGGAAGCAAATAACCATATACGGATCCCCAAAAACTAGCTGCCGAAGATATTTCCCCTCCCCAGATACTAAACCCGAATCCTAAGAATAAAAGAGGAATTGTCAATACATCCGGTAGTAAAAAATACCGATCATCAATAACTGTCAACAGAGCCAAAATACATACTAAAGCTTTAACCCAAACCTGAGATTGATTATCAAAATTTAAATGAATGAGATAGAATAAGAAAACAAGTAAACAAGCCCATACAAAACACCACCTTAAAAGTTTCCTCCACTTTCCATAAAACAGATTTACCCATTGAGGAGAAAGACATTTCGGACATCTGGGACAATGCCAAAGAGATGCCAAAACCGTACCTAAATCCGTTGGTAAGAATTTCCCGAACCGAGAGGCCACCAACGGCGTACAAAAACCAAAAATAAACGCAAAGACAAAAGAAAGCATTATTTTCCTCTTAATAAATAGTATTTTTTTTAATGTACCGTCTTTATAAAAAAATTGCAACTTTAACGTTTAAGAATAAAGAAAAATTAAAAAAGACTCCCTTTTTTTTAGAAAACATTTTATATTAAATAAAAAATAAACTTAAAGAAAGGAAAGAAAATGAATATCCAAATACCTCGCCCGGTTATCTTATGTATTTTAGATGGATGGGGATATCGAACAGAAAAACAAGACAATGCGATAGAAACAGGGAACACTCAAAATTGGCATCGTTGGCTAAAAGAATATCCTACGGCAACCATTCACACATCAGGACTAGATGTCGGGCTTCCGGATGGTCAAATGGGAAATTCAGAAGTTGGGCATACAAATTTAGGAGCCGGAAGAGTTGTCATGCAGGACCTTCCCCGTATAGATCAAGCCATTCAAAAAGGAGAACTAAAAACAAACCCTGTTTTATTGGATTTAATATCCCGTCTTAAAGAAAGTAACGGTCGCTGTCATTTAATGGGCTTAATGTCACCTGGAGGAGTTCATTCTCACATGGATCATTTTATAGCATTGGCTCGGATTTTAGATCATGCGGGGATTCCTGTCTGTGTTGACGCTTATTTAGATGGGAGAGATACACCTCCGAGTTCCGGACGAGACTATGTCTCTCAATTTATAGAAAAGACAAAAGATTTAAAAAACACTCGTATATCTGTTATCTGCGGAAGATATTACGCTATGGACAGAGACAACAGATGGGAACGTATAACCCAAGCTTATAATGCGTTGGTAAAAGCAGAAGCTCCTCGTTTTGAAACAGCCGCGGAAGCCATAGAAGCCTCTTATGCCGCCGGGATAACAGATGAATTTATGAAACCAGTCGTCATCGGTCATTATGACGGAATGAAAGAAGGAGATGGAATTCTCATGGTCAATTACCGATCGGACAGAGCTCGGGAAATTTTAGAAATGCTTTTAAACCCTTCGTTTGAAAAAGCACCTCGTTCAAAAGTCATTCATTTTGCGGCGGCTGTTGGAATGGCAGAGTACTCGGAAGCTCATAATCAATGGCTAAAAACACTTTTCCCCCCGGTAGAATTGAATCAAATATTCGGTGAGGTCTTAGAAGAAAATGGAAAAAAACAATTAAGAATCGCGGAAACAGAAAAATACGCTCATGTTACATTTTTCTTTAACGGAGGAGAGGAGAAGATGTTCAAAGGGGAAGAACGGATTTTAATCCCCAGCCCTAAAGTGGCGACATATGATTTAAAACCTGAAATGTCCGCATATGAAGTAACTGAAAAACTAATAGAAGCCATTTCTTCGGGAAAATTTGATGCTATTATAGTAAACTATGCAAATGGAGATATGGTTGGACATACAGGAATTATGGATGCTGCCATCAAAGCCGTAGAAGCGGTAGATGAATGTATAGGGAGAGTTGAAAAAGCCGTTTGTACGGCAGGAGGAACAATGCTAGTCACGGCAGACCATGGGAATGCGGAGCTGATGAAAGATCCGAAGACGAACGCTCCTTATACGGCTCATACCACTTTACCGGTTAAAGCCGTTTTAGTATGTCCCCCCCAGAATATTGTCGGCTTAAAAGATGGTCGTTTGGCTGATATTTCCCCTACTTTACTGGATTTAATGGGATTACCGAAACCAACCGAGATGACGGGACATTCTTTATTGAAGAAAGATTAACATGTGTAGACGATGTTTTTTCTTTTTATGTTTAAGCATCTTCTTATCATGGAGCAACATAACCACATATGCAGCTCCTTCTCCTCATGACTTAAAAAAGTTACAAGATCAAATTAAAGAAGAACAACAAACGCATAAAGAACTCAAACGTAAGGCACAAAGTATTGCATCTGAAGTTTCTTCGGTTCAAAAGAAAATGGTCAAAGCCGCTCAAACAGTTCAAGACTTTGAAGAAACTTTAACGCAATTAGAAAAAAAACGCGCTGAATTGGAAAAAGATGAAGAAAAAATAAAAAACCATCTTAAAGAAAGACATCAACAACTCGTCCAAATCATGAGCGCCTTACAAAAAATGGCAATTAACCCTCCGGAAACATTATTTTTCCAAGCGCAAGATCCCATTCTCGCGCTTCGAAGTTCTTTATTGCTCAAACAAGGCAGAACACCTCTATTAGCTCAAACAGAAAAGCTTCGCCAAGATTTAGATACGCTGACTTCCCTACAAGCTGCATTACAAGCACAAGCAACTCAAATAAAAGTAGCTTCTCATCGATTAGAAGAAGAAAAAAGTAATATGGAAAAACTAATGAAACAAAAATTCATACTACAAACACATTTCGAAACAGAAAGTCAACAAGCTCGCAAAAAAAGCATTGAATTGGGGAAACAGGCTAAAGATCTCCGAGACTTGTTACAAAAGTTAGACATCGAACGACAAAAAACACTTTCTCTGGCCAATAAACAAAAACCGATTTTCAATATTCCTATGCCATCTCGAAATGACGCGGCGTTTTATAAATCAAAAGGAAATTTACCTCTTCCCGTCAGAGGACGAATTATTCAATCTTACGGAGATAAACTTGATTCCGGATTAACAGCAAAAGGATTAACAATGCAAACAAGAAATAATGCTCAAGTTGTTGCTCCTTTTGATGGAACTGTTTTATTCGCCGGTCCTTTTAAGAGCTATGGCAATTTATTAATTATAGAACATGGACAAGGATACCATTCTCTTTTAGCAGGATTAGGACATATTGATGCAAACGTAGGTCAAAATATTTTAACTGGAGAACCTGTCGGAAATATGTCGACAAATGCCCCTCAAAAGTTATATATTGAATTTAGAAAAGACGGACAACCGATTAATCCTATAAATTGGTTTGCTGTAAAACAACAAAAAAGGAAAAGTAAATGAAAAAATTATTATTAATCGCATGTGCTTGTTTAATATTTTCAAACTCTTGTTTAGCAGAAAAGCCTCAAAAAGAAAAAACGATTAAAGATGATCCCTACTTATTATTAGAACTTTTTGGATCCGCTTTTCAATCCATTCGTACAGATTATGTAGATGAAACATCGGACAGAGAACTTATTGAGGCGGCGATTAACGGAATGCTGACATCTTTAGACCCTCATTCCGGATTCCTTAATGACGAGTCATTTAACGATATGCAAGTACAAACCAAAGGCGAGTTTGGGGGACTTGGAATTGAAGTAACAATGGAAAACGGATTTGTTCGTGTTGTGTCTCCGATTGACGATACTCCTGCGTTTGAAGCCGGAATACAGCCTGGAGATCTTATTACACATATTGATGGAACTGCCGTCATGGGAATGAGTTTAACAGATTCCGTTGATAAAATGCGTGGAAAACCTAAATCTAAAATTACGCTTACAATTCGACGCAAAAACGAGGAACCTTTTGATGTTACGTTAACTCGAGATATTATAAAGATTGAATCTGTTAAATATAAAGCAGAAAAAGATATTGGGTACATTCGCATTATTACATTTAGCGATACAACGACAGATCATGTAAAAAAAGCGATAAAAGAAACAACCAAACAAATTGGAAAAAATAAGATTAAAGGGTTTATTTTGGATCTTCGCAATAACCCCGGAGGTTTATTAGAACAAGCTGTTGGAGTCACTGATGCTTTTTTAAACGAAGGAGAAATTGTTTCGACCCGTTCTCGAATTCTGGAAGAAACAATGCGATTGTCAGCGACAAAAGGAGATTTAACAAACGGGCTTCCAATAGTCGTTATTATCAATGAAGGATCTGCCTCCGCATCTGAAATTGTTGCTGGAGCCTTACAAGATCATAAGCGTGCCGTTTTAGTCGGAACGCCTTCATTTGGGAAAGGATCTGTTCAAAGTGTCAAACCTATCCCCGGATACGGAGCAATTAAATTAACTACCGCAAGGTATTACACACCTTCCGGGCGCTCCATTCAGGCAAAAGGAATTACTCCGGATGTTATTATTCCAAGAGCAGAAATTAAAGAACTCCCTATTATAGAGGGTTATAGCGAATCCAATTTGCCAAAAGCACTGGGACAACAAGAAGGCGAAAAAAATAAAGATTCTATCAAAAAAGAAACTTCCTCTGAAAAATCCCCTTCAGAAAATAAAACAGACGATATTAAGGAAAAACCGGATTATCAACTAGATCGTGCAATGGATATTTTGACTTCTATCGCTATTTACAGACAACAGGAGCAAAAAAAATAAATGAAAAAAGAATATTTCATTATCTACTTTCTTGTTTTCCTCCTAACTATTTGGGGAGGATGGAGGTTAGTTCAGACTTGGGAAAAAGAATCTTTATGGATTCCTCGGACTTCTTTTTATGTTCCAAAATTTATGTTTGAAACAACTTCAACCTCTTTGCTCCCTTCTATTTCCAAGCAAACAGACTTACCTGTTCCAACAGGGTCTTCAGACAACTTAGAATCTTCTATGAACTATGTTTTCCACACCACCCCATTATCTGTTATCAAAGCTGATCAACCCTTATTAAAAGAAACAACCGCGGCCGTCAAGTATAGAAAACCCATAAAAAAACATCCTGATAAAAAACAAATCGCTTTAATCATTTCACCTTTAGGATTAAATAAACAGGTAACAGAAAAAGTTCTTTCATCTCTTCCCGATTTAGTCACTCTTTCATATTCGTCAAAAGCTCCTAATTTAACGGCTCAGCTTGAAGACGCTCGTCAAAAAGGCTTCGAAACAATGCTCAACCTACCCATGGAAACTGATGATTTCCCTGCTTACGACCCCGGTGAAAAAGCAATATATTCTTTTCAAGACAATATAACAAACCAAAAAATTATTGAGAATATTTTATCAAATTACCTCCCTATCAGCGGAGTTCTTTCTCAGAACACGGCTTTAATCGAGAAAACACCAGAGTTAAAAACTTTAATAGAAGAAAATATCTCTCAAAAAGGGCTTATTTATATTTCCAGTTCAAAGATAACCTTACCGTTAAGTCGTCACGTCGATTTAGACGTTCACGATAATTTATACCCTGAAGCTTTTCATACATATATTCAAAAGCTCGAAAAAACTGCTCTAGAAAAAGGAAGTGCTATTGGAATTTTCTCTCCTGCTCCAGTAGTTCTTCAAACATTGGCAAAATGGATATCAGAAAATTCATCTCCTGATATCGAGTTTGTACCTGTATCAACTCTACTAATGGAAGATAAAAATGACTTATCGTCTTAACGTTGGAATAATGCTTATAAATAATAATCATAAAATTTTTGTTGCTTCTCGAAAAGGACAAACAGATTCTTACCGCTGGCAAATGCCTCAAGGAGGAATTGATGAAAATGAAAATCCTTTCGATGCTGCGAAACGAGAGCTTTTTGAGGAAACGGGAATCCGCGAAATTTCTTATATCAGCCAAACAAAAAATTGGTATACTTATGACTTCCCGGATTGGATTCCCGAAGAAAAGCGAAAAAAATGGAGCGGACAAAAACAAAAATGGTTCCTGTTTTTATATACGGGATTAAATATACAAAAAGACTTTTCCTCTCGCCAAGATATGGAGTTTGATGATTTCCAATGGGTTGAAAAGGATTTTTTAATAAATCATATTGTTCCTTTTAAAAAAAACGTCTATCTTCAGGTTTTAGATGAATTTGAATCAATAATAACCAAGAAAAAACACTTTCTTGAAATTACGCCCGCCGAATAATAAAAGAATCAAATAAATCTTCTAATTTTTTTAGGAAAATTTTATCCAGATAAAAAGCGCTGATAGCCTCCATAGAAGGTTCCGGCATCCTCCCATTATTACAAGGACGATACTCTTGCAAAGCGTATGTTTTAACGCCTTTTTGAGATAAATATGACGCCATCTCCAAAATATCCTCTTTTGTTAGCACTCTAGGATCTGTTGTTGTTCGTGCTTCGAAAGGAACACCGGCGCTTAATATCATATCTAGAGATTTTTGAACAGATGCTGCTATATTTAACTCAACTTTCGTCCCCGAGGCTTTATGATATTTTGAGAAAGAACCTTTTATATCTAATCCAATCCATGAAAGGTCTTGTAACAGTTTTCCCAAAGCTTCCGGCAGAGCTCCGGAAGTGTGTAACGCAACTTTAAACCCTAAAGACTTAACTTCTAAAACCGCTTGGTGTAAATTCTTTTGAAGTAACGGTTCTCCTCCGCTAAAAACAACGCCTCTTAACAACTTTTGACGTTTTTTTAGAAAGCTTATAACATCGCTCCACGTAGTCTGAGTTGAATCCGATAAACTTTTCAACTCCGGATTATGGCAATACGGACAATTCAATAAGCACCCTTGACAAAAGACAACTGCGGCCAATTCTCCTGGAAAATCTATCATTGTAAAAGGCAATAAGCCACCTATTTTTATCATTTTTTCTCTCTCTTTTTAAGAAAAAACGCTCCGATCATCGGAGCGTTCTATCTTTCATAAACCTAGGCTTCTTTGATACAATCACTCCTGTTCATTCCGGAAACAGCCTTGTCTTCTTTAAACCAAACTCTTTCAGCAAACTCACTTTGTTTCCCTTTATTGAAAAAAATCACCGGTCTATAATAACCCATCACACGAGTCCAACATTCCACAGGTTGGCGTTCATCATCAGATAATAAGATTTCTTCTGTATTCATATTTCCCTCCTTAATTTTAAGACACAGAAACTTTTTTACGCTTTTTTGCAATTAACTCCTCATCGCAACGCGGACAAAATTTATGCTTACCAGACAAATATCCATGTTTAGGACAAATAGAATAAACAGGCGTAATTGTTAAGTAAGGCAGATGATAATTCTCCAAAACATTTTTAACAAAAGCTTTACACGTGTCCGAATTAGAAACTCGCTCATTCATATATAGATGTAAGACTGTTCCTCCGGTATATTTAGTCTGTAAAGTATCTTGTAAATCCAACGCTTCAAAAGGATCATCCGTATAATTGGCCGGTAATTGAGAAGAGTTCGTATAATATGGAGCATCGTGAGTTCCCGCTTGAATAATATCAGGAAACCGTTTTTGATCTTCTCGAGCAAACCGATACGTAGCTCCCTCCGCCGGAGTTGCTTCTAAATTATACATATGACCTGTTTCAGATTGGAATTGAACCATTTTTCCCCGGATATGATCTAACAACCGAATAGCGAATTTCATACCTTCAGCATCTGCAATGTTATATTGATCATTCGTAAAATTACGGATCATTTCATTAATTCCATTAACACCAATTGTTGAGAAATGGTTGCGTAAAGTCCCTAAATATCTTTTTGTAAAGGGGAACAACCCCGAATCCATATATGATTGAATAACCTTACGCTTGATTTCCAAAGAAGTCTTAGCCAACTCCAACAGCTCATCCAAGCGCTTTATCATCGCTTCTTCATTTCCCTTATAAAGATACCCCAATCGAGCACAATTAATTGTAACAACACCGATAGAACCTGTTTGTTCAGCGGATCCGAACAAGCCATTCCCTCTTGCCAATAACTCTGTTAAATCCAATTGCAACCGACAACACATAGAGCGAACTTGTTTTGGAGACAAAGAAGAGTTAATAAAATTCTGGAAATATGGCAACCCATATTTGGCAGTCATTTCAAATAAAAGATTTGTATTTCTAGAATTCCATGGGAAATCCTTTGTGATATTATACGTCGGGATAGGGAAAGTAAACGGACGCCCGCGAGCATCCCCAGCGGTCATGATTTCAATATACGCTCTGTTAATCATATCCATTTCTGATTGAAGCTCTCCATAAGTGAAATCAACTTCTTCCCCGGCGATAATAGGATGTACATTTCGTAAATCTTCAGGACACACCCAATCAAAAGTTAAGTTTGTAAAGGGAGTTTGAGTTCCCCATCTAGAAGGAACGTTCACATTATAAATAAAAGATTGCATCCCCTGTTTAACTTTTTCATAAGAAAGATTATCCTTGCGAATAAAAGGAGCCAAATATGTGTCCGCAGAGCTAAAGGCCTGCGCTCCGGACCATTCATTTTGAAGTGTCCCTAAGAAATTAATCATTTGCAAAAATGCTGTATCCAAATGTTTGGGAGGTAATGCTTCAACCTTATTTGGAACCCCGTTAAACCCTTCCGTCAGCAACATTCTCAAAGACCACCCGGCACAATACCCTGACAACATATCTAAGTCATGAATATAATAATCTCCTCGTCTGTGAGTCTCTCCGACTTCCTTAGGATACACATGGTTCAACCAATAATTAGCAATCATCTTCCCGGAGGTGTTAAGAATCAATCCTCCTAAAGAATATCCTTGATTAGCATTGGCACTAACACGCCAATCAGAACGATCTAAGTATTCATTAATAGATGCGATGACATCAACGAATGTTTTTTTATCTTGTCTATCTTGTTCTCTGCGCTCACGATAAACAATATATGCACGAGCCGTTTTATAATAATTAGAAGATATTAAACATTGCTCAACGACATCTTGAATTTGCTCAACTTGCGGTGCTGTTCCATGAGCAAACCGATGTTTAAGAACTTTAACGACTTGACTTGCTAAAAGCCATGCTTCATCTAATCCGAATTCTCCGGTAGCTTTCCCAGCCTTTTCAATTGCTCTTACGATTTTTGAAGCATCAAAAGAAATAACCTGACCATCCCGACTAATAACATCTGTCAAAGGAGCTATATCTATTTGATAGGGTTCTGCTTCTGATGTTTTGATGACTTCCAACATTTTGTATCCTCTTGTCAAATTAAACTACTATATCTAGTCTTCTTTTTTATATGTAGAGTTCAAGATAGCGTTTTAAGAAACACGCTGTCAACTCTTTTTTTAAAAAAAAGAATAAAAATTTTACATTCTTATTAACACATTCAAAAATAAAGTTTTTTTTATTAACTTTTATTAAGAAAAGTTCTTTGTCTAAAAAACAGAAAAAAGAGACAAAAAAAAACATTTTTAACTAACATATTGTATTATTTTAATAAAATTTATCATTCCTCTTAAAATCGACTTATTCTGAGGATTTTCAGAAAAAAAAATTATTTTAAACAGAGGAAGATACTGATAAAAAAAAAGAAAAAAAACAAAATGAGCTTTTATAGAGTCTTTTACAAAAACACTCGATTCTTTTTTGGAATTTTGCTAGCATATTTTAGATAAGGAGATTGCATGATTGGGAAAAACAAAGCTCTTCAAGCGTTGCTAGACACAGAATCGGATGCGCGCCAACTTCGCTCCAGCCATGGCCGTGTTTTGGTTTCCAACAAAAAAGGGCGTCAACTTTTTAAAGAAGGAACAGATCCTTTTCTTTTTTTAAAAGAAACAACGCAACAAAACGTTTTGGAAAAGCTCAAAAGCGCTTATATGCAAAGATGTCCTTTAAGCGTTCAAATAGAAGTTGAAGAAAAAACATATAAAATAACGCTCAAGAAAGTAAATAAAGATTTTCTTTTAATAGGAGAAGATTTAACAGACACCGTTGTCATTCAATCTTTAATTCGACAAGAACAAGCGACTTTACAAGAATCGATTGATACACTTCCCGTCGGACTTTATATTGTTGATTCAGAAGGATGCGTTCAGTTTATGAATGACGTATTATCTCATTGGACGGATAAAAAACAAGAAGATATTAAAGGTCGTCATTTACAAGAAATCATCAAAGGATTACTTCCTGATATGAATGGAGCTTGGAGCGGAAGCGTTTTATTTAAATCGGGGAAAAAGACCTTCCCAGCCAAAGTCTATCAAACATCTTTTGATCAAGATGGGAAAACAATGTTCCAAAGCATTGTCATTAAAGAAGAAGATTCTCCGTCGACCTCTTCATTCCATACGGATGGATTTCCGGATTTTTTCCAAAATGCTCCTTTAGGAATGGTCGTTATTGATGCAATGGATTTATCCGTTTTAGAAGCGAATATAGCTTTTCAAAAGATGATGGCATTGCCATTTGAACAAATAAAAGACCAATCTTTTTTATCTTTTATTGACACAGAAAGCAAAGAAACATTACCGCTTAAGCTATCAAAGCTTCTAATGAAAGCTCAAAAATTTGAAAAATGCGAATTAAATTTTATTTTCCCTCACGGGCAAACACGAAGCGCCATTGCATTTATAGCTCCTATACAACCTAAGATGAACGGGCTTGAGGAGACAGATGTTTCCTCTTTCATTTTGTATTTAACCGACTCATCTGAACGAAAAAATCTGGAAATGCAAATGGCACACGCTCAAAAAATGCAGGCTATGGGGCAATTAGCCGGAGGTGTCGCTCATGATTTTAACAACTTGTTGACAGCAATTATCGGCTTTTCGGATCTACTTTTACAAAAACATACTATGGGAGATCCTTCTTTTGCCGATATTATGCAAATAAAGCATAATGCAAACAGAGCCTCTGCTTTAGTTGGTCAATTACTCGCTTTTTCAAGAAAACAACCTTTAAAACCTCGCCTTATAGATATTGCTGATGCTTTCTCGGAATTAACGGCTCTTTTACATCGCAGTATCGGACCTAAAATAGAGCTCAAAACACAACATGCGCCGGAATTAGGTTTCGTTAAAGTAGATCCTAATCAATTAACCCAAGTTTTTTTAAACTTAGCCGTCAACGCAAGAGACGCTATGCCGAATGGAGGATCTTTAACAATCAAAAGCAAAGTTGAAACATTTAAAAAAACAAGGACCGTCGGATCTGATATCATGATACCGGGAACTTATATCGTTATTACAGTCACTGATACAGGATGCGGTATCTCTCAAGAAAATTTATCTCGTATATTCGAACCTTTCTTCTCGACAAAAGAAGGAATCGCCGGTTCTGGAACAGGTCTGGGATTATCAACCGTTTATGGAATCATTACTCAAACAGACGGATATATTCAAGTGGAAAGTTCTTTAGGAAAAGGAACGACTTTCACTATTTACTTACCTCGCTTCACGCAAGCATCAAAAGAGCCGGATCAGAAAAATACAATCATTCATACTTTTCCGACAAGCTCCGCAAAAATTTTACTGGTAGAAGACGAAGATGCTGTTCGTGCTTTTAGTTCGCGTGTCCTTAAAAATAAAGGATTTACCGTAACAGAATGTTCCGACGGAGAACAGGCTCTCAAAAAAATGGAAGAAAACGGACCTTTTGATTTACTGCTAACCGATATGATGATGCCTGGAATGGATGGAGAAACGCTTGCTGAACTTGCTAAAAATCGATATCCTAATATCCGAGTCATTTTAATGAGCGGCTATTCTCAAGACTTCGCCAGACATGGGAAAGATGATTCTCAAACTTTCTCTTTCCTTCCCAAACCTTTTAGCTTGTCTCAATTAACACAAAAAGTCCGCGAAGTCCTCCGGTAAAGGAAAGATTTTCTCAGTCTTGTATATCATTCTTTCAAACGCATCAGCATCTATAAGAATTCTTTTTTCGAGATTTAAATTTATTTTAAAACCTCTATTCCAAATAAGATGCCTACCCTAAAAAAACCCTAAAAGAAACAAGCACCCATCGATATGAGAAAGGCTTAAACATTACATTAATATTATAAAATGTTTTAATCTTTTTTTATGGCAGGGATACGCGGTACCTTTTGTAAAGGGACCTTGTATTCCCGTACAATTGCCTCATCCTGAACTTCAACGAACAACACCTCATCCGCCTGCATAATTGCAGTTGCGACATTCGGAATAATTTGATTAAAAACAATTGTTTGATTTTTATTACGATAAAATAAAATCTTATCTTGTCCATCATACAAGATCCGAGGAGCATCAATCCCGCCCATTCGAGCACGAATAACCATTAAAACCTCATGACGTTCATTTTGAAGAATATCATACTCACCATTTGGTTCAACAATCACTTCGGTCATTTAACATTTACCTTATAAAAATATTCATATTATTTTTGTAGAATACCTTATTTTTATTAAAAAAAAAAGAAAAAATTCTTTTTTTTTATGACAAAAAAATTGTCTTAAGAGACAAAAAGAAAATTTTTTTATTTCTTAAAGAAATGCTTTTAAGACACTTTTTACAAAAACACGGACACAATTAAGTTCTGTTTCCTTAAGATAAAGAATTATTTAAATTTATTTGATTAGTCTCTACCGACATCCGTACGGGACATGAACTCTTTTAAACTTCATTAATCTTCCCAAACTGCACAGCCTGGGAAAGAAGCATAGATTTTTATTTTACAGAGGTACTATGTTCGAACAAAGAAAGCGCTTATTTCAAAGCGCTTTCTTTTTAGATTATTTATTCATCTTTTTTGCTTGAAGCTCATATTTGGCGGCCTCGGCATAAGGTCCGTTTTCATCGGCTTTCGCACCTACATTACGAATGTCAAAAAATTGCAGTAAAGGAACAGCGATATACAAAGAGGAATATGTACCGACAATAATCCCAAATAATAAACAGATAGAGAAACCTGACAAAGTCTCGCCCCCCATCGCAAGTAAAATAATTAACACTAAAATCGTCGTCATAGACGTTAAAATCGTCCGCGATAACGTTTGATTCATACTTTTATCTAACAATTCAGGAATAGGCATCTTACGATATAATCTTAAGTTTTCACGAACTCTATCAAAGTTGACCACTTTATCATTTGTCGTATACCCGGCTAAAGATAACAGACCGGCAATAACCGTCATATTAAAATCAAACCCAAAAACAGAGAACAATCCAACGGTTAAAATCAAATCATGCGCCAAAGCGATTAAACACGCTAAAGAAAATTGCCATTCAAATCTAAACCAAATATAAACGGAAATAGCCAACAACGCACAAATAGAAGCAATAATACTCTTTTTAAAAAGCTCCGCTCCGACTTTCGGTCCAACAACTTCGATTCGACGATAATCAACATTTTCTCCCAGTGTCTCTTTCAGCTGATTAACAATCTCGTTTTGAGCTTTTTCGTCAGCCGTATCGACTAAAACATGCACCATCATTTCTGTTCCAGAAGTTCCTAAAGATTGTAAATTTACTTCGTCTAAATTCATTTTTGAAATTTGAGAACGCATATCAGACATGTCAATAACCTCGGGAGATTCGATTTCTATTAAGATTCCTCCTTGGAAATCAATTCCGTAATTCAACCCTTTAAAAGTTAATGAAAAGAAAGTAGCAACAATTAAGATTAAAGACACAATAAAAGCATATTTGCTTTGAGCAATAAAATTAATTTTCTTAGAAGGTTCCATAAACTTTATAATATTTATCATTTTCTAGCATCCTATATTTGAATAGATTTAGGTTTTCTCACAGTATACCAAACCATAATCAGGAATTTTGTAATCATTACCGCTGTGAATAAAGAAGTAACAACCCCGATACCTAGGGTGACACTAAATCCTTTAACAGGACCGGATCCCATAAAGAACAAAACAACCGCTGCGAAAAGAGTTGTGATCTGAGCATCAAAAATAGCCGAGAACGAGTTCTCGAATCCCGCGTTAATGATCTGCAAAGGAGCACGACCTAATCTTGCTTCATCTCGCATCCGTGCATAAATCAGTACATTACTATCGACGGCCATTCCTATAGTCAACGCAATTCCCGCTAATCCCGGTAAAGTTAATGTTGCGTTTAAAACACTTAACAAAGCAACTAATAAAAAAACGTTAATCACAAGAGCGACATTAGCAAACATTCCGAATTTTCCATAAACAGCAACCATAAAGATAAAAACAGCAATAGAACCGATAATACACGCCATAGCTCCGGCTTGAATTGAGTCGGTTCCCAATCCTGCCCCGACAACACGTTCTTCAATAACTTCTAACGGAGCCGGTAAAGCTCCAGAACGAAGCATCATCGCTAAATTTTCCGCGGACTCAAGAGTAAAACTTCCAGAAATAATTCCACTTCCACCTGTTATGGGAGAATTAATAACCGGTGCAGAAATAATCTCGTTGTCTAAGACAATAGCCATGCGCCTGCCGACATTTTCACGCGTCACCTTTGCAAAAGCCTTTGCTCCTACGCTGTCAAAAGAAAAGTTCACCACAGGTTCATTTCTTTCTCCATACCCTACAGATGCATTTGTTAGTCTATCTCCTCCGACAGCGACAGCTCTTTTTAAAACAATTGTTTCATCACCCGAGACAAGCATAGAATCCGAAGAAATTTTTCCTCTTTGAGCGTCTTGAACAGATGTTTCTTCATCCACCAAGTGAAAAGTCATCTTAGCCGTTTTCCCTAACAGAGCCTTCACTTCTGTCGGATTTTGAACTCCCGGTAACTGTAAAAGGATTCTGTCCTCTCCTTGTTGTTGAATAGACGGTTCTTTTGTCCCCAGTTCATCAATTCTACGACGGACAATTTCTATAGATTGTTCGATCGCTTTTACTTTCAAAGAGGTTAAAGCTTCCTCGTTATAAGAAACACGCAAAACATTTTCATCTATGTCCACATTATACGCATTTTTTTCTTGTTCCTGAATAAGATTTTTGGCTGTATATAATTCGGAATTGTCTAAAATCTTAACGGACATAACACCATCTTGAACACTCAATCCCGTGAATTTAATCCGTTTTTCACGCAATCCGGATCGAGTAGCATCCATCAATCCGTTTAAACGTTCTTGGACCAGATCATTTATCTGGACTTCCATTAACAAACTGGATCCCCCTTGTAAGTCCAGACCTAACGTCATAGGGTGCCACCATTCTTGAATAGATGCCGGAATTTTCTCATAGACAACCTTAGGCAGAAAATTAGGAACACTAAAAATAATCCCGAAAACAGAAACAAGAATGACCGTCCATGCGCGCCATTTTGGGTAACCAAACATTTTTTATTCCTTTTCTAATTGTTGTTTTTTTGATTTATCTGTAACTTCCATTTCACGAATAACTTGCGAGACGTGAGACCTTAGAACTTTAATTTGAACTCCTGTAGAAATTTCAACCAAAAGCTCCTGTTCATTTAAGATTTGAACAACTTTCCCGATTATACCACCGAAAACGACTTGAGTTCCTTTTTCTATCGCATTAAGAATTTTCTCATGCTCTTTGACTCGCTTTTGCTGTGGGCGAATTAAAAACAAATAAAAAATAATAAAAATTAACGCTAATTGAATAAAAGTCCGCATTCCCGAAAAAGAATTAACAGCTTCCTGCGCTTCTGGTTGATTCGCCACCTGGGCCATTGCAGATGTAATAAACATTCAAAACCTCTTAATAAAATTTTAACAAATAAGCACACTATAATCATATTTTAAAAAAAAGAAAAGAAAAATTTAAACAAGTTTCAGCAAAAAATACTTTCCTATTTCATAAAGCGATGACTTTTCTCTTTCTTTTCCGATGGAAGGATGATATAAGGAAAAAATAACCCGGGGAGAATCGCATGAAAAGTACTTTATCATCACAACACATGCACCACATAATGACTTATGGGATTTCGAATCCTTTTGATATTTTAGGCATGCATGAATCAGATCGAGGAGGACTTTTTATTCGTGTCTGTTATCCCCAAGCGTTAGACGTACTAGTCGTCAGTGAGGATGAGAAAACAGAAATAGGACGAATGCAGCGCATTCATGATTACGGGTTATTTCAGTTAGACTTACCGGAAGAAAAAAATTTTTTCAGATATAAATTGCGTGTTTTATTCGGAGACGGTTCTTCTTACACCACTTATGATGTTTATAGGTTTCCTCCGGTATTAAGTGATTTTGACTTACATTTAGTAAATGAAGGGACACATAAAAATCTCTATCATAAATTAGGTTCGCATTTAATGACGCTGGATGGAATTAATGGTGTTTTTTTTGCTGTTTGGGCTCCGAATGCGAAAAGAGTCAGCGTCATAGGAAATTTTAACACCTGGGATGGTCGTCGCCATATGATGCGCCGCAGAGAATCCAGCGGGATATGGGAGCTTTTCATTCCAGAGTTAAAAGAAGGGGAATATTACAAATACGAGATATTAAACTCAAAGAATCAAGTTCTTCCTTTAAAATCCGATCCAGTTGGTTTTTTTTGTGAATTACGTCCGAACACAGCCTCTATTGTTTACAATCCCAATCGTTATGTTTGGCGAGACACCTCATGGATGGAAAGACGGAAAACAGAGACCAATCCTTTTCATAAGCCTTTATCAATATATGAGGTTCATTTAGGGTCATGGCGGCGCAATTCACTGGAGAACAATAGATTTTTAACATATAGAGAACTTGCGAAAGAGCTCCCAGAGTACGTTAAAGAAATGGGTTTTACCCATGTAGAATTTTTACCTATATCAGAGCATCCTTTTGATGGTTCTTGGGGATATCAAACACTCGGTCTTTATGCTCCGACCTCAAGGTATGGAAGCCCTGATGATTTTAAGTTTCTTATTGATTGTCTTCATCAGGCTCATATAGGAGTCATCATGGATTGGGTCCCGGCTCATTTCCCTAAAGATGATTACGGATTATCCTATTTCGATGGGACGGCTCTTTACGAACATGCGGATTCTCGTAAAGGAGAGCAAAAGGAATGGGGGACTAAAATTTACAACTATGGACGCAATGAAGTTTCTAATTTTCTCTTATCCAACGCATTATTTTGGATAAAAGAATATCATATTGACGGATTACGTGTAGATGCCGTTGCTTCGATGCTCTATTTAGATTATGGGAGGAAAAACGGAGAATGGCTCCCCAATAAATATGGCGGACATGAAAATATAGAAGCTATTTATTTTTTAAGGCGCTTAAATGAATGGATTTATGCAGAACAATGTGGTGCTATGACATTTGCGGAAGAATCAACCGCATGGCCTATGGTTTCTCGCCCGACATACCTTGGAGGGCTTGGTTTTTCATTCAAATGGAATATGGGGTGGATGAATGATTCTCTGCAGTACATGCACAGAGATCCTATTTACCGTAAGTATCATCAAAGTGAAATGACATTTAGTTTCATGTATGCTTTCACGGAAAATTTTATTTTACCATTATCTCATGATGAGGTCGTCCACGGGAAAGGACCTTTAATTGACAAAATGCCGGGAGACAGATGGCAAAAATTTGCTAACTTAAGAGCTTATTATACTTTTATGTACACACATCCCGGCAAAAAACTTCTGTTTATGGGAGATGAATTCGCTCAAGGCTGGGAATGGAAGTACGATCAAAGCCTAGGATGGCATTTATTACAATATCCCGAACACAAAGGGATCCAACATCTTGTCAAAGATCTAAATCATCTACATAAGACTCAAGCAGCGCTCCATGAAATTGACTTTGACGAAACCGGCTTTGAATGGATTGACGGATCCGATGTTGAACATAGTGTTATCAGCTATATTAGAAAAGCAAAAAATCCGGAAGACTTTATTATTGTCGTTTGTAATCTAACACCGTCCGTACTTTATCATTATCAAGTCGGAATAAACATTGAAGGAACTTATGAAGAAATTTTTAATTCAGATCATACTAAATACGGCGGGAGCAATGTACTAAACAAAGGAGATCTTAAAACGAAAGAACCTGGATGGAATTTTAAAAAGTATGCTTTAGATTTAACATTGCCTCCATTAGGAACAATTCTTCTTAAAAAGAAAAAAGAATAGGATATGAGATGTTTTCTCAAAAATTAAAAACAGACATCGGCTTCCCTTCTCCATTAGGAGCTTCTATTCATGACAAAGGTGTGAATTTTTCACTTTACTCTCATCATGCCGAAAAAGTTGTTTTATGTTTCTTTAATTCATGGGGATATGAAACACATCACATTTCAATGAACCGTACCGAAGATATATGGCATGTTTTCGTACATAATATCAAGGCCGGTCAACTATATGGATATCGAGTTTATGGTCCTTATGATCCGATAAACGGTCATTTATTTAACGGGCACAAACTTTTGTTAGATCCAGCTGCAAAACAAATAACAGGTCCTATTTTATTTCATGGGACTCAACTTCCCTACATAATCGGTCATAAAAAAAGAGAATTTTCATTTAGTAAATCCGATAGTGCTCCATTCACACCCAAATGTATCGTTGTCAATGAAACCGATTACAAACAACCTAAAAGTACGAAACCTTTTATTCCTTATGAAAAGACTATTATTTATGAAACTCATGTTAAAGGATTAACGATTAAAAATCCTAATCTGCCGAAACGAGTCCGCGGGACTTTTGCCGGTTTATCACATCCTTCCACACTTCATTATCTAAAGACTCTCGGCGTTACGACCATAGAGCTTTTACCGATTGCAGCTTTTAACACATCAGAACATTTATTAAATTTGGGAATGACAAATTACTGGGGATACGATCCTGTTTGTTTTATGGCCCCTCATACAAGCTATTTATCTTCAAGGAATCTTCAAGAAATAAAAACAATGGTCCAAGCTTATCACAGCGCCGGAATAGAGATTTTATTAGACGTTGTTTTCAATCACACGGGAGAAGGCGGTTATATGGGACCTTTGCTTTCTTACAGAGGGATTGATAACGCTTCTTATTATAGATTAATGCCGAATGAGGCTCGTTATTACATAGATGATACAGGCTGTGGAAATACATTTAACTTATCACATCCGGCAGCTCTTCAGATAACGCTTCAGGCTCTGCGTTATTGGGCAGAGATATTTGATATAGATGGATTTCGTTTTGACTTAGCCGTTACGCTTGGGCGCAATGGAGATAACAATTACACTCCCGACGCTGCTTTTTTCAAAGTCTTACAAAAAGACGCCGTTTTATCAAAAGTCAAATTAATCTCGGAACCTTGGGATTTAGGTCCTAACGGCTATCAACTCGGAAATTTTCCTTCTTTCTTCTCTGAATGGGATGGAGAATTTCGTGACGTGACTCGCCGTTTTTGGAAGGGAGATTTAGGACAAGCCCACACTATGTTTTATCATATGACCAAGCCTATAATCGGAGAAAAAAAAGGAAAAAATTTTGTATTAAAAAAAATTAATTTCATAACAGCTCACGATGGTTTCACTCTTTATGATTTAGTCAGTTACAATTATAAACACAATGATGGAAACAAAGAACAAAATAGAGATGGAAATGATGCCAATTATAGTTGGAACAGCGGAGTCGAAGGCCATACAAAAAAACAAGACATTTTAAATTTTCGAATTCAAAGAATAAAAGCCATGTTGGCTACCCTTTTCTTATCCAACGGGACTCCCATGCTTCTAGGAGGCGATGAAAACCTACACACCCAAAACGGAAATAACAACGCTTATTGTCAAGACAATAAAATATCTTGGAAACAATGGAATACTACAAAAAAAATCCACTTGGATTTCTTTGATTTTGTTCGAGAATTAATTCATATAAGGGGAAGTAATCCGGAGCTAATAAATTTACTAATTCACGCACATGAAAATCATCAAGAGAATCATATTACCGCTTTAAGACCAGACGGGATCCCAATGGGAGAAACAGATTGGCACGGCTATGTTCGTTCTTTCTCATTTTATGTGAAAGATGAAAAAAAAGAGCTCTATTATTACATAATACTTAATTCTTCGGACACAGATATTGAATATAAGACCCCAGAACATACTCAGAAAATAAAGTGGAAAATAATTTTAGATACCTCTAAAGAGAATAATTATCCGACGATTAAAAAGAAGAGTTTGCTTGTTTCCGCTTGGAGTTTTATCTTATTAAAAGGAACATATTAAATTTTACTCAAGATTTTTTTCATTAACGTTGAAAAAGCATATACATGTAACATATCTTTTTGAACGAACAGTCCCTTTTCTAAGAAATCGTTTAGACAAGAAACTTTAGTTTCGTAAAGGTTCAAAGTTAAATCTACATGTGTAAACACATGCTTTACCGTTTCATTTTTTTTAATCCACAAGCCATCGAACGGAACTTTTTCACCTTCATCAGTCCACGGCAATTCCCATAGACCGAAGAGCAATCCTTTTTGAGATCTTTTTAAAATAAATAATCTGTTTTGAGAGTCATAAATAATGAAAGCGGCTCCGTTTTTTTTCTTTTTCTGTATTTTTTTTATTTGAGGAATTTTCTCTACGATTCCCAAGGCGACTGCCTGACAAGCATGATTCCATGGACAACTCTGGCACAAAGGGGCTTGAGGTCTGCAAACAGTAGCGCCTAAGTCCATGATAGCAGAAGCATAATCGGCGCTATGATTGAAAGAAGTCAATTTTTTGGCATGTTCATAAATATTTTTTTTATCAACTTCGGTTGTTATTCCTTTTAAACGAGAGATAACACGAACAACATTTCCATCCACAACTGTTTCCGGAAGATTAAAAGCAAATGCGCAAATACTAGAAGCTGTATAAGGCCCTATTCCCGGCAGCTTTAATAATTCCTCACGATTTTTAGGGAAATGCCCATTATATTGAGAGACAAGGATTTTAGCACATTCATGCATTTTTTTTGCTCTAGTGTAATATCCTAATCCTTGCCACATATGCAAGACATCATCTAAAGAAGCATCGGCTAAAGTTTTTAGATCTGGGAATCTTTGTATCCATTGATTAAAATAACTGCAAACTGTTTGAACGGTTGTTTGCTGCAGCATAATTTCAGATACCCAAACTAAATAAGCGTTTTGATGAGCTCCCCCTTTGACTCGCCATGGGAGATTTCTTCCTTTTTGACGGTACCAATCCAATAATAACTCTGTCAAATTGTTCATTTTTTCTTCTTTGCAAAGAGCTGTATCTTTTTCCCGGAGCTATCCATTGAGACCAATACATAAGTTCCCGGTTTGACTTTTTCCTGCATGATTAAGAAAGCTAATGGATTTTCAATTTGATGCTGCAGCAATCGTTTCAAAGCACGAACTCCGAACTTTGATGTAAAGACCTCATCAACGAACCATTGTTTAGCTCTATCATCCACCGTTAAATAATAGCCTTCAGCTTCTGCTCGCTTTAATAATTTATTCAAATGAATATCAATAATCTTATGTAAATGTTCTTCCTTTAATTGATGAAATGTAACAACATCGTCAATACGGTTTAAAAACTCAGGTCTAAAATATTGTGTCAACACGCCCATTCTTTGATAAGTCGGCATACTGGAAGCAACATTTGAGGTCATAATAATTATCGTATTTTTAAAATCGACAGAGATTCCTTTGCTATCTGTTAATCGCCCTTCATCTAAAACTTGTAAAAGCAACGTTAAGATATCCGGATGAGCCTTTTCAATTTCATCAAATAAAATGACTTGGAATGGTTTTAATCGAACACTTTCAGTTAATAGCCCTCCTAATTCGAAGCCCGGTGTTCCCGGAGGCGGACCGATTAAGCGGGAAACAGAATTTTTTTCCATATATTCCGACATATCTAACCGTAATAAAGCACTCTCATCACTAAACACAAATTCAGCCAAAGATTTAGCTAACTCTGTTTTCCCAATACCGGTTTCTCCGATAAATAAAAAAGATCCTATAGGTCTATTAGGATCTTGTAACCCAGATCTTGAACGACGCAACGCATCGGAAACGACTCCAACGGCATTATCTTGTCCCACCACACGTTTCTTTAGATACTCTTCTGCATGAGCCAGTCGTTTTTTATCTTCTGTATCTACTTTTTCGACAGGAATTCCAGTCCACAAAGAAACAACTTGTCTTGCAAAATCTACGGGGAGCTCTTTTACTTCTTGAGGAAATTTTCCCATAGTTTGTTCTATTTGCAACAGACTGGCTGCATCATCTAATAAGTCTAATGCTTTCTCCGGGAAAAATCGTTGTTTAATATAACGATGTGTTAAATTTACCGCTACTTCAACAAAAGCATCAGGAATAATCACGTGGTAAAAATCTTCATAATTTTTCTTAAGATTAGAAACGATTTCAATCGTTTCCGAAAGAGTCGGCTCTTCAAGAAATACTGTTTGTAACATTTGAAGAACCGCCGTGTCTTTTTCCAAAAAAGACCTATAATGGAAAGGATCTGTTTCCACGATACAATTTAAAGTTCCTTCTAATAACTTTAATTTCAAAAACTTGGCGGGTTCTGTATTTTCAGGATTTATATTTGTCCTAACTAAAAAACTAACATCCTTAATGTAAAGAATGTTCTGTTTTCCAGAAGCCGTGATTTGTTCGAAAATCGCTTTTAATTTTTGAGTATATATAGTGTCATTTTCGCAATCCAACATCAAAGAAGAAATATCCACACCAACAATGTGTTTATTTTTTAATCCTTTTGGAGCGACATCAGAATCCAAAAAACAAACAAGTCCTTCGATAAGAGCCGTTTTCCCAATCCCGACAGATCCAACAATTAACGGATTATTTCTGTATTTTCTCGATAAAATATGCGTTAATCTGTTCAGTTCCTCATTTCGCCCAACTAAATGAATTAACTTTTCTTTTCTATTCCTTTCGGTATAATCAATAATATATTTTGAAATATCTGTATTTATCATAAAATCAGCCCCTTCTCTTAAAAAGAGTTTATCTTTTTTATCTTAATAAAAGATTAAGGAGTTTTATTCAATACTTTATAAAAAAGGAGAAAAAATGATATTCAAACGAGTAACGGTTTTTGGAGGCGCCGCAAAGAACATTAATCCTCGCTATAATGAAGCAGCATTTAAGCTTGGAGAAATCATTGCCAAAAATGATTTACAACTTGTTTTTGGCATAGGAGATAATGGGATGATGGGAGAAGTTTTCCATGGAGCTTTGAGAGAATGCGGTTCTATACGCGGTATAACAACACCTAAATTATTAGCTCTTCAATGTGAAAATCCAGGTTTATTCAAAGAAGGAGAAATTGAAATCGTCGCTACTTTATCTGAACGAAAATTCAAAATGTTTAAAGAAGGAGATGCTATTTTTATACTCCCCGGCGGGTGGGGAACATTAGACGAACTTGCGGAATTTTCTGTTTTAATTCAAACGGGAGAGATAAAGAAAAAACCTTTGATTTTTATTAATCTTTACGGTTTTTGGGATTGTTTTAAAGAACAATTAACTCGCATGTATACCGACGGAACATTAAATCAAGAAAAAATTAATTATGTTTATTTTGTCAATTCCGTAGAAGAAGCTTTGCCCAAAGCAGAGGAAATTTATCATCAATTACATAAATAAGCGCACGAATTTATTATACTATGCTCTTCTTTAAGAGAAGAATCTTTTTATTTTTAATTTGAACAAAAGTTCAATATATTTATTTCTTAGGGACAGCCGGTTTAAATAAAGGTTTTTTAATAATTGTCCATGCTGTTTTAGGGACAGTTTCCAATTTTTTATCAATCTGTTTAATTTGATAACATCCGACACGATCCGGAACTTTTTCGAATCCTTCCATTTGATGCAGTGTTTCAGAAGCTCCGACAATTAACAAACCTTCCGGAGATAGAATCTCTCGAAGATTCTGTACCGCTTTTTTCTGAGCCTCATCTGTCATATAAGAGAGCATGTTTCTACACAATATTATATCAAAATTTTGTTCATAAAAGAGATCCATAATGTTATGAACATGATAATGAATTAATTGCATAATCTCCGGATGGAGCTGCCATGCTTCTTCCAAATGCGTAAAATATTTCAGCAAAAATCTGATCGGAAGTCCTTTTTGCACTTCGTAATGAGTATAGATGCCTTTTTTAGCACGATCTATAATATGATGCGACATATCAAGCGCAAAAATATCTATTCGAATATCTTTTGGAAGATTCATTTCTTTTAATAAGATCGCGATAGAAACAGGTTCTTGCCCACTGGCACACCCAGCGGATAAGATCTTAAAATTTTTCTTTTGTGCATCTTTCTTTAAAAGATCTTGCAAGAACTCTTTAATAGTCTGAAAAGCATATGTATTTCTAAAGAACCTCGTATTATTAATACTTACGGCCTCGATAACAGCTTCCTTTAATTCTTTATTGTTAAGCTTCAAAGAATTAATTAAATCCTCCAAACTAATTAGATTATTCTGACGAATAATCGGACTCAACCTACTTTCCAATAAATATATTTGATCCGCGGTTAAAGAAAAGCCGGAACGTTCTTTAAGGATTTGGGCGATAAAATAAAAATCATTCGGAATCATATTAGGGACCTCTTATAACAAACCGACCATAGAAATTTTACTTTGTAAGATATCATGATCAAAAGGCTTCATAATATATTCATCCACCCCGCTATCCAGAGCCTCTTTAATTTTATCGGGTTCAGAGTTTGAAGAGCAAAAGATAATCTGCGGCTGGCAAATTTTTTTCATTTTAGGAATAAATACGGCACTACTTTCTTGACAGGTGGAATACCCCATTATAACCAGATCCGGTTGTTCTGTTTCACAAGTCGGGAGAACATCATCTTTATTATTGACAATAACCCCGATAAACCCTAAATCCTCGAGCATTTTTTTTGTAATAGCAGCGATGTGAGGCGCCTTTTCGATAATAAGAGCTTTTTTCATTTTCATTCCTTATTTTATAGGATGTCATATTTTTTAAGAAAACACAACTTTTTTTAAAGAAATAAAATTTCTTTGAACATCATAGGAAAAAGAAAGTTTTAAATTTTGTCTTTTTGCTAAATAGAATGCATAATAAGCCGGCGCCAACGCGGGAACAGAAACATTTTCTCCTTTTTCTAAAATTTCCTTTAAATTCGGGAGGCTTTTTATATTATCGCCATAAGCAGTAATTTCATTTTCTTTTACAGTGATGGTTCCGCCTCGAATTAAACAATCTGCCAGAACCATAGCACAAACTTTTGACAACGGATCCAAACAAACGCCGACCAAACGGACCGGAGAAGATAATGAAGCCAAATAATCTTGCGTTGCGTCCTCAGAAGTTACATTTTGAAGACCGAAAGCCTGTCTAAAAAATTTCAACCTTGCCATTAGAACCGTTGCACTATTTTGCAAAAGGATGGTCATTTCCTGAAGATCCGAAACATTTTCGGACAACAACTCTACTCCGTTATAAAGAGCTCCTGCCGGATTTGATAAATCATGACTGATTCGCGTATAAATTAAATTTGTTAACTCTATATTCATTTTTTACTCTTTGATGTTTGTTGTATTAAAGTCTTAAAGACAGCATCTCCGATTTGAACTGGAGAATCAACAATAATAGAGCCTGATTTTTTCAATATTTCTTTTTTAAAAGAAGCTGTTTCTGTTTTTTTACTGACAATGGCTCCAATATTTCCCATATACGTTTTAAGAGGGACGAAACTCCCCACCACATAACTTATTAAAGGTTTCTTATTTGTTTTTTGGAGATAATACTCTGCTAAATCTTGTTCAAAAGATCCCCCTATTTCTCCTATTAATAAAATAGCTTCTGTTTGCTTATCTTTCAAGAACAAATCTAAAATATCATTAAAAGAAGTTCCTAATATAGGGTAAGCTCCCAAAGCGACGCAAGTTGTCACTCCCAGTCCTTTATTATGAAGTTGTTGCAGAGCTTCATACATTACGGAGCTGGATCTAGACATAATCCCGACATTCCCTTTTTGGAACAAATGAGCCGGCATCGTTCCTATTTTACAAGCCCCCGCCGTAATAATTCCTTGAGAAGCCGGTCCAATTAAGCGACTTTTTGAATTTTTCAAAACGCTCCTGATTTTCAATATATCTTGTACAGGGACACGTTCAGTCGTGCAGACAATCAAAGGAACTTGAGCCCTTATCGCATCCATAATCTCTTCTGCTGCTTGTAAAGGAGTTGTATAAATCACACTAACATCCGGATTTTGTTCTTTTACCGCCTCTTTAACAGAGTGATAAAGAGGAACACCGAAAATTTGTCCTCCTTTTTTCTCTTTGGCAACACCTCCGACAATGTTTGTCCCATAGGCCAACGCTTGTTCTGTATGTTTCAACCCTTCCGGCGTTAAAATTCCCTGACAAATAACACGTGTTTTTTCATCTCCTAATATACTCATTAGACAATCTCCTGAATAGATTGAATTATCACACGCACTGCTTCATCCATACTTTGTTTAACTGTAAAAGGCAATCCTGATTCAAACAACAATCGAGATCCTATTTGAGCATTTGTTCCATCCATTCGAACAACCAACGGCATTCCAATGCTAATTTCGCGAGAAGCCGCGATTAATCCCTCTGCTATAATGTCGCATCTGGAAGAACCTCCAAAGATATTAATCAAAACACCTTCTACATCAGGTTCTGATAAAATAGATTTAAAAGCATTTGTCACCGTTTCTTTTGTTGGTTCTCCTCCTAAATCCAAAATACACGCCGGTTTTCCGCCATAGAGATGAATTAAGTCCAACGTAGCCATCCCAAGTCCAGATCCATTAATAATACATCCGATGTTTCCTTTAAGTTTGATATACCTGAAATTATTTAAACGAGCTTTAATTTGGCTCGGAGTTTCCTCTTCCACATCTCGCATACAGGTAATTTCTTTATACTTTCCAACGGAATCTGGATCAAAAGTAATTTTCCCATCTAAAGCAAACAATTTATTTTCGGAAGTAATAACCAATGGATTGATCTCGATTCTAAAAGCAGAATATGTTTTAAAGATTTCATACATTTTCTGTATAATCTCAGCAACCATTGTCACATGTTTTGGAGGAATTTTTATTTTTTTCACAAATTTTTTAGCTCCAAGAAGTGTCATTTTTTTATTAATATCCAATTCATTTAAAGAAGGACGGCATTCTTTAGCGCCCTCTTTGACTTCCGAGAGAGACAAAAAAACTTTTTCCACGCTAAAATCAATATAGATGCTTAAAGCATACGCCAAAGAAATATCCACATATTCCTCTATATAAACTTTTTTAACTTCTTGCCCTCCCGAACCGGTAGAAACAGTTACTAAAGTCCTCCCCAACATTTTATCAACTTCTTTAGCGGCTTCCTCTGCGGAAGAAACGAAGCGGATACCTCCTCCGGTCCCGGCTTGAGCTTCGATAAAACTTCCATTTCCTCTGGCATTAGAGTGTATTTGAGCTTTAACAACCCACTTGTTTCCCCCAATTTTATCCGTACAGCGATAAGCTTCCTGAGACGTATAAGCAATACATCCTTTAAGAATTGGAATTCCATACTGGCTGAATATTTTTTTCGCTTGATACTCGTGAATATTCATTTATTTGCTCTCCCTTGTCCGTTTTTTTGGAGGCCATCAAAATAGCCGCGATTAGATCCATTTTTACTTTTTCTACATCAAAAATAGAGCTTTGACAAGTCCCTGCCTTTGTATGTCCTCCCCCGTTGTACAGTGCCATTATTGCTCCTGCGTTCACTTTGGACGATTTATTTAAAATAGATCTTCCAAGAGAAAATGTAATTCGTTCTGATTTAACATCTTTTTCGATCATTAAAGACAAATTACAATTTGGATAAAGAGCATATACTAAAAAACGATTCCCCGGATAAATAATTTCCTCATCACGTAAATCAACGACGACTAAGTTTTGGAAAACGGTTGCACATCTTTCGATTTGATCCTTAAAATGATTTTGATATGTTCTATAAAGCATTACCCGTTCTTGTATATCCGGCATATTTAAAATATCGTTGATAGACATCCCTTCAATAGAATTAATCAATAAACGTACAAGATCTTCATGTTGTGTTTGAAAATCATGGAAACGAGTAAAGCCTGTTTTAGGATCTAAAATAAAGTTAAACAAAGCCCATCCTTGAGAGTCCAAAATATCCTGCTGAGAAAAATCGGCTGTATCTGCTTTATTAAGAGCGTGAAGAATTTCATCAAAAACGTTCGGGAACTTTTCTTCCATATTAAAGAAATCATAAATGACCTGTGCCGTAGAAGGAGCCTTCGGGGAACAAACAAAATTTGTATATGATATTGCCTGCTTATTTTCCGGAGGATGATGATCAAACGCCATGTAAACACCGGGGACATACGGCAGATTAGCAGAAATATCTCTTGCGGAGACGGAGACTCTGTTATGTTGCACGTCTCTTGGATGAACGAACACAATATCATCAACCAAATCTAATTTTTTTAACAGAATGGCACACACCAACCCATCAAAGTCATCTCGTGTGAGAAGTCTATATTTTTTTTCCATTTCCCCTCTTTTAAAAATTTTTGATATATCGTATAAATAAAAAACACTTAAGTTTTTACATCATGACATAAATAAGTAGGAGTTGTCCAGTATTATGAAATGTTTTTTTTCACTTATTCCCACTCTTTTTTTATTAATCGGCTGCAGCCCGTACATAGACTCCAGAAGAGAAGCTGGAGTTGCTCATCTTGTCGGACAATCCCGCCCCCCTTTGATAGCCGTTTGCTACAATGGATTAGTCAGTGATGAGATTGGATTACAAAACTTAGCTAACGCAGCATGTTCCAAGACAAAAAAGCCAGCACAACGTATAGAAACGCGCTATTTTAATTGCACGTTATTAACCCCGAACACAGCTATTTTCAGATGTTCAGAAAAAACTAAGCCTTAATTTTGGCTTTTACAAGAGCATCATAAATTTCTTCTCGTAAAGTATTCGCAATAGAAAAGCGTTGAACTTTATTCGGGATAAAACATCTTAATTCAACACTTGTATAGTCCTGTCGGATATCCGAGACAACGACAGACGGAGCAGGATCTTCTAAAACACTGGGATGGCTGTTTGCTACATTCAACATAATATCTCTAATTTTTTTCATTTTTACACCGAAAGGGATTGTTATTTTTATATCTATTCTTCCTATGGAATCTTCATGAGTCCAATTAACTATTTTTTTTGTTGTAATATCTATATTTGGAAAAATCACGGATGCTTTATTTAAAGTTTCTATCTCCGTAGAGCATAAGGTTATACGCTTAACAAACCCTTCTGCCCCATCTAAAACGATCCAATCTCCTATTTTAATAGATCTTGTCCAAAGAATTTGCATTCCGGAGACAAAGTTTTGAATCGTGTCTTTCAGACCGAAACACAAACCTATAAACAAAGCGGCCAGCAACAAAATAAATGGTAGAATATTCGCCCCCAACATAGCAAATAATCCGCAATATGCAAAAGTTAATCCTAAAAATCCTTGGCTCCGTATTAATGAATTCTTAAAGGTAATTCCCATTTCGACATAATCTTGTAATTTCTCCAGAGTTATTTTTTGAATGATACGCGTGACAGTCATAACAAGTAAGAATACAAACCCTGCCAAGATAAGGGTTCTCGTAGAAATAACAAGACCGGCAAAGGTAAAGCCTCTGGACAAATGATTTATAAATTGGAAATTGACTTTAAATAAGTCAATCAGAATTAAAAACGCACAAAAAACAAATAAAGAATTTATTAAATACCGTAAAGGTAAAGATTGTTTTTTTTGTTGCTGCCGCCCTTCAAAATCAAGATAAGGTTCGTTTAACAACGCCGAAAAGCGTCGAATCATACGGTATAAAAGGTAAAAGATTGACAAGGTTCCGCAAAATAAAAGAATATTTTTCATATTTTCATCATATTCAATATCTTGGTTAAAAGACACGAAAGAGATGACTATTGCAACAAGCAAAAAATCCCAAAAAGCAGATAATTTAGTCATAAAAGCTTCTTCATCAGCAATCCAATGAGATACTTTAAACATAAGGCCCCCCTTTTTTTACAATACTCTTGTTCAATATAAAGAGAAACGGACATTGAATCAAGTTAAATAAGCAAAGAGCAGCAAACACGCTTTTTTAAAGTAACTCTGCTTGTTTCATAGCAGCTTGAATAAACGCCTTAAATAAAGGAGAGCAAGCAAAAGGTTTTGACTTAAACTCTGGATGGAACTGTCCGGCAATGAAAAAAGGATGCGCTGGAATTTCAATGACTTCCGGCAAAAGACCGTCAGGAGATTTTCCGGAAATAATAAAACCCTTTTCCGCTAACTTCTGTTCATAAGATATATCCATTTCATAACGATGCCGATGACGTTCATAAATAATCGAAGATTGATAAATTTTCTCTGCCAAAGAATTTTGTTTCAAGACAGCCGGATAAGCTCCCAATCGCATTGTTCCTCCCATATCTCCCTCTTCCGGTCGGATCATTTTTTGACCATTTTTCTCCCAAACCTTCATTCGTGTAATCACGGGAGTACAATCACTTGTAAATTCTGTTGAATGAGCGTTTGAAATCCCTAACAAATTCCGACAAGCTTCAATGACAGCCATTTGCATTCCTAAGCAAATTCCGAAAAAAGGAACATTATTTTCTCTTGCATAAGTAATGGCCTTGATTTTTCCTTCAATTCCCCTGATACCGAAACCTCCGGGGACTAAGACAGCATGATAAGGCTTTAACTGATTCGCCACATTTTGATTTGTCATTCCCTCCAAAGATTCACTATCGATCCAATCCATATTGACTTTTGTTTTATTTGAGATTCCTGCATGAACAAGAGCTTCTCTCAAAGACTTATAAGCATCCGGCAACCCACAGTATTTCCCGACGACTGCGACATTTACATGATGTTCGAAATTTCCCATCACATTTAAAATCTCGTGCCATTTTGTTAAATCCGGTTCCGGAGCTGTTTCATACAACCCGAAATGTTTTAAAACTTGAGTGTCCAAGCCTTGTTCGTGGTAAGAGAGGGGAATTTTATAGATATTATCCACATCTAGAGCAGCGACGACATCTTCTTTAGACACATTACAGAACAACCCTAACTTACGCCGCTCTTCTGCGGGGATATCCATTTTACTGCGACATAATAAAATATCTGCTTGGATTCCAGACTCTAATAGTTTTTTAACGGCTTGTTGCGTTGGTTTTGTTTTCAATTCTCCTGCTGTCTCAATATACGGGAGAAGAGTTAAATAAACGAAGCAACAATTTTCTCGTCCGACTTCATTTGAGAACTGTCTTATAGCCTCTAATAGCAAAGTTCCTTCTATATCGCCGACGGTTCCTCCGACTTCATAAAGGACAAAATCCTCTTCTTTTAAATCTGATTTAATAAAAAGCTTTAATTCATCTGTCACATGAGGGATCATTTGAACAGTCGCCCCAAGATATTCGCCTTTTCTTTCTTTCGTCAAGACATTATAATAGATTCTTCCTCCGGAAATGCTGTCTGTTTTACGACAAGAAACGCCGACAAACCGCTCATAATGCCCTAGATCTAAATCTGTTTCAGCGCCATCCTCTGTAACAAAGACCTCTCCATGTTGATACGGGCTCATCGTTCCCGGATCAATATTCAAATAAGGATCCATTTTCCGCATACGGACTTTATATCCTCGCGCTTGAAGCAATGAGCCAATAGCCGCCGAAGCAATTCCTTTCCCTAAGCTTGAAACAACGCCTCCTAAAATGAACACGTATCTAGTCATAAGAATCTCCTGTTATTTAACAACTCCACATAAAAAAATAAAGGACTTCTTTTAATCCTTTATTTTACAAATGAGTTTAAGCATTAATAGACACTCCTCTTTTTTTTTCTTTAATAAAAGATTATTCAAAAAAATGCAATAGAAAAATCTCTTTTTAATCAGACGACATAGACTTTCCCAATTTTTTCAAATCGGAATTTTGCTCTACGACATTTTCGCTGACATCACGTAATTTTCTTTCAATAGCTCTTGTTCTTGTTCCTGCTTCATCTAGAGTTTTCCCGGCGGCTTCGATATTCTTTTTTACTTTTTCAACCCAAGAACCGTATTTTTCAAACTCATTTTTAGCTTCTCCCAAAGCCTCCCATACTTCACTTGATCTTTTTTGAATAGCTAAAGTCCTAAAGCCCATTTGTAAACTTGTTAAGAAAGCACCTAATGTACTTGGACCAGTAATTGTGATTTTATATTTGTGTTGTATTTCCGCAGACAAACCAGGACGTCGCATAACCTCGGCATAAAGCCCTTCTGTTGGTAAAAACATAATAGCGAAATCCGTTGTTTTCGGGACGTAAATATATTTTTCCGAGATTCGCTTTGCTTCTAATTTAATTCTTTTTTCAAGTTCCGCCGCATAAAGGTCTGCTGATATGTTGTCTCCTTTATCAGCAGCTTCAATCAACCGTTCATAATCTTCATAAGGAAACTTAGCGTCGATAGGGATTAATCCATCTGGCAAACAAACACAATATTCAACGGCTTCCATTGTATTTTCTTTAATTTTCACATTTTTCATAAATTGATCCGGAGCCAACATTTGCTCTAATAAAGCCCCTAACTGAACTTCCCCCCAAACGCCTCTGCTTTTAACATTTGTCAAGACACGTTTTAAGTCTCCGACACCTAAGGCCAGATTTTGCATTTCTCCTAACCCCTGATGAACTTTTTCCAATCGTTCGCTCACTTGAGAGAAAGATTCCCCGATACGTTTTTCCAAAGTTGTTTGAAGTTTTTCATCTACAGTGGCTCTCATTTTATCCAATTGAGTTTCAATAGCCAATCTAATAGAATCATTAAATCCTAATAAGTTTGCATTTAACTCTTGCCGTAATAATCCTGAGTCTTCTTTATTATGACGTTCCAAACGTTCTAAATCATAAGATAATTGCCCTGTACGGCTCAAGCGCGTCATAACGTAAAATAATAGAATTAAATTCACGATTAGAACAATAATAATTATGATAAGTGTTACTTGCATTTTTCATCCTTATAAAAAACAATTTCCACAATAGTAAAATAAAATGACAGAAATCACAACTTTTATGAGCCTTTTAATAAAAATAAATTCTTGCCATAGATAAGATTTTGTTGTATAAAGGGAAGCAATAGCTTTGATGCTGCAGACACAGCGGAGCTGAAAGAAGAAAAGAGCCTGCTCTGATTAGACCTTTCCGGGAATGCCCGTTACAGCGTGTTTTAAGGCGCTTGAGGAAGTCTCTGGCGTAAAGTAAGGTGGCACCGCGAACGAAATTCGCCCTTACACTTAAACAAAAACAAAAGGAAACCAAATGCACACATATAGAACTCATACCTGTGCGGCACTCCGAAAAGAAGACGCCGGGAAACAAGTCCGCTTATCCGGATGGATTCATTCCAAACGAGATCATGGAAATTTGTTGTTTATAGATTTAAGAGATCACTATGGGCTTACACAATGCGTTGTCGATACCTCTTCCCCGTGTTTTGCGAAGTTGGAAAAGATTCGTCCGGAAAGTGTTATAAAAGTAGACGGGAAAGTACTGGTACGTGAAGGATCAACCGTAAATGAGAAACTACCGACGGGTCATATTGAAGTAGCGATAGAAGATATTGAGCTTCTGGGAGAAGCAAACATTTTACCAATGCAAGTAAACGGAGACGCCTCCGACTTATCGGAAGAACAACGTTTAACTTATCGTTTTTTGGATTTAAGAAGAGAAAAAGCACACGCCAATATAGTTTTAAGATCCAACTTCATTAGATCATTAAGAGAACGGATGTGGAAACAAGGATTTACAGAATATCAAACACCCATATTAACAGCTTCTTCTCCGGAAGGAGCTCGAGACTTTCTGGTCCCAAGTCGCCTCCACCCTGGTCAATTTTACGCATTACCTCAAGCGCCTCAACAGTTCAAGCAGTTGTTAATGGTTTCTGGATTTGACAGATATTTTCAAATAGCTCCTTGTTTTAGAGATGAAGACAGTCGCGCTGACAGAAGCCCCGGAGAATTTTATCAACTTGACATAGAAATGTCCTTTGTCACGCAAAAGGATATTTTTGAGGCGGTAGAGCCGGTAATATATGGAGCGTTTAAAGAGTTTTCTGGTTCTCGAGAAGTGTCTTCTTACCCATTCAAAGAAATTCCTTTTGACGAAGCGATGAAAACCTATGGAACAGACAAACCGGATTTAAGAAATCCGTTGCTAATAAAAGAGGTAACGGAAGTTTTCCGAAATTCTGATTTTGGTATTTTTGCCAGGATGGTTGAAGAAGGAGCTTTTATTCGTTCGATAAAAGCGCCCGGAGCGGCGGGAAAACCGCGTTCATGGTTTGATAAGCTGGGGAATTGGGCGAGAGAAGAAGGATTCGGCGGTCTTGCATACATTAGCTTTACTCCGGAAGGAACAAAAGGACCGATAGCCAAAAATTTAACGTCCGAAAAGATTGAGCAAATTAAAAAGATTAATAACATAGCCGAAGGAGATGCCGTCTTCTTCATTGCCGGGAAAGGAGCTCAAACAACAAAATTCACCGGCAGGGTTCGAACAACTTTGGGAGAAGAATTAGGTTTAATTGACAGCCACCAGTTTATTTTCTGTTGGATTACGGATTTCCCTTTTTATGAAGAAAATGAAGAAACAAAAGTTATAGAATTTTCTCATAATCCGTTTTCAATGCCCCAAGGAGGAATGGAAGCCTTACAAAACAGCTCTCCATTGGAAATAAAAGCCTACCAATTTGATATGGTTTGTAACGGAATTGAAATTTTGTCCGGAGCGATTAGGAATCATCGTGAAGACATCATGTACAAAGCCTTTGAAATAGCCGGATACGGGAAAGATGTTGTTGAGGCAAAATTCGGAGGAATGTTAAACGCTTTTAAATATGGAGCTCCACCTCACGGAGGCTGTGCATTCGGGATAGACCGCTTGGTCATGTTGCTGGCGGAAGAGGACTATATCAGAGAAGTTATAGCTTTCCCGTTAACACAAAGAGGGCAAGATTTATTAATGCATGCTCCGAACTATGCCACAGAGCAACAATTAAGAGAGCTTCATATAAAACTAAGAACATCAGAAAAAAAAGATTAAAAAGTTCAAGTCCCGCTTAATAGCGGGACTTTTTATGTAAGAGAGAATACTTTTTTTCTTGACATATTTAAAAAAAAGTGTATGATGGCGCACAGATAGCTCCTTGTCTGCATTCAAAGGCAGACTATGCCGCAAGCCTTGCTAAGATGGTTTTATCAAGAGTTTAAAACGTGGCCGAGATATCCAAAAGGAGAAGACAATGTCTTTTTATGAACATGTATTTATTGCACGTCAAGACTTATCATCTGCTCAAGTGGAAGATATAACAAAGAAATATGCTTCTGTTATAGAGACAATGGGTGGGAAAGTTACAAAACGTGAATATTGGGGTTTAAGAAACCTCGCTTATCGAATTAATAAAAACCGCAAGGGTTATTACGTATTGATGAATATAGATGCCCCTGCCGCAGCAGTCAAAGAAATGGAACGTTTAATTCGGATAGATGAAGACGTTATCCGCCATTTAACCGTAAAAGTTGATGAATTAGAAGAAGGTCCTTCCGTTATGTTGGCTCCTAAAACCAACAAAAAAGAAGAAGACATCTTATTAGATACAGAAGAAAGAGAGGAATTTTAATGCAGGAAGTTCGTCATTCATTTTTTCGTCGTACAAAATCTTGCCCTTTTTCCGGCAAGAACGCTCTGAAAATTGACTATAAAGATGTCAAATTACTACTTCGTTTCATCTCGGAACGAGGGAAAATAGTTCCATCCAGAATCTCTGCCGTTTCGGCAAAAAAACAACGCGAATTAGCTAAGGCTATCAAACGAGCCCGCTTTTTGGCACTCCTCCCTTTCGTCTCTGGAACAGAAAACTAGGAGGAAATAATGGAAGTTATTTTATTAGAACGTATTGAACGCTTAGGGCAAATGGGAGATGTCGTTAAAGTTAAAACAGGTTATGCCCGTAACTATTTACTGCCTCAAAAGAAAGCCCTTCGCTCAACAAAAGAAAATCTAGCTTATTTTGAAACCCAAAAGGCAGAATTGGAAGCTCGGAATTTAAAACGTCGCCAAGAAGCCGAAAAAGCAGCTCAAGCGATCAAAGGTTTATCAGTTGTATTGGTGCGTCAAGCTTCCGAAGCCGGTCAATTATATGGTTCTGTCACTGCAAGAGACATCCATGATGCATTACGCGACATAAATGTTAAGGTAGAAAGACATCAAGTCGATTTACCTCAACCGTTAAAAAATATCGGTGTCTTTGATGTTCGCATTGTTTTACATCCGGATGTCATTGAAAAAATCAAAGTAACGGTTGCCAGGAGTCAAGAAGAATCTGTTCGTTTAGCTCATTCTTATAACTCTGATTTAGTCAAGCCGGTTGAAACGGAAGAACAAAGTCAAGAGGAAAACAAAGAAGAAACAACGGAAAAAAAAGCTGAATAATAATACTCTATAAACTCTGGAAAGGAGGGATGTATCATGGTTCAAGTTATTGTTCGTGAAAATAATGTGGAACAAGCGCTTAAAGCATTAAAAAAGAAAATGCAGCGTGAAGGGCTCTTCCGAGAAATGAAGCTTCGGAGAAATTTTGAAAAACCTTCTGAAAAAAGAAAAAGAGAGAAAGCAGAAGGGATTCGCCGTGCTAGAAAAATAGAAAGAAAACGGAAGTGGGCCGAAGGGTATTAATCTAGAAAAGACCGCTTTTAAAAGCGGTCTTTTTAGTTTCTATCACAACTCTCTTCAAAAAGAACATTTTATTTTAAAATATATGCTTTTTCAAAGCGCATGACATTATCGTATAAACCTTTATCGAAGGAATAATCTTCTTTGAGTTTATTTATCAATACCTAAAGTTAATTTCAGTTCATCGCTTAGAAAATCAACCGACCAGGGAGGATCCCAAACCAAAGCAACATCCACCACACCGACTCCTTTAACGGCGCCGACTGCGATGGCAACCATTCCCGGCATTTCACCAGCAATAGGGCATGTAGGAGAAGTTAAAGTCATTTGAATTGAAACATCTCCATTTAAATGAATATCAATATTATAAATGAGGCCCAAGCTCCATACATCCAGCATTAACTCAGGATCTTGAACTTTTTTCAAAGCATCAATAATCATTTCCTTTGTTGCGACAGAACTCCCTTTGGGGAGAGCTCTTCCGAAACGAGCGTGGAAAAGAGAATCCTCTTCTGTCATAACAACATCCTTTGAGCCTTTTTCAAAGCTTCAATAAAAGCGAAAACATCTGTCTCATCATTATACAATCCTAAAGAGACTCTAATGCTTCCGGGAACGCCGAATCTCTCATGGATAGGCTGTGCACAATGATGCCCGATACGAACAGCGACGGCTTGTTGATCCAAAATCATAGCAACATCTTGCGGATGCAAACCTTTTACATTAAAGGATACCAAACTTTTTTTACACTTTAATTCTCCCAAAGGAATAATTTCAGGGATTTTTTCTAATTCTTCAATTAAAATTTTCATTAAATGCTCTTCATTTTGATTGAGAGAATCCATTCCGATGGCAGAAACATAATCAATTGCCGCATGAAGCCCTACCGCCTCCAAAATAGCGGGAGTTCCTGCTTCGAATTTTGCCGGTGAATCCGTATAAACAGCTTGATGAAGATGGACGGATTTGACCATATCGCCTCCGCCCTGCAAGGGAGGTAACTCATTCATAACATCCCATTTCGCATATAATACGCCTATCCCAGTCGGACCATAGATTTTGTGCCCTGAAAAAGCGAGCCAATCACATTTTATATCTTTTACATTTGTCGGAATATGGACAATTCCCTGACACCCGTCAATTAATACTTTTGCCCCGACTTCATGAGCAAGCCGAACAATTTCTTTAACAGGGAAAACCGTCCCTAATACATTAGACATTTGCGTCATCGCAACTAATTTTGTTTTTTTCGTCAGAGCTTTTTGAAAAGCCTCTAAATCTAACACACCCTCGTTTGTGACATCAATAAACTTTAAAATGACTCCTTTTTCATTTTGCAGCAACTGCCAAGGAACCATATTGGAATGATGCTCTGCAACAGACAAAATAATTTCATCTCCTTTTTTCAATGTTCTTCCATAAGTTCCTGCGACCAAATTAATCGCATCAGTTGCCCCTCGAGTAAAAATAATGTCTCTTGGCTGCGCGTGAATAAATTCAGCAATTCGTTTCCGAGCATCTTCAAAATGGATTGTCGCCACTTCGGATAAATAATATGCCCCTCTATGCACATTAGCATATTCTTTTGTTGCGGCTCTATGCATCGCATCCAAAACAGCTTTTGGTTTTTGAGCCGAAGCTGCCGTATCTAAAAAAACAAGATCTTTTCCGTAAACTTTTTCTTGGAAAATAGGGAAATCTTTTTTAAGCATGTTGAACCATCCAATCTAAAATATCTTTTTCGAAAGACTTCGGTAAAAGGTCTGATAAAAATCCTTGTATCAGCATTTTTCGAGCTTCTTTTAAATCGATTCCTCTTGTCTGCAAGTATAAAAGCTGCGAAGAATCCAAAGCTCCTATGGCCGAACCATGAGAACACTTAACATCATCTGCATAAATTTCCAGTTCTGGGACACATATCACACTTGCCGTATCAGATAACAATATCGCTTGATGATTTTGCATCCCCTCACATTTCTGACTATCAAACGGAATATGAATAGTCCCATGATAATCTGTCCTGCCACTTTCAGCTAAAATACCTTTAACAAACTGAGAAGAATACGTTTGAGGGACGTTGTGATATATATCACATAAGATGTTATTATTTAACTCATTACAAGACAAATAAACAATTTTAACACGGCAGCTTGCTTTTTCCCCGGACAGAGAAATATTTATTTTGAGATTTTCCCCCTTTAACAAAAAAACACCTTCATATTGCGCAGCTTCAGGAACTTCAATAACATATGTTCCAGAAGCATCTATAACATCCTCGTGAAAGATTTCAGAAGGAGAAAGTCTTTTATTTATAACACGCATAACCTTTTTCTTCCACTCTCAAAGCCAATAATTTATCTCCTGAGGCGACGATTTTTCCATTTATCATAATATGAACAATATCCGGTTCAATATAATCTAATAACCTTTGATAATGTGTAATTAACATAAAAGATCTACATTTTTCTCTCATGATGCCGACTCCTTGACCGACGACGCGCAAAGCATCTACATCCAAACCGGAATCCATTTCATCCAAAATACAAAAATCGGGTTCTAGAAAGGCCATTTGAAGTGTTTCAAGCCGTTTTTTTTCTCCGCCTGAGAATCCTACATTGACAGAGCGCTTCAACATATCATCCGAGACACCCAGAGCTTGAGCACGAATTTTCAATCGTTTTATGAATTGAACAGGATCCAAAGGAGTTTCTCCTAAATATTTTCTCTTACAAGAGAGAGCTTGTTTTAAAAATGTCGCATAAGAAACTCCAGGAATTTCAATTGGATATTGGAAACCTAAAAACACCCCTTCGTTGGCTCTTTCATCTGTCTTAAGAGCAAGTAAATTTTTCCCTTTGAATAAAATCTCACCTTCTGTAACCTCATACACAGGATTCCCGGCAATCACGTTGGAAAGAGTGCTTTTCCCAGAACCGTTTGGTCCCATAATAGCGTGAACAGTCCCCTGTTCTATTGTTAATGTAAGACCTTTTAATATTTCCTTATCTCCGACACAAACATGTAAATTTTTAATTTCTAATAATGCCATTTGACCCTTCTAATTGTTTTAGATTTTAAACAAAACCCTTTATTTTGAGAGAATATATTTTTTATTTTCATTTATTATCCTATGCTTCCTTCCAAGCTAATCCCGATTAATTTCCCGGCTTCTATAGCAAACTCCATTGGAAGCTGCTGCATAACTTCCTTACAAAATCCGTTAACGATTAAAGAAACCGCATCTTCAGGATTAACTCCTCGTTGTTCACAATAAAACAACTGTTCTTCACTGATTCTAGAAGTTGTCGCTTCATGTTCAACCTGAGCCGTTTTATTTTCATTGATTAAAACAGGAATGGTATGAGCTCCGCATTTATTCCCTATAAGCAGACTGTCGCATCTAGAGAAATTTCGTCCATTTAACGCATTTTTACTCATTTTAACAAGGCCTCTATATGTTTGATTGGAATATCCTGCGGAAATTCCTTTAGAAACAATCGTAGAACGCGTATTTTTTCCTAAATGGAGCATTTTTGTCCCGGTATCTGCTTGTTGATAATTATTTGTCAAAGCGACTGAATAAAACTCTCCGACACTATGGTCTCCTAATAAGACGCATGAAGGATATTTCCATGTAATTGCGGATCCTGTTTCCACTTGTGTCCAAGATAACTTCGCATAATCATGACAAAGGCCTCGTTTTGTCACAAAATTATAAATACCTCCGACTCCGTTTTTATCTCCCGGATACCAGTTCTGAACAGTTGAATATTTTACCTCTGCATTTTTCAAAACAACAATTTCAACCACTGCCGCATGCAACTGATTTTCATCCCGCTGAGGAGCGGTACATCCTTCCAAGTAACTGACGTAAGATCCTTCTTCGGCAATAATTAAAGTTCTTTCGAACTGTCCCGAATGACGAGCGTTAATACGAAAATAACTAGATAATTCCATCGGACACTTCACGGATTTTGGGATAAACACAAAAGATCCATCTGAAAAAACAGCGCTATTCAAACATGCAAAAAAATTATCTGTATAAGGAACGACAGAGCCCAAGTATTTTTTGATAAGTTCCGGATGATTTTGAACAGCCTCTGACATAGAGCAAAAAATAATACCTTTTTCAGCTAAGTGCTTCTGATAGGTTGTTGCGACAGAAACACTGTCAAAGACCGCATCTACAGCAACAACGCCGGCTAAAGCCTTTTGCTCCTGCAAAGGGATTCCTAATTTTTCATAAGTTTTTAGAATCTCTGGATCAACTTCATCTAAGCTTTTAAGATTTTTTTTCTTTTTAGGCACTGTGTAATAATAAAGAGACTGATAATCAATCGGTGGATATTTTATCTTCGCCCACTGAGGTTCTTTTAAGGACAACCAGTGATTATAAGCTTTCAACCGAAAATCCAAAAGCCATTTCGGTTCTTTTTTTTCCGTTGAGATGAAACGAATGACTTCCTCACTCAACCCTTTTGGGGCCGTTTCGGTTTCCACATCCGTTTCAAACCCATATTTATAAGATGCATCAATTATATTTTCAATTTCTTTTTGTGCCATTTACAGTCTCTTAAAATATTCCTCAACCTTGCCTCAAAAATGAAAAAATGTCAATAAATACGATTTTGGTTGCAGATTATTTTTTTATCTATTAATCTTTATGGTATATTTTTAGAAACTTAAAGGGGCTGATTATGGTATCGACATGTGCAGAGTCATGGGTTTTTGCTGTCTTCCTGGGAATATCCACTTGTTTTTTGATTTTTTTGTACGCCCAATTACGCATTCGATATAATCGCACTTGTTTAGAATTAAAGAATATCTCTGAGTCCTTATCTGCGAAAACAAAAGAATTAGAAGAATTCAAAAAAAACAGTTCCGATATTACAGACTCTTTTTCCACAGAAAACGCCCGAAGCATTATTATCACAATAGACAAAAAAGGGATAATTACTTATATCAACGATTACGCTGAGGAATTTTTTGGATTTAATAAAAAAGATCTCCTTCATCATAGCATTATAGATACAATTATGCCCCCATCTACGCACAAAGATGCCAACCAACCTACTTTAGTTGAGAAAATTTTACTCAATCCTCAACTTTATGTGGATATAGAAACAAAAAACGTACGTCAAAACGGAGACACCGTCTGGGTTTCTTGGACAAACCGAGTTGTATACGACGAGGACAATAATCCTATAGAAATTCGTTCTGTTGGTTTTGACATTACAAAACGAAAACAATTGGAAGAAAAATTAAAGCAGCTCACATCAATGGATCCTTTAACAGGCGTTTTAAACAGAGCAGCTTTCCTAGAAATCGGGAATAAAGAAATAAAAAGAGCCATTCGTTATGACAGAAAAGTTTCTTTATTGGTTTTAAAGTTAGATCATTTTCGCATGCTTGGTCAAGAGTTTGGATATAGTTTTGGGGATGAAGCCTTGCAAAAAACAGTTCATATTTGTAAAGATTCCATCAGAGATTCCGACTATTTAGGTCGGATTGGAGATGTTGAATTCGCTATTTTACTTCCAGAAACGCCTATTGAAAATGTACAGTTTTTGGCAGAAAGATTGCGCCTTAAGATACAAGAGCAGAACTTAAAAACGGAAATAGGGAATGCGTTTATAACGACAGCATTCGGTATAGCCGGACGAGTAGATGAAAAAGATTCTATTGATGCCATGCTTGTAAGAGCTAATCAATCTCTTAAAGAAAATATGCAAAAATCGAAATAGGAAGGATAAAAATGTCCGATGAGATTATTATCATACAAACAGAAGAATTAGAGGCAGGGATCGCTCCTTTTTGTGGAGGCTCCTTAACTTATTTACGGACAAGAGGGGAAAAATCTTATGACTTATTACGCCCCGCATCAGCAACATCTATCCAAAAAAAAGATCCAACCGGAATGGGTATGTTCCCGATGCTTCCTTTTACGCATCATATAAAAGACGGGAAATTCACATATTGGGGAATAACACGTTATGTTCAAAAGAATCATGCCGGAATTCCAGATCCTATTCATGGAGACGGCTGGAAAACAGCCTGGACGGTTTCTCAGAAAACGCCTACAAGTGTTGTCTTGACAATGTCTCATGACAAAACAAAGAAAGGCTTCCCTTTTTCATATGAAGCTAAGTTAATTTATGAAATGAATGGTCCTACTTTAAAAACGACAATTTGCATAAATAATGTATCTATTCTTCCGATGCCTTGCGGAATGGGGCTGCATCCTTTTTTTGTAAAAGTTCCAAACACACTGTTAAAGTTTGAAACAAAAAATGTTTGGTCTCATTTAGAAGATCCTATTAAACATCCATATCAAACTCCGAAAGAATGGTCTTTTTCGGAAGCTCGAGAAGTGAGAGAAACAGAATTTGATACGTGTTTCGGAGGATTTGATGGAAAAGCAGAAATAAGCTGGCTCAAATTTAAAAAAGCTCTTGAAATAAAAACCGATAAGATATTTACTCATATTGTTCTTTTTACGCCTCCTCGCAAAAATTTTATATGTCTTGAGCCAACCACAATGGCTAACAACGCTTTTAATCTGGCCTCGGAAGGAGTCATTGGGACAGGCATTCAAAGTATAGGGCCGAAGGAAGAACTCTCCGGAAGCATTGTTTTCACAGTCAAGGACATTTAAATGAAAAGAACTTTTACAAAAATTATAGCAACATTAGGGCCTGCGACATCTTCGAAAGAACGTATATTAGAATTAGCGAAGGCTGGAACAAATGTTTTTCGTTTAAATTTCAGTCACGGGACATTAGAATCTCACAAAAAAAACTATGACGCCATTCGTCAAATAGAAAAAGAATTAGACACGCCTCTTGGAGTTATCGCGGACATGCAAGGTCCGAAACTACGCATTGGTCAATTTAAAGACGGATCCATTGAACTTAAAGAAGGACAACCCTTTCGACTGGACATGGTTGATGAACTAGGAGATGAAACACGCGTGCAGCTTCCTCATCAAGAGATTTTTGATGCTATAGAAGAAGGAACCTATCTTTTATTAAATGACGGAAATATTAGGCTACGCGTCACAGATGTCGGAGCTCGCTATGCAAATACGCTTGTTATCACAGGAGGAATCTTATCGGATCACAAAGGTGTCAACATTCCCGGAATAACCTTACCGATAAGTGCTCTTACTGAAAAAGACCTAGTCAATTTAGAATATGCTTTGGAAATGGGAGTTGATTGGATAGCGCTTTCTTTTGTTCAGCGTCCGGAAGATATTATTATGGCAAAAGAGAAAATCAACGAAAGAGCTTGGATTATTACAAAAATAGAGAAACCAACAGCGCTTAAAAATTTAGAAGAAATTATTAAATTATCCGATGCCATTATGGTCGCAAGAGGAGATTTAGGGGTCGAGTCTCCATTAGAAAGTCTTCCTTCTTTGCAAAAAGACATTGTAAGTTCATGTAGGAGGCAAGGGAAACCTGTTATTATAGCGACACAAATGTTAGAAAGCATGATACATAATCCAACTCCGACCCGCGCAGAAGTTTCAGATGTTGCAACAGCTGTTTACGACGGAGTGGACTGTGTTATGTTGTCTGGAGAAACAGCCGTAGGTGAATATCCGGTTTTAACAGTCTCTATGATGAGGAAAATAATCGCGCAAACAGAAGAAGATCCTTTATATAAGAAACAAATGGAAATTCTCACCTTACCTCCGGATCACTTAATCGCAAGCGCTATAACCTCTTCTATTCCCAATATGGTTCGCGTTTTAGATAAACCCGCTTGTGTTGTCACATATTCCATATCCGGGTCAACAACGTTACGTGTTGCCAGGGAGCGAACAGGTATCCCTATTTTGTGTTTAACGACAGACGAAAAGGTAATGCATAGATGTGTCCTTATCTGGGGAGTTATTCCAATGATAACTCAAACAGTTGACTCTATTTTAGATATCTCTCCCATAGCGCTTGAATACGGCAAAGCAAAAGAAATAATCCGATCCGGCGATCAAGTCATGATTACGGCGGGAGTTCCTTTTGCGCGCAAAGGAGCAACCAATATTATTCACATTCTAACTGTTGAATAAAATTTATAAAAAAAGGCTAGACATTTTTTTGAGAATCGTTTATAAGAGAAATATCGATTGCCCAGATAGCTCAGTCGGTAGAGCAGGAGACTGAAAATCTCCGTGTCGGTGGTTCGATTCCGCCTCTGGGCACCACCTTAAAAAAATTCCGTTTAAATTTCACTGAGATACAAAAAATATCTCTGTTTATTGATTGTTAGTTTTATTTTATATAAAAAACTCATAAAAGAAACTTGCCATTTCGTAGAAAACATTTCATAATAAATCAACATGATTTTTTATATAAGGAGAAGTACGGATGTCAAAGCGTAAATGTATTTTATATATAACAACATCTTTAGACGGTTTCATCGCAGATGAAAATGGAAATAGTGATTGTTTAATAAAAGAAAGCCGCCGAAAATCAGAAGATTTTCAAACCTTTTTATCTTCCGTGGACGTTATTTTAATGGGTCGGAAAACATATGACCAAGTAAAAAGTTTAGCTCAATGGCCGTACAAAGAAAAGAAAGTATATGTCATTACGCACTATTTAAAACAAAATGACGAACATGTAACTTTTATCCATGAAAACATTATGGGTCTTGTCCAAAAACTCAAAGCAGAAGAAGGAAAAAACATTTGGGTGATGGGAGGTTCTGAAATTACCAACATTTTAATAAAAGAAGATTTATTAGATGAATACATATTAATGACGGCTCCTATACTTCTCGGTAAGGGAATTAGGTTATTCAAGGACGATAATCCGAAGATTTCTCTTAAGCTGCAAGAAAGCAGACCAATCGAAGATTACATTTTATCTTATTACAGGAAAAGATAAAAATCTCTTTTTTAACTCCATAAAAAGGTAAAAAAAGTCCTTGCCAAGTCATTGAAACCGTGTTAAAAACAATGCTGTTTTAGAAAGTTTTTTCTCGTTTTGAAAGAGATTCGTTTTTTGTTTTTCTTTAAAAAACGGTGTATTTTTTATTTAACTATGTGAAAGGATAACTGATCCATGACGAAATGGGTTTATACATTTGGTGACGGTCAAGCAGAAGGCCGTGCTGACATGAAAAATTTATTAGGGGGGAAAGGGGCTAACCTTGCAGAAATGGCGAGTATAGGAGTTCCCGTTCCTCCGGGATTTACGATTACAACGGAAGTCTGCACATATTTTTACGAAAATAATAAGACATACCCCTCTGATTTAAAAGAACAAGTCAATGCGGCATTAGCCGGTATAGAATCTAAAATGGGCAAAAAGTTCGGAGACGCAAATAACCCATTATTATTCTCTGTTCGTTCTGGGGCTCGTGTTTCGATGCCAGGAATGATGGACACTGTTCTCAACTTAGGTTTAAATGACGAAACAGTTAAGGGCTTGGCAAAAGTTTCCGGAAATGAAAAGTTCGCTTATGACTCCTATCGTCGCTTCATCCAAATGTATGGAGATGTTGTCATGGGGGTTCATTCCGATCATTTTGAACACGTTTTAGATAAAGTTCGCGAAGAAAATGGTTATAAGTTTGATAACCAAATGACGGTAGAACAATTAAAAGAAGTTATATCTCAATTCAAAAGAATCTGTGAAGATGCCGGGAAACCCTTGCCACAAGATCCACAAACTCAATTATGGGGAGCTATCGGAGCTGTTTTCGGTTCTTGGATGATAGACCGCGCGATCACATATCGGAAGCTTAATAACATTCCAGGGAATTGGGGAACAGCCGTTAATGTTCAAACGATGGTGTTTGGAAATTCCGGAGATAATTCCGCAACCGGCGTTTGTTTTTCAAGAGATCCGGCAACCGGTGAAAATTACTTTTATGGAGAATACTTAAAAAATGCTCAAGGAGAGGATGTTGTTGCAGGGATTCGCACCCCCCAACCAATGACAAAATTAGTCAAAGAACGGTCAGGGACAGATATGCCTTGCATGGAAGAAGAATTCCCAGATTTATTCAAACAATTATCTGATATTCGTTCGAAATTAGAAGCACATTACAAAGACATGCAAGATATGGAATTTACCATTCAAGACGGGAAATTATGGATGTTACAAACACGGAATGGGAAAAGAACTGGAACAGCGGCCTTGCGTATTGCTGTAGAAATGGTCAAAGAAGGCTTAATTGACAAGAAAACAGCTATCATGAGAGTGGAAGCCGGACAAGTAGATCAATTACTACATCCGATGTTTGACAAAAAAACAAAAAAAGACGTGATTGCCAGAGGATTGCCTGCTTCTCCCGGAGCCGCAGTTGGTCAAGTTGTTTTTTCGGCAGCTGACGCCGAAAGCTGGACGGAACAAGGGAAAAAAGTTGTTTTAGTTCGTGTTGAAACATCTCCGGAAGACATATCCGGAATGCATGTTGCGCAAGGAATTTTAACAGCACGAGGAGGAATGACATCTCACGCGGCAGTTGTTGCACGAGGAATGGGGAAACCTTGTGTTTCCGGAGTACCTGAATTACGTATTGATTATGCGGGGAAATTCTTAAAAGTCGGAGAACTAATCATAAAAGAAGGAGAAATGATTTCTATCGACGGGTCAACCGGAGAAGTCATGAACGGAGCTTTACCTTTGGTTTTACCGGAAATGACCGGCAATTTCGGAGAATTTATGAGTTGGGTTGATGAAATACGCAAACTGCGTGTCCGTGCCAATGCAGAAACACCGAAAGATGCTTTAACAGCACGTCAATTCGGGGCAGAAGGAATTGGCTTATGCAGAACAGAACATATGTTCTTTGATCCCAGCAGAATCAATCACATGCGTGAAATGATTCTTGCAAAGACAGAAGCCGATCGCCGTGTCGCTTTAGAAAAATTACTCCCTTATCAAAGAAATGATTTCGTTGAACTATTTAAAATTATGGAAGGATTACCAGTAACTATTCGTTTATTAGATCCCCCATTACATGAGTTCTTGCCTCATAAACGTGAAGAGCAAATTGAAATAGCTCAAGAATTAGGTGTTTCTGTAGAAGAAATAGCTTCAAGAACAGTTCAACTTCATGAAGCAAACCCCATGTTAGGTCTCCGTGGATGCCGCTTAGCCGTCGTATTCCCAGAAATTTGCGAAATGCAAACAAGAGCTATTATTGAGGCTGCTTTAGAAGTTTCTGCTCAAGGTATCAAAGTTATTCCCGAAATAGAAGTTCCGCTTATTTCTTCTAAAAAAGAATTAGAAATTTGCAAAAAAATCATAGATGAAACAGCAGAAAAAGTATTCGCTGAAAAAGGAGCTAAAGTAAAGTATTTCGTCGGAACAATGATAGAACTGCCAAGAGCTGCTCTATTAGCTGATGAAATTGCAGAAACAGCCGACTTCTTTGAATTCGGAACAAACGACTTAACTCAAACGACTTTAGGAATGAGCCGTGATGATGCAGGATCTTTCTTACCGAAATATGTTGAAAAATGTATTTATGAACAAGATCCTTTCCAATCATTAGATCAATCAGGCGTTGGGAAACTTATCGCAATAGCTTGCCAAGATGGTCGGAAAACAAATCAGAACTTATATTTGAGCATTTGCGGTGAACATGGCGGAGATCCTGCTTCCATCATGTATTTAAATCAATACTTAGATGGTGTTTCTTGTTCCCCGTATCGTGTTCCTATTGCACGTTTAGCTGCGGCTCAAGCTGCTGTTAAACAGGAACAGAAATAATCTTTTGTTTCATTAACAATAAAAATCCCCTGCCCTTAAAGTAGGGGATTTTTCAATTGAATAAACTTCAACTAAATAAACAGAGCCGTCTGATAGACGCTGGTTCCCCTATATCCACTCAGCTTATTATCAAGTTTTATCTTAACCAACAGATAATTCTAGAAAATAAAAAAATTTTTATTAACTTTTTTCATATAAAAAGAACTGCTTTTTATTCTTTTATATTTACTCAAACAGAAATAAATTTTTTCAAACCAAGCATAACACCTTGAACATTTTATAAGCCTTTAAGCTGTCCCCCATTCTCATAATTATTTATTATAACATGAGTCGAGTAATCTTTCATATTGAGCCTTGATTTTGGAGCTCTGTTCCAGGTATAGTCAAGTTCTTTCGGCCATATAGGATTATATATATTGTTTAAGATAGTTCCGAATTTCTTTCATCTCATCAACAAATTTCTCTAAGACATCACTTGATGAAGTTTCTTCTTTCTTTGAAGATTTAAGAATCTTTTGAACACCCTTAATCGTATACCCATCTTTATAGAGATAGTCTCTGATTTGAGCGATAAGATTGACATCTTCATTTCTATAATAACGCCTTCCCCCAACTCGTTTAACAGGCTTAATCTGATGAAATTGTGTTTCCCAAAAGCGTAATACATGAGCTGGAACATTCAACATATCGGAAACTTCAGCAATGGTACGATAGGCGCCTTCAGATTTCATTTTAATCCTTATTTTTTAGAGCCGCCGCTACTTCATTTTTTAGAATCTGAGAAGGACAAAAAGATAAAATTGTTCTAGAGGTAATAGGATACTCCTTCCCTGTTTTTGGATTACGTCCGACTCGCGCTTTTTTCTTTTTTAAATAGAAACTAGCAAAAGAAGAAATTTTAACATCTTCATTTGCCTCAAAAGCTTTGATTATTTCTTCAAAAACCAAATCAACTAATTTTTCGGATTCTGTATAAGACAAGCCTAGATCTCTGTAAACAGCCTCTGATAAATCCGCACGTGTAATATTTTTCATCTCTTCCTCATAAAGCATCAATTTTAGTTACTTGTCATTTTAAAAGAACAGTATAAAAAATCAAGTTTTTTTTAAAATCTCGCCAACATAGCGCCCCAAGTAAACCCGCCGCCCATTGCATCAAACAATAGCAAGTCTCCTTTTTTAATTTCCCCAGAATTGACTTTTTCAGCCAAAGCTAAAGGAATAGAAGCCGCGGAAGTATTCGCATGATGATGAACAGTCACAACGACTTTAGATAATGGAAGCCCTAATTTTTTAGCTGTTGAATCGATAATTCGTAAATTAGCTTGATGAGGAATGAACCAAGATAAATCATCACTTTTCACACCGACCTCTGACAGGACTTGTTCTGCTGCGGTTGCTAGTTTTCCGACTGCTTGCCGAAAAACTTCTCTCCCGTTCATAAAAATTGTTCCCACCGTTTGAGAATAGGAAGGTCCTCCAGTTGTATATAACAGATCCCCGAAAGAACCATCAGAGAAAATTTTTGTATTTAAGATTCCCGTATCTTCAACTGTTCCATCCCCTTGAGCTGCGGATAAGACAACCGCTCCGGCCCCATCTCCGAATAAGACACACGTATTTCTATCTTTCCAATCCACCAACCGAGATAACGTTTCAGACCCGATAACTAAAGCTGTTTTTACTTGACCGGAACGAATTAAACTATCCGCCATCGTCATGGCATACAGAAACCCGGAACACACAGCTTGCAAATCGAAAGCAAATCCACGCGTCATTCCTAATTGCGTTTGAACCTTTGTCGCTGTTGCCGGGAACGTTCTGTCTGGAGTCGTCGTCGCAACGATGACCGCATCCAAATCTCCTATCAATATATGATTTTTTCCCAAAGCATCTTGAGCTGCTTTCACGGCCAAATCCGAAGTCATCTCATATTCTGAAGCAATATGCCTAATTTTAATACCCGTTCGCTCAACAATCCACTCATCAGAAGTATCCACCATTTTAGATAAATCATCATTTGTCATAACTCTTTCAGGTAAATAGGAGCCAACTCCCAAAATTTTTGAACGGATAACAGACATTTTCCCCTCATAAAAATGATCTTATGAAATTGCGTCGGAAGTTAAGATTAAATCTTCTAATTCAACACGGATTTTTTCGCATAAATCATGCCGAGCCAAGTCAATTGCGACAGCAACGGCATAGGAATAAGCCAAAGCATCTGCGCCTCCATGGCTTTTAACAGAAATACCGTTCAATCCTAGAAACATAGCCCCATTATAAAGACGAGGATCCATCCGCTTTTTTAATTTTAATAACGTCGGCATAGTTAAAACAAAGCCTATTTTTGCAAGCCATGAAGATTGGATCGCTTTTTTAAAGGCATTTTTTACCAATCGCGCCGTTCCTTCTATTGTTTTCAAAGCAACATTTCCAGAAAATCCGTCAGAAACGATGACATGTGTTTTCCCAGAGTTAATATCAAACCCTTCCACAAAGCCGGAATAATTCACTTTATTTTTATTTTCTTTTAAAATTAATGCGGCTTGTCTGATTTCTTCTCTTCCTTTTGTTTCTTCCGATCCTATATTTAAAAGGCTAACAGAAGGATTTTTGACTTTATATAACAAATGATAGAAAACAGATCCCATAATACTAAATTCAACTAAATTTGTTGCATTACACTCTGCATTTGCCCCAAGATCCAACATTACGACAGGTTGTCCGATTTTAGAAGTCGGCATCATCGCCGCCAAAGCCGGCCTGTCAACGCCGGCAATTGTTCCTAAACAAATTTTAGAAATTGCCATAAAGGCCCCTGTATTTCCGGCAGAAACAACCGCTTTAGCCTCCCCCGTCCTTACAGCATAAATTGCTTTCCACATACTGCTGTTACGACCATATCGAACAGCTGCCGATGGTTTTTCATCAGCTTTTATTATCTCATCTGTGTGATAAATTTTATAGACCGACTCAGGAAGTCCTTTAGACTTTGCCACGGGAGCAATTCTTCGTTCATCTCCGAAGAGCAGGAAAAAAACATCTTTTTGTTTTTCACTTGCTAGTTTTACCCCTTCAACGACAGTTTCAGGAGCATTATCCCCTCCCATGACATCAATAGAGATAACGATTGGATCAGCCATTTATCACGCCTTTTTTATTCGGCTTTAGCAGTTACGATAACTTCACGCTTATTATAAAAGCCACATGCTTCGCAAACATGATGCGGACGCATCATCTCGCCGCACTTGGGACATTCTACCATGGAATTCTTTGCCAAGGCATGATGAGAACGGCGCATATCTCTGCGAGACTTAGACGTTTTTTTCTTTGGTGTAGCCATTTTCTTACTCTTTCCTTCATAAATAAAACAAACTTATTATCCGTGACTGAATAATAAAAAAACTATTTTAAGACCTTATTACATACACATTTTTTAACTTTTTGCAAGTACTTTTTATAACTCTTTTCCATAAAAAGAAACATAGAACTTAAAAAAACAAAGTCTTTTTCTCTACTTTCTTTAAAATTTTATTATCTTTTCGGAGAAGTCTTTTTTAAGAAACTAGTTTGCCAAAGGAGAGTTTAAAAGTAACAAACAACATATTACAGCTAAAATAAAAATCATCAATGCCATTTTCTGTCTATTCGTCATTTTCACACCTTTTTATAAAAAAATTAAAAATTAAGTAGAAAAATCACTTCAACGGGTATATTCTAACTCAACGAAAAGAGAAAGTCAAAATGAATAAACAAATAGCATTATATGCAGTAGAACAATTTGAAGGAATGCGTCAAGCCGGCCATTTGGCTGCCTTAACGCTAGATTATATCACGCCTTTTGTCGTCCCCGGCATTACAACGGGAAAATTAGACTCTTTAATGGAAGAATTCATGAGAGATCATGGAGCCATTCCGGCAACTCTTGGATACAGAGGCTATCCAAAAGCCAGTTGTATTTCGGCGAATCATATTGTCTGCCATGGAATACCAGGAGATAAAGTCCTTTACGACGGAGATATCGTCAACATAGACATTACTCCTATTTTAAACGGATGGTATGGAGACAGCAGCAGAATGTACTATGTCGGAACTCCTTCTATTAAGGCAAAAAGGATAGTCGAATGCGCTTTTCATGCCATGTGGGCCGGAATTAATCAGGCAAAAATAGGAAACACCATGGGAGACATTGGTCATGCCATCGAGTTATGCGCCTCAAAAGAACGTTTCTCTGTTGTGGAAGATTTTTGTGGACATGGCGTAGGGCAAGCCTTTCATTTATTACCAAATGTATTAAACTATGGGAAAAAAGGAGACGGAATGCCTATTCAAGAAGGAATGATTTTTACAGTAGAACCTATGGTTAATATTGGAGGTTCTGATACATTAATTTTATCAGATGGATGGACGGCTATTACAAAAGATCGCTCTCTGTCCGCACAATTTGAACACACCATTGGAATTACAAAAAATGGGCCTGAGGTATTTACTTTATCTCCGGCCGGATATGATTATCCTCCTTATTTTATTCAGAAAAAGACAGTTAAAAATGAAAAAGAAACCTTCTCATCCAGATGATCAATCTCCTTTACTTCTGTTGCACGGGCACAGAGAGAGAACCAAAGAAAAAATATTAAAAACAGATTTAAGTTCTTTTGATGATTACGAGATTTTAGAAGCTCTTTTAATGTATTCTATTCCCAGAAAAGACGTGAAACTGCTGGCTAAACAGCTTTTAGCAGAGTTTTACACGCTTGGAAACGTCTTATGCGCCGAGGCGGAACAACTTTATCGGTTTAAATATATCAAAGAAAATACAATAGTATTGTTTAAACTTATTCGCGCCGCTCATGCAACCATTTTAAGAAGAGATTTAATCAATCAACCTATTTTGGGAAACAGAGCTAAAATTATGGATTATTGCTATTCGACTCTTGGTCGTGAGAAAAAAGAATCTTTTCATATTTTATTTTTAGACGCAAAACTTCACTTGCTTTTAGATCAGAAAATGGGGGAAGGAACCATTAATAAAGTTCCTTTATATCCGAGAGAAATTATTCACAAAGCTTTGGAACTTGGTGCGACGTCTATGGTTTTAATTCATAATCATCCTTCTGGAGATGCCCGTCCTTCCATACAAGACATAAAAACAACCCAACAACTCAAAGATGTCGCTGTTTCTTTATCCATTGAATTAAGCGACCATATTATTATTTCAAGGACTGGAGCAACTTCATTAAAGATGGAAGGTCATTTAAAATAAGAAAAAATTATTTTTTTCTTGTATAAAAAAAAAATTTATATATACTCATATTTTATCAAACGGGGGTATAGCTCAGCTGGGAGAGCGTTGCAATGGCATTGCAAAGGTCAGGAGTTCGATCCTCCTTACCTCCACCAATTTAAGATTCAGCCCGTTTTAGACGGGCTTTTTTCGTGCCTGAAATGAGGCGATGAAAGCTAAGTTATAAAGGCTCTTGTGATGAATTTTAGGCTCAATGTGAAAATGCCCATTTACCACAATTCATCTGTGTTTTTTGTGAGATGAAAGCAAAAGTGCTATTTAAGCAAATGAACCACCCAAAACTTTCTTTGCTAGGCAATCCATAAAAAGGCATAACTTTGCGCCTTTTTCGTTTCGTATCTTTATCCGCTAGGCAATTTTAATTATCGCTTGGAATATCAAAATTACCATAGTCAAAGACCGGATATTAGAAGTAAATCTTTATTTGTTATTGATCATTTATCCGCAAGATTTTTACTAATATCTATGAAAAACTCCTTACTCCATAGATCCAATTTATTCGCATCGGTAATAAACGGTAATACATCCTGTTTTGCACTTTCGTAATCAATAGCTTCAAAACGTTCATTTAACATCGTTCTTAAAGTTTCTATCGTAAATGTATCATCGTCCTTTAAAACACCAGAATCTACAAGTCTTGCTTTTAAATGGGGTAAATTTATTTTTGATCGGTGCGACAGGTAAAATATATAGTCATATAAATCACGCCCTTTAACACGATTTTTCCAAGTCCGACAAATAACTGCATGAACCTTACCGGCAAATAATGACGGCATATCATAAAGTTTAACTTGATATGGTGACGGCAGTAATCGGTATTTATTCTCAAAGGAGGCAAAGGCCGGAGGATTGGTATCAATCTCAAACTTTATTTTGATTATCTCACTAGGGTTAATATTGATGTCCTGCACGCCATAAATACTGACAATATGTTCTTTTGTATTTCCCTTTAAAAAGGCTGATTTAATGTCAGAATCAACGGACTTTATTTTTTCTTCTATGGAAAATTTTAAGCCGACCGAAGCCAGTTCTGTTTCCAGCCCATTAAAATATGGTTTTAAATCAAAATCCGGATTTGGAGATATAAGCGAAAAATCCAGATCTTCAGAAAAACGATCGAGGCCATAAAAAATACGCAATGCTGTACCGCCATAAAATGCAACATGTTTAAAGAAATCGGCTCGAGATAACCCGCATAAGGCAATCTCTTGGACAACCTCCTTTATAGCGTTTTTCTTTTCCGTCAGAGTTTTTGTTTGATATTGTTCCAACATCTGGGTTAAAATGGTTTGCATTATAAAGTTCTCCTAATCAGCTTACTAAGCATGTGAAGATTGGTTGAATGATAAAGAGGAGCTATTTTTTCTAATACTTCCTTATTAAGCTTGGCGAACTCTCCTTCATCTATCCGCAAATCTTCAAACAAAAGTTCCTTTAATTCTGTCAAATTCTTGATGGGCGGTAAAGTGTATAATTTATCGCATAATGCCTTTTCGGGCGTTGCAATTTGGTAAGAATAGCCATTCTCCTCATGAATTAATACGGCAAGAGGGTATACTTCTGCCGGAACATCCCTGTATGTAAACAAACCAAAATTATTTTGATACTTCTTTTTTCTGCGCTTGTTAAATGTGGCAGATGTATATGTCTTATAAACAGTTTCCGGAATGAGGGAATAAACATACAGTGCATAATCAAAAGATAAATACGACGGTCCGAAAATACGTCCGGCCAGATATTGTCCATCGGTCGTAGGATCGGTTTCATATAATTCACGTGCAATAGGTATCAAGCGGCCTGCCTTTACTTCATATCGTATTTTATCGTAAATTTTGGCGTAATTACTATATTTTGTTTTTAAATCGTCAAAAGAATATATCATATTTTCTCCTATTACTCCAATTATATTAGAGTTTTAGGAGAAAATCAAGCATTTTTTTACAAAATAGATAAAATATGACATCAGCTAAGCAATTTTAGTTATCGCTTGGAATGACAAAGTTCCCATAGTCAAAGACCGGGGCGCGGTATTTACTGATTTTCTTACTGAGTGTTGGGTCGCTTAAAAGGCACTCTTTCACCAAGGCAATGGCTAATTCATCTTCGGCCAGTTTTGGTTTTTCTATCGCAAAAAATTCATCCGCCGGCACAATGGGCTTTTTGGTATGTCCTTCGTACAATTTCTTCAGTTCTTCCCCTTGTTGATAGGCGGCCAAATTCAGGTGATCCAGTGCCAACGCCAAAAAGGCTTCAAAAGGGATAGGATTGTCTGTCCATTCCAGATACTGCATTTTCATGATTTGAAGGGCCTCTATCAGATGGGCCACACCCCGATATTGGCGCCAGATATCTTTATAGCGAGGGGCATTGTTCTTTTGGGAATCTTTAGCTTTTCCCTCTTTGATGTCTTTATCCAAAACAAATGCCGCTTTGTTGAGGCTGACTTTACCGGCCAATTTGGGATCCTGTTGCATGGACTGCATTGTTTTTAACATCCGCATGACATAAGACCAATCGGTTGTTTGAATATGCTCTTGTAATTTTTTCATCTCTTTGGCCGATCGGTACAGGCGTAAAAGTGAAACCCCACCCAATTTTTCAAAAACTTCGGGCATTTCCTTTTCAAGGCCTGAGACCTTTATCAGTAAAAATTCGCGTTGCAGAGCAGAATCTTTCGGAAATAAAGCCCGGGCCATAAACAAATATACTTGAAATAAATTCCTGTAAAATTCCTTCATCAGATACTCCTATATCCAAAGATATAGTCAAAAGGCGATAAAAAGGCAATATTTTTCAGGGGGAACAGGAACAAGTTTTTTGTACTCAACACTTTTTTTCGCAGACTGGGATTTTTAAAAAAATGCTAGTTTTCTTCAAAAAAATCTCAATGTTTATTCTTCTTTTTAAGCTTTATCTTTGCCTTGTTCGCATAAGGCGAGCAATGTCAACAATAAATTAAGGAGAAATAAAAGATGGAAAAAAGAAAAGTAACGCAACGCTTTTATACAACAAAAGATGCCGCCACCTATCTGGGGTTAGCCCAACGCACCTTGCAAAAATACCGGGTGGACGGTTCCGGCCCCAAGTTCAGAAAAGTACGCGGTCATAGTTTTTATGATGTGGCGGATTTAGATGCTTGGGTGGAATCGGCCGAAAAAACAGCAATCACTTTTGATAAGAGGTAGCCCATGAACAATCCGTTACACGAATTGGCGCTGGTCATACTCCCCACTTTGCTGAAAGTTTTCAATCAAGGGGAAGAAAGTGCCAAAAATAATCAGAATTAACTGGATATAAATTGTAAAAAGAGCGTTATTGTATTCACAAGGAGTCGCTATGGTTGATACAAATCTTGACTTAAACATTGATATTAGCACTGTGCCGGATTTGCCTTTTCATGTCCTGAAACAGTATTATATGCAACTGTATAATCAAGAAGCCCGCATTGGCAATAAAGAGTTTTACATCTTGCGCGTTTCTTACCGTTTGCAAGAATTACGCCATGGGGGATTATCCTTAAAGACAAAAAGCCTGATTAAAAAACTCTTTGAAAAACAACAACGCAAGAAAAGCTTATATCCGGTGGGAACAGTGATAGTCCGCACCTATAAAGGGACGGACTATCGTGTCACTATTTTGGAAAGGGGCGTAGATATGGACGGCACCTATTACACCAGTTTATCATCAGCTGCCCATCATATCACAGGCATACGCACCTCGGGAAAACGCTTTTTTGGAGTTGGATAATGAGATGTGCAATCTATACACGTAAATCAACAGACGAAGGATTAGAAAAACAATTTAATACCCTGGAAGCTCAACGGGAAGCCGGGGAAAATTATATCAAGGCGCAACGTCATCAAGGATGGGAATTGATAGACAAACATTATGATGACGGTGGTTATTCCGGCGGTAATATGAACCGACCGGCTTTTCAAGAATTACTGGCCGATATTCAAGCGAATAAAGTGGATATGGTGGTTATTTATAAAATTGACCGGTTGACCAGATCTCTTTTGGATTTTTCCAAGATGATTGAAATTTTTGATAAACACCACTGCTCTTTTGTATCGGTGACACAAAATATCAATACGGCGGATAGCATGGGGCGATTGATGTTGAATGTACTGTTATCCTTTGCGCAGTTTGAACGAGAAATCAGTGGAGAACGCATCCGCGATAAGATTCTGGCATCCAAGAAAAAGGGTATGTGGGTCGGCGGTGTTCCCCCGTTTGGTTATAAAGGTGAAAATAAAAAACTGGTGGTTGTGCCGGAAGATGCCGAAAAGGTCAAGCACGTTTATGAACTGTTTTTATCATCCGGTAATTTATCCATGGTGGGCCATACCCTTTTACGGGAAAATTGCACTTTCCGGGGAAAAGTTCCCGGCTGGACCTTTTTAAGGAGTATGCTCAACAATCGTGTTTATATCGGCGAGATTACGCATAAAGGGACTTCTTTCCCGGGCCTGCATCAACCGATTATTGATAAGAAAACCTTTGAGGCCGCCCAGGAGTTATTCAATTCACATTCACAAAAAATACGGCGGCGGCGGTTAAAACCGGTCAGTAAAAACGAGGAAAACGGATTACTTCGAGGGATTCTGTCTTGCGGATGTTGTGAGCAAAAACTTTATCCCAGATATTCTTTAAAAAATGGCAAACGATACTATTATTATACCGATAGCACCCACAAAAAATACGGACCTCATTCATGTCGGCTGAATGCCATCCCCATGCACTTGTTGGATAATTTGGTGATGGACTTGCTCAATCCGCTGATTAAATCCCCGTATGTTTTACAGGCGCTGACGCAGGAAGCCTGCCAAGTGCAACCGGACTTAAAAGAAAGCGAGGTCTTTTATGCAATGCGTGAAACGGATTCTGTTTTTCAACAACTGACCGGCACACAAAAGGAAAAAATAGTCAGCCTTCTGCTTCAAGGGGTAACGATTTTTGCCGATAAAATTATTGTGGTCTGGAAACCGTTGGCCCTTCACCTGATGGATAAACGCTTAAAAGCCAGTTTGAAACCCAATGAATCAAAGCCGGAACTGATGGAATCTACCGTCCCCTTTAACCTGATTACACATCGTGGGAGCAAGGAGATTCATTTGCCCGAAACAGTGTCGGATATGCTGTATTTGACCTCAGGTGAAAAGCCATCCAAGAAAGAAGACCGTTATCTCATTAAGATTTTAGCCAACGGTTTTACTTATCGTGAAACCCAGGAAGCCAAGAACTTAAACCTGCATGAACTGGCCGAAGTATATCATCAGGATCCAGCCTATATCGGAGCGCAAATTCGGCTCACCTTTTTGGCACCGGATATTATTGATGCCATTTTACGGGGAGCTCAACCCAAAACAATGACCGCCCGAGAATTGCTCAGGGCCTCTATCCCGGCCAGTTGGACCGAACAAAGAAAACTGTTCGGTTTTCCACCCGTCAAAGATTAACCCTTTTCCTTCTCATTAGAAAGGACACACCTGATGTCTCAAAACAAACAAAAAACGGATGATCCGCATTTTCCTCTTGGCTTTGTCAAATTAGACAGACGTTATTTAAACTGGCGTTGGCTTCCGGATGAAAATGTCTGCCAAGTGTACCTTTATCTCTTACTGCGGGCAAATTTCCAAGATAAAGAACTTTATGAATATGTTATCCATAAAGGCGAATTGCTGACCAGTTATGCTGTGATCTCAGAGGCCTTAAAAAAATCCCCGCAACAAATCAAGCGGGTTATAGCAAAACTCAAAAAAACCGGTGAAGTTGATACAAAACGCTTAGCAAACGGACTACTTATAAAGATGTTAAAATATAATGATTTCAATGTGTTAGGCGGTGATGAATTATCCCCATGCGACTCAGGCGCGAACTACCTGCGGACGACCGGCGAACTACCTGCGGCTATAAATAAGAAAGGAAAGAATGCCCAGAATGTATATAATGAAAAAGAAACTCCCTCAGGCTTGGCAATGAATTGGAGTGTGCCAAGGCAAGGCTCAATTTCTAAAGGTCCGGTTCCAATCGGACAGCTGTTGGGGCTAAGTGATAACAGCCCGTCCATAGAACAAGTGGAAGAGTATTGTCAAGTAAGGCAGTATCATAAAATCAACCCTTACCAGTTCCATGTTTATTATTCCCGCAAAAAGTGGTGTGATAAGTATGGCAATCCAATTAAAGATTGGAAGCGCTCGGTTGACCAATGGGAAATGTACGGGGAAGAATATGCAAAAACCAATGAAGGGGCTTAAAAGTTTTTAGCTTACTAATTTACTTTCTTTTTTTGAAAAACAGTGCTATATAATAATCACAAATAGAAAGGATATACAATGACATTTGAAGAACTGAGTACAGTGTGTTATACGCAAAGAAGTTATGATACTAAACCTGTTGAAGATGAAAAAATCCAAAAGATCTTACAGGCAGGTCGAGTGGCCCCTACCGCCAAGAACAACCAACCGCAAAAGGTTTATGTTGTTCAATCACCGGCGGCCATGGAAAAGTTGCGGGCTGTGACACCTTGTCACTACAATGCCCCGCTTGCCATGATTATTTGCTATGATAAAAATCAAGAATGGCACAACCCAACTGATGAGACTATTACTTCGGGCGTTGAGGATGCATCCATTGTGGCAACACACATGATGTTGCAGGCCGCAGACTTGGGCGTTCATTCCACTTGGGTGAATATGTTTAACCCGGATGAAACGCGCAAGGCTTTTGATTTACCCAAAAACGAAGTGCCCGTTTTGCTCATGATGTTCGGTTATCCGACAGCCTCGGCGGCACCAGCGCCAACGCATACGAACAAGAAGCCCTTGTCCGATACCGTTCAATTTTTATAATTTCTCCGTTGTTTTGGTCGCTAGCCACCTGATCAAAAAGGTGGCTTTTTTATGTCTGCGGGGACGCAAGCGGCAGTGTTTTTTCAGTAAAACCAAAAAATTTTGGGTGGTCAGTGGTCAGATAAAAATACATAAATATCAAAGAGTTACAAGATTTTATTTTAAGTTTGGGTGGTCACTTGGTACTTTTGGGTGGTCACTTGGTACTTTTGGGTGGTCACCTGGGTAGTTGGGTGTCCGGCCATGGGTCCTTCCTGGCGAGATTTCATATGCGGGGACGCAAGCCGCGCCATATTTCTAGCGAAACAGAAAAATTCTGGCTGGTCGGGTATATCTCAAACCCCAATAAATACAAGGGTTATAATAGGGTCCGATTTTTCCTGGCTGGTCACTGGTCACTTCTGGCTGGTCACCCCCCCTCAAAATAATGCATATTTCTTGCGATTTAGTACAGAAATAACTGGATAATTCTTCGAAAAAGAGCATTCATTGTGATGCGAAAGGAGATTATCATGAAAACAGTTAAAACTTACATGGTCAGGAAGCCCTCCGACCTCGACGAAGTAAAGAGCACAACCAGAGCCAACAGCAACAGACTGGAGACTGTGGCGGTGGTCGAAACCATTAACCTGACACCGGCCGAACATAAAAGAGTATGCCACAACCCATTACACGATTACGGCTTCTTAAAAGGAAAAGGCGGCTACTGCGATGAGCACGAATACCGCCAGGTGGTTGAGATTACAGCAGACGGCCAGCCGACACTTTACGCTGACCCGTCAGGATCAAGCTACTGCAGATACTTAGGCATAGAAGTTAAATAAGGAGGTCGCCATGAAGATTTTAAAGACACAAAACAAAACCTGGGGATTTTGGGGAACCGCCAGCAACCATATAGAACATAAAAAGGACATGCAGGCATTTTGGGATAAGGCCGCCGAGATAATTCAATCCAAGGGCTTAACACCGCAACAAACCCTGGGCCTGATGGACAGCCGCTGGGGCCGCCACATCGCTGACGAGTTCGCCGAAGAACTCAGCACTAACCTGGAAACATTCGCCTCGGTATTTAAAAGGCAAATGAGCACGATCCGCCTGATTAAAGAGTTCCGGTATTATGTGGATCCGAAAGCATTCCCGGACGTAAAGCCTCGCGCTTATGAGAACTTCGCCAA